>CACZXN010000039.1 GCA_902785075.1 uncultured Bacteroidales bacterium | reverse complement strand
TACATCTCTTTGATTCCGCAAGCCCGAAATCGATTAAATTCCGAAATCCTAAACCTTGTAGGGATTTCCCTACCACCTAGCCGACATTCCCTACAGCTCACACGCGCGTATATTAAAAAAAGGAGAACTAAGATGGTTAAGGGTTAAAGGTTAAAGACAAACTCCTTCACCGCAAGCGGGACTTCGATATGACTTCGATATGAGTTGAGCCAATGTTCGACCCTATAACATATTATTTTCTCACTTATGGGCTGCAACTGTCAACTATCAACTATCAACTGTCAATTTTTTTTCCCTTTCTGCCTTTTTTATTTGGTAGTTTCAAAATAATGCTGTATCTTTGCCCTTGCATTCTTCAAAGAGTGCAAGACATTTAATGCTCAATTGCACATCGAATTAGGACCTCGAAAGTAAGGAGCATAATTACACACATGAGACTTGCAGTTAGTGCAGGTATCCCATAGTGTGTAAAGGTCGTCCTAAACCTGATGTGCGAATGGTGATAGCCTGCGCTTTTCTTGTGTTTATAAGTTAGTGCAGCATTTGGATGAAGTATTAACTTTTAAACAATAATCAATATGAAAACAAAGGAATTAACTTTAATGCTGATCGCTGTTATCATGTGCCTATTTGTAAGCTCCTGCTCAAAAGACGATGAAGAGGAGGTTCATCTCTCCGTAGAGATTAAAGCGGATGGAACAACTTCGAATGGAAGTACATTCTCTGCTATTGATGACAAGAATTTTTATCTTGATTATGTGAAGTACACGATTGAAAGTGGACATTTGGAGGTTTCAGATTTTGACAAAGCAAACTTGAAGGGTAATGTTACGATTCCTGCGACAATCACTTATAAAGGAACGTCTTATAAAGTTCTTTCAGTATGTGATCATGCATTTTTCCGATGCTATGGAGCAACTTCCGTCATCATTGGTGATAATGTGACATCAATTGGAGAATATGCATTTGATTTCTGCAACAAATTGGAAACTGTCATGATTGGTAATGGTGTGAAAACTATAGGTGATGGTGCTTTCATTTCGTGTTCAAGCTTGAAATCTTTGACAATAGGTAGCAGCGTCACGTCGATTGGTACTCATGCTTTCGCAGATTGTACAGAATTACCTGCAATTATCATTCCCAATAGTGTAACATCCATTGGACATCGTGCTTTCCTGAATTGTACAGGAGCAAAAACTTTGGTTTTGGGAAAAAATGTCCAATCTATAGCCGCTTATGCTTTCGAAGGTTGTAAAGGGTTGACTTCTGTGGAAATACCTGATGGTGTGACTGAAATCGAAGGTGTTTTCGCCTATTGTAAGAGCTTGCAATCTGTTAAGATACCCAATAGTGTGACAACAATAGGAGAATATGCTTTTACCTCTTGTTCAGATTTGCAGTCGATTGAGATACCAAATAGTGTAACAGTCGTTGGATTATCGGCTTTCGCTGGTTGCAAAAGTCTGAAATCTTTAGACATTCCAAATAGTGTTATTGAAGTTAGAAGTAGTGCTTTTTTAGGCTGTTCAGAACTGAAGTCTGTAACAATTGGCGATCATGTAAAAGAAATCCAATATGGTGCTTTTGCCCAGTGTAAAGGATTAGAATCCATTTACTGTAAGGCATCCACTCCTCCCAATGCACTTATTTCTGTATTTGCAGCAGAAAATGATTTGGTTTACTCAAATGCAACCCTATATGTTCCTAAGGGTTCGCTTGAAGCATATCAATCTGCAGAAGGTTGGTCGGAATTTAAAAATATCAAGGAAGAATAAAAGCTTAAAACAAAAACCAATATGAAGACATTAAAATTGTTTCTTATGCTGACAGCAGTCATTATGTGCCTGTTTGTAAGCTCATGTTCAGAAGACGATGATGACCTGAATGTTATCCGTCCTGTTGTTATTAAAGATAATGGTGAAACATCAAATGGTACTGATTTTGAGGCGATTGATAGCGTAAATTTCAATCTTGATCACATCAAGTACAGAATCATCACAGATAAGTATTTATCTGTCTATGGTTATGATAAATCTAAATTCACTGGCACTGAAAAGATTGTATCCGTCATCACTTATAAGGGTAAAACTTATACTACCTATTTGATTAGTAATGAAGCATTTAAGGATTGTAAAAAAATAACGGAATTAATTGTTCCAGATAGTGTTAGATTTATAGGTGGTGGTGCTTTTTATGGCTGTACAGAATTGGTTTCTATTAAAGTGTCTCCAACTAATCCATATTTGGACTCTCGAAACAATTGTAATGCTGTGATTGACACAAAGAAAAAAGAACTTATGCTTGGATGTAAGACAACAGTTATTCCTTATGGTGTTACCTCGATTGGGTCAAGTGCGTTTATGTGGTGTGAAGGAATCGTTTCTCTTGATATTCCAAGTAGTGTTACTGCTATTGGAAATTGGGCTTATGCATATTGTGATGGCTTGACTACAATAGAGATTCCAAATAGTATTCAAACAATTGGAAGTTATGCTTTTTCTAGTTGTAAGAATGTTAAATCTATTACGATTGGGGAAAATGTAGAAGAAATATATGGTAGAGCATTTGATACCAATTCTATGCCAAAAGAGATTCATTGTAAAGCTACGATACCACCAATGTGTTATTCTGGTAATACTTTTAATGCTTGGGATAAGGTGTTTAATATGGAAGACTATTATCGTTCGACCTTATATGTTCCCAAGGGTACAAGGGATGCCTATGATAAATCAATGACTTTCTATAAGACTTTTTCAGATTGGGGTGGATTCCAAAATATCATTGAAGAATAAATAAGGGCTACATAATAAGGTTAAACGTTTCTTCCAACAATCAACGTCATCAGCAGAGTATTGTCTATGAGTTCGTGATAAATACATAGGTGCGGAGATTAGTGCGCCCTAGGGCGCACTGCAGTACTCCTTAGGGCGCACTCGAGTGCGCCTTAAGGAGTACTATAGTATTTTAGCGGACGTACTAAATCTATATGTAGTTTAACGATTTTAGTTGACTACTTTGAGCCTTACTCACGATAAGGGATGACGCGGTTAAACTTAATTTGTTACTTTTTCTTTTTCAGCCGCCCAGCTTTTTCAACGCGTAACTTTTACCTTGAATTGAGCTGTTTGATTGCATTCTTTCTGCCATTTTTGTTTCCACTTAGCTATTTATCGTTGAGAGTATGCTAAAAATGTTTAAAGGTATTGGCTATATGAATTTTAATTCATAAATTTGCAAACTGAAAGGAGAGTTGACAGTTGAGAGTTGACCATTGATCATTGACCATTGATAGTTTCAAGATTCAAATTTAAGAATATGGAAGTAAAGATTATCAACAAATCACATCATCAGTTGCCTGCCTACGAAACGATTCAATCGGCAGGTATGGATCTTCGTGCCAATCTGGAAGAGTCGATAACCCTGCAACCTATGCAGCGCTGCCTGGTGCCTACCGGGTTGTTTATGGCTCTGCCTGCTGGCTATGAGGCTCAAGTGCGTCCTCGTAGCGGATTGGCCATCAAGAAGGGAATTACGGTGCTGAATGCTCCTGGTACCATCGATGCTGACTATCGAGGCGAGGTATGTGTGATTCTGATTAATCTGTCGAACGAACCTTTCGTCATCAACGATGGTGAGCGAATTGCTCAGATGGTGATTGCTAAATACGAGCAGGTGAATTGGAGTGAGGTGGATGTGCTTGACGAGACGGAGCGAGGTGCTGGAGGATTTGGACATACGGGGAAGTAGAGGTAAGAGGTTAGAAGACCCCCTCTAAGTCCCCCTTTAGGGGGAGGAGTAGGAATAGTTTAAAGTTTAGAGTTTAGAGTTTAGAGTTTTTAGAGTAAAGAGGTGAAAATGGGAATTGTACGATTCATAGGATTAGGAGTTGCGTTAACGTGTGCGTTAGCGTTTACTTCCCTTTGCGCTTCTGCTCAAGACTCAAATGCTGCGAAGGCAGAACACTTTATCTTAGAGGGACATCGTCAGATGATGCTGGGTAACAACTCGGATGCTTTTGAGTTGTTGCGTCACGGTTTACAGCTCGACCCTACTTCGTCTGTTGCTCAGAGCGAGCTGTCGCATTTTTGGCAGTATCTCCGACAAGATTCTCTGTCGCTCGAATATATGAAGCGTGCTTCGCAAAACGATCCGAACAACTATTGGAATCATGAAGCATTGGTGGACTTCTATGTCAACGCAGGAAAGACGGATGAGGCAATCAGTGTGTTGGAGCAGTTGGCGAAACAGTTTCCAAACAAAGAAGATGTGCTCCTGATGCTCGAGAGCCTGTATAAAGAGAAGCAGGATTATGCAAATGTCATCAAGGTGCTGGATGCGCTCGAGGTGAAAGAGGGGAAGAGCGAGCAACTCAGCATCGAGAAGTTCAGGACATTTGTGCAGATGAAAGACGAAAAGAAGGCTTTCGAGGAGATGAGCGAGTTGGCTGCCGAATATCCCAACGACCTGCGCTACAGAGTGTTGCTAGGCGACCTCTATGTGGATCAGGAACAATACGACGAGGGGTTGAAGGTATATAAATCGGTTGAGGCAGAAGACGCTTCCAATATTTATTTGATGTCTTCAATGCTCAACTATTATAAGCGAACCAATCAGGATTCGCTCTACCAAATCCAGTTGAACACAATATGTACGAGTCCTAAGTTGGAAGAGGATACCCGACTGCGATTCCTGAATGGTTTGGTGTATCAAACCCTTCAAGAGAACAAAAACCCTCAACCGCTGTTGGAGATATTCCGAAAAGTACGTGCGATGCCTCAGCAAGACACCCAGATTCTGGAACTCTGTACACGATTCATGGTCACAACGAATCAACCTGCTGAGGAGGTGAAACCCGTACTCAAAGAAATGCTGGCCATCAATCCGGAGAGCAATATGGCGCGAAACCTGCTGCTGGAATATGCTGTAGAGGCAAACGACACAGCAGAAATCATCAGGATTGCCAAACCAGCTGTCGACTACTCGATTGACGACCCTGTGTTCTACTATTATCTGGGAGTTGCCTATTTCCAATCGGATAGTGCCCATTTGGTCGTTAAGACATTCAAGAAAGGGTTGCAGTATGTGAACGACAAGACCAATCTGCAACTGCTGACCAATATGTATGCCCTAATGGGTGACGCTTATCATCAGTTGGGAGATTCGAAACATGCATACGAGTGCTACGACTCATGTCTGCTCTACCGCCCTGATGAGGCGATGGTGCTCAACAACTATGCATACTATCTGTCGCTCGAAGAGTCACAATTGAATCGAGCAGAAGAGATGAGTCGCCGTTCGTTGGAGAAAGAACCAGACAGCCCTACCTATCTGGATACTTATGCTTGGATTCTGTTCAAGCAGAAGAAGTATAAAGACGCTAAGGATTATATCGATAGGGCACTCAACGCTATGGGTGACAGTTTGACAGCTAATGATGCTACTGTTGTAGAACATGCAGGAGACATCTATGCCAAAAACGGATTAAAGGAACGAGCGTTGGAACTGTGGCAGCAAGCAGCAGAACTGGATACCCCCTCAGCTGTGTTGGAAAAGAAAATAAAGAAGAAGAAATATATCAAAGATTGAGAAGAAAGATAGCATGAGACAGAGCCTCCATATGATAGTTGGAATGATTTGCATCGGGACTTGTATTGCATTGAGTTCGTGTAAGTCTTCTAAACCTGTTGTAAATCCAAACAGCCCCATTGTCAGCACGAACACGACGTTTGCTGCTGATAAATATATGTCGATGGTGGCATCGAACAACTCAACTCAAGCCAACCTGACTGCGAAGGTGAAGGTGGTGGTTGATGTGGATGGGAAGTCGGTCTCAACGAGCGGTTCGCTGAAGATGAAGAAAGACGATGTCATCCAGCTATCACTTGTAGATCCTCTCTTAGGAGTGATGGAGTTGGGCAGGATGGAATTTACCAAGACTCGTGTATTGATTGTCGATAGGGTGAACAAGCAATATGTTGATGTTCCCTATAGCGATGTTAGTTTCCTGACAAAAGCCAATATCGACTTCTACACTTTGCAATCCCTATTCTGGCATGAAGTGTTTGAGCCAGGAAAGAAAACTGCCAAAGCATCGGATTTCCAGTATCAAGATAGTGGCGACAATATCAACATCACTTTTATCGATAAAATGCTGACATACAAGTTTGAAACGCAAAAGAAGCAGGGACAGTTGAATCATACACTGATTACGAACAATACAGACCAAACCTATCGCTTTGCTTTCAGCTATGATAAATTTACATCGTTCTACAACAAACCCTTCCCAAGGGAGATGACGATGTCGTTTACTACAGCTGATCAAAAAACCTCGCTATCAATGTCACTCAGTTCCTTGAAGAACGCATCTGATTGGGTAGCTCGCAGCTCTGCACCAAGCAAATATACGAAAGCGAATCCTGAAACACTATTTAAAATGCTCGTCAAATGAGAAATAGAATCATACAACTCACCATCTTTATAAGTATGTTGGCAGTCATTTCGTTTGTGTCAACTGAGGATTGTTTTGCCCAAACGAGGAAAACTACAACTACCAAGAAGACAACTACTACAAAGAAAACAACTGCAACCAAGAAAACCACAACAACGAAGAAAACTGCTACAACCACCAAGAAGACCACAACGAAAACACCCCAAACCATCGACAAGAAGACACAACTGAAGAACGAGCAGGCAGCTACACAAAAGCAGCGCCAGCAGTCTCAGCAGCAAATAGCAGTTATCAATAAGAATATCAAAGCGAATTTGGATAGTGTGCTGATTCTCAACAACCGTATCGGACGCCAACAATATCAAATTGACAGTTTGAATCGGGCAGTAAAGCAAATGGAAATCAGGATTGACACCTTGAATAATCAAATCACTCGCACGAAGAAAGAACTGCTTGATAAGAAGAAGAAATTTGCAAATGCAATGGTGTATCTGCAACGCCATAAGACCATTCAGCAGAAGTTGATGTTTATCTTTTCTGCCGATAACCTCAGTCAATTAATTCGACGGTTGCGATATATCCGAGAATACTCGTCGTATCAGAAAGTTCAAGGCGAAATTCTGAAACAGAAACAAAAGGAACTGGAGGCAATGCAGGATGAACTTGTGGAAATCAAAGCAAAGATGGAAGCAAATCTGCAAGAGATGAAACGTAAAGAGCAGGCACTGGAGGCTAACAAAAAGAACTGCCAGAATAAAGTGGCATACTTAAACAAGAACTTAGGTGCTGTTCAAAACCAAATAAAGCAACTGCAAAAGAAGGAAGCAGATCTGAATGCCCAAATAGAACGTTTAATTCAGCAGGAAATAGCTGAGGCTAAGCGGAAGGCAGAAGAAGCAAAACGAAAAGCAGAGGAAGAAGCCCGTCGCGCAGAAGAACTCCGTAAGGAGAAAGAACGTCAATTGGCTGAAGCTAAAAAGCGTCAGGAAGAAGCTGATAGAATCAGAAAAGAGGCAGAAGCGGCTGCTAAGATAGCTGCTACAGAAGAGGAGAAGATTGCTGCCAAAGAGAAGGCTGCAAAAGCAAAAGCAGATGCCAGCGAAGCCGCAAAAGATATTAAGACAGCTGAGAAAGAGGTGAAGATTGCTATCAAGGCAGAGAAAGAAGATGCTAACAAACCAAAACCGCTTGTAGAAGCATATAAACAATCGGAACAGGCAGAAGCAAAACTATCTTCGAACTTCGCAAGCAACAAGGGTAAGCTCCCAATGCCTATTACAGGTAATTGTAACATCGTTGGCCATTATGGAACCTACAACGTTCAAGGGTTAAAGAGTGTAACGCTCGACAACAAAGGTATAGATATTAGAGGTGAAGCTGGATGTATGGCTCGCTCTATCTTCGATGGTGAGGTCTCTTCCGTCTTCCAGTATGGTGCAACTTACATCATCATGGTGCGACATGGAAGCTACATATCCGTTTATTCTGGACTATCAGCAGTCTCTGTATCAAAAGGAGCAAAAGTGACTACACGACAATCTCTGGGTAAGGTTGGAACTGATGCCGATGGGCATTATACGCTACATTTCCAATTGCGAAAAGAGAGTTCAAGACTTAATCCAGAGCAATGGGTGAAGCAATGATGATTGTGTAGAGTTTAGATTGGGAGTTACAATTCTAACTTACGTGTTTCTGTGTTCTTCATTGGAGTGATGTCGGCAATCTCCACTTGATGATAGACAGCTTGGATGCATCGACAAAATAGTCCGTGGCTGATGACAAGTAGTACGTTTGAAGGATAATTGCTTCGAACAAAATCCAGAAACTCTTGAGCGCGTTTCTTCATTCCTGCTACTGTCTCGGCATCTTCAGGAATCCGTATCTTCGTAACTCCATCTACAATCATACCTGTAGCGCTTCCCCAGTCGCGTTCACGCAAAAGAGATGTGTATGTTATAGGGAGTTCTAACACCTTATTAATAATATAAGCAGTATCTTTGCAACGTTGAAGATCGCTACAGAGGATACCTTCAAGTCCTAAGTGTTTCAAGTGATCTATGGATGCAGATATTTGTGCTTTCCCTTCTTTGGACAAATGACCAGGCATACAGCCTTGAAGGACATGCCGTTTGTTTTCTTCTGTCTCTCCATGCCGATATAGGTAGATAATAGCCATTTGGGTTAAGAATGCTAAATGAACAACTTATATTAAAGCCAAGACGGAATAAGCTACAACAATATAGCGGATGCATTTTCCTATGAACGTTGAGAGGAGTGTACCCCAAACATTTGCTTTCAATATACCAAGTGCGATACTGATAGCTGTACCTAATATAGGTATAAACGCAAAGAAACCCATCCAAGCCCCATAGCGCTTCACGTAACGTTGAGCGGTCTCCATACGGCTTGGTTTGATACGAAATAATCTTGAGACTGTTTCGGGTTTACAAAGTGAACCAATAAAGTAATTCACCATTGAGCCTAAAACATTACCAATAGTGCCACTTACTACAGTCAAAACTGGATCCATAGAACTGCTTACTAGCAATGCTGCCATCACCGCTTCGCTGCTGAATGGGAAGAATGTGCCAGCAAGAAATGCAGCTATACCCATTCCCCAATAACCGTAACTGATGAAGAACTCGTTTAGAGAATCCATGTGTTAAGAATAAACATAATAATGAGAAATGCAGTAAACAGACACACCAGAATGTTACTCAACGTGGTGTTATCGTTCGAAATATAGTGTCCTCCCATGAGTGCTGTAAAGACGAAAGTGACAGGAAGCAATGTAAGGATACTAATTGGTTGAAGCAAAAGCAGGAGGAAATATGCCGCACCATGTAGAATAATTACGTTGTAGATGACACGAGTACGCGTCTTATCTAAATAAATCCGCATATAGAAGTCAATTGTCCCAAGAACAAAGATGGCAAACGTCACCCATATCATGATGATTTGTGAAGTCGAAAGGAGGGTATAACCACCCCACCTAAAGGCAATCATCTGATTGAGGATTGTGTTGAATATTGACATCTTATCACAGCAGAATGAAATGCTGCCAACCAACCAGAAAGGCGTCAATATCCCAAGTAATGCTGCACAGGCACTTCGTGGATTTAGTGCACGAAGGATATAGAATGAGATTACATAGATGGGAGTAATCCATATTAGTTTAGGGAAGATTACAGCACTGATTCCCAAATACAGGAATGTGACATATACATTCGCTGCCGAATTCTCCTGTTGGTATGTTTTAAAGAGGTAAAAAAGCGACAACGTGATTAACAGCATGACAAGATATCCAGGCTGAAATCCGTGAAGAAACAGGCAGGTAGTTATAAGGGCGGCAAAAGTGAAACTGATAGAACGTGAATTCAGACGGAGCAAAACGTTTGTAACGTTCAACTCTCCGATGATGTAAACCATCAGTACTGTCGTTAAGATGGCTAGCGAATGGTTGAACCATCCCACATGGGTCATTCCATCAGGAAGAAGTGTCCATACTCCGACCATACTGTCGCTGTTTGTCGGATTTGCACCTCCTCCTAATATCCAAGCAATCACTACGATGACGGAAACCGTATGTAGCGATGTAGGACTGATGGCCAACCTACGCTGAAACTGACTGAGCATTCTTCCTTAACTCCTGTATATCTGTCATTCTTGAACTCTTCAACCTAAATCCTTTCCAATGTCTGAGCGGAAGTATTTTTTTTCGAACTGTATCTTTTGAGCTTCCTTGAACGATTTCGCCAATGCTTCTGCCTTATCTTTTCCATACGAACTGACCGCGATGACACGACCTCCTGCTGTAATAATCTGTCCGTCTTTCTCTGCTGTTCCTGCATGGAACACAATACTACCTTCCACTTCGTTGATACCTGTAATCGGGAATCCTTTTTGATAGGCTTCTGGGTAGCCGCCTGAAACTAACATGACACAAACGGCTGCTCGCTCGTCAAACTCGATGGTACGCTTGTCAAGATCACCATTAGCCACTCCTTCGAGTAAGTCAACCAAGTCGCTTTTGATACGTAGCATCACACTTTCTGTCTCTGGGTCGCCCATGCGTACGTTATATTCAATGACCATAGGGTTACCTCCTACGTTGATCAATCCAAAGAAGATGAATCCCTTATAGTCGATTCCTTCTGCAGCAAGACCTTCTACTGTTGGACGTATGATGCGGTCTTCAACCTTTTGCATCCACACTTTATCCGCGAACGGAACAGGACTAACCGATCCCATACCTCCAGTATTCAGACCCTTATCACCTTCACCTATACGTTTATAGTCTTTTGCTTCTGGCAGAATCTTATAATGCTTACCATCTGTCAGTACGAACACGGAGCACTCGATGCCACTGAGGAATTCCTCAATTACCACTGTCGCACTTGCGTTGCCAAACATCCCGCCCAGCATTTCCTTCAGCTCACGCTTAGCTTCATCAAGGGTGGGGAGAATAAGTACTCCCTTGCCTGCACACAATCCATCTGCTTTTAGTACATAAGGGGGGGTGAGTGTTTCAAGAAATGCCATACCTTCGTTGATAGTTGTACCGTTAAAACTGCGATAAGCTGCTGTTGGGATGTTGTGGCGCTGCATGAATCCTTTAGCAAACTCTTTAGAACCTTCGAGTACGGCCCCCTGTTTTGATGGACCAATCACAGGAATAGTCTTCAGTTGTGCATCGTTTTTGAAGTAATCGTAGATACCTTTTACCAATGGGTCTTCAGGCCCAACGACTACCATATCAACATTGTGACCCAAAACAAAATCCTTGATTCCATCGAAGTCGTCTGCTTTGATGGCTACGTTATAACCGACATTCCCAGTGCCACCATTACCTGGTGCAATGTATAGATTGTCTACTTTCTTGCTTTGTGCAATCTTCCAAGCTAAGGCGTGTTCACGTCCTCCGCTTCCTAATAACAGTATATTCATATTCTATTTGAGATAATCTTCAAAGTATTGTGTAATCTTGTTGTGCAAATGAATACGGTCGGAACCCCTCATATTGTGTCCGTCACCAGGATAAGTGAAGAGGTCTGGATATGTATCTGCATTGATGCATGCACGAATGAACGAGAGTGTATGCTGTGGCACACATGTGTCATCATTGCCTCCATATATAATAAGGAGTCGTCCCTTTAGTTTATCTGCCTTGTTGAGAAGGGACGTATTCTTATAACCCTCAGGGTTGCTTTGTGGGGTGTCCATATATCGTTCTCCATACATCACCTCATAATATTTCCAATCGATTACAGGTCCTCCAGCGACTCCCACTTTGAACACATCTGGATAGGTGGTCATCAAGCTGGTCGTCATAAATCCACCAAAGCTCCATCCATGTACGCCAAGGCGATTGGCATCAACATAAGGAAGAGATTTTAAAAACTCTACTCCCTTAATTTGGTCTTTCATCTCCTCTACACCCAATTGGCGGAAGGTGGCTTGTTCAAATGCCAATCCACGATGCTCGCTACCTCGATTGTCAATACTGAACATCACATATCCTTTCTGAGCCATCCAAATATCCCATCCGTTTACTCCCCAACGGAATGAAGCGTCAACCTCATGAGCATGAGGACCACCATACACATAAACTATAGCAGGATACTTTTTGCTTGCATCGAAATCTGTTGGTAAGACCAATCGGTAGTAGAGGTCTGTTACACCATCAGCAGCCTTAATGGTGCCCACCTTTATCTCAGGCACCTTATAGTTTTGCCAAGAGTCAGCTGATTCATGGAGGTGGGTAACTTGTCCACGCTTATCCGTTGAGCGTAAATCATATTTTCTACACACATTGGATGCTGACCATGTGTCAATTAAATAAGTGCCACTTTTTGAAAGGTTCAGATTATGCCATCCTGTCCCTTCGTCCAATAGTGTTCGTTTACCCTTCATGTCTACAGAATAGCAGTTCTGTTGCAATAGATTAGCTTCGTTACTTGTGTATATGATGGTCTTACTCTTTGTGTTGAATCCAACCAAATTAATCACTTCATACGCACCAGTCGTCAGTTGTTTAAGTTCCCTTCCTGTTGTGTCGTAGAGGTAAATATGTAAGAATCCGTCTTTTCGAGTCATATAGATAAATTTGTTGCTGTCCCAAGGGAGGAACTGAATCGGATGCATAGGTTCCACATATTTGTCGTTCTTCTCGTCGAACAATACAGCGTCTTTCTTACCCGTCTGAGCATTGTAGCGTACCAGTTGGGCATGATTCTGGTCACGATTAAGCTCAATCATATAAATGAATTGATCATCAGGACTCCATGCAATATTTGTGAAATAGCGATTGGTCGGATCGCCAGCATCGAGATAGATGGTACGTTCTGTAGCCATGTCGAACACCCCCACAGTTACCTTGTGGCTTGTTTCTCCTGCCATAGGGTATTTATCGGGAACGAGTTCAGCGCAACGTGCAGATATATCTACCTGTGGGTATGTAGTTACCATAGACTGATCCATTCGATAGAATGCCAACAACTTGCCTGAAGGACTCCAGAAAATACCATGATCAATGCCAAATTCATTACGGTGTACACTTTCTCCATAAACCAGATCAAGACAGCCATCCTTGCTGACAGTCACTTCTCTTCCATCGGGTTTCATCACTTTGAGATTATGGTTCACCGTATATGCAACATATCCGGAAGTAGGATCAAAGCTCTCGTTTTCTGCATTAGCCGGCAACTCCCACGTTTGAACGACCGACTTTGCTACCCAATCAACCAAAGCACATCCACGACCAGCGTTGACAGATACAACTGGGCGATCAGGGTATGGGAATTGCGCGGTCAGCAGATAGCTGGCTTTCCGTTTTCCTTCTGCATCTAATATGGCGTTAATTTCATCCAAAGTGAACAAAATCTCTCCATTCTGTCGGGTAACAACCTCAATGTCTAACTTTACCAAAACATCTCCCCACCAACCATAATAAACCTGTTCGGGTACGGAATGCTGATAGTAAGTCCTTCCGCCAGGTATCAGGTCATCGATGGTAAATAAATTCTTTTCTTGTGCCATGATAGATATCACCATAGAGAGTCCTATGGCAAAAAAGAATAATCGTTTCATATAGTTCGTCATTTCAACGATGCAAAGGTACAAAAAAGTTAGGAGATTGTGGGTAGAAGTCAGTAGAAAAATGCAGTAATCACATTGAAATAGAAAACCAAACCTCAAAAACTATCTTCATCCACAACATTGTTCACTCGGTAACGCAGAGTTAGCAAAAAAAGCCCTCAAAAAAGCAAAATGTAACCAATTTGCTCAAAAAAACATTAAAATATTTGTTTTGTTGCACATTTTTGTCTACTTTTGCTAAAGATTTTGAAAAAAGTATTTACATAGTAATGGAAAAACTAGATAAACTCGACAAAAAAATCATGGAGATTATCTCCGTAAATGCACGTATACCTTTCAAGGATGTCGCAGTAGAATGCGGAGTGTCACGTGCAGCTATTCATCAGAGAGTTCAAAGGCTTATTGACACAAATGTTATCACAGGTTCGGGTTACCATATTAATCCGAAGAGCCTTGGTTATTCTACTTGCACTTTCGTAGGATTGAAACTTGAGAAAGGTTCAATGTACAAGAGTGTTGTTGAAGAGATTGCCAAAATACCAGAAGTGGTAGAGTGTCATTGTACAACTGGACAGTATACCTTATTTTTAAAGATGTACGCGCGCGATAACAGTCAACTGATGGATATTCTTAATAACAAGATTCAAGCTATTCATGGCGTAGATTCCACAGAAACTCTCATTTCACTTGATCAAAGCATCAAGAAGGAAGTTCCCATTGTGGCTGACGAAGATGATGCTAATTGACATCAAAAAGGCGGCATATGCCGCCTTTTTGATGTCTGTTTATTTCTTACTCTTTTTACTTTTCTTACTACCAGCAACAGCTTCAGCATATTTCTCTGCCTTCAGCATAATCTCTGCATAGCGACGGCCGATTTCACGATAGCCTTCTGCTGTGAAGTGTAGCTTGTCAAAGTTTCCAGGGCATCCGAGTGAAGGAACCACGTAAGCAGTTGGGATTACAAGTGGCATAGTAGCGATGACACTATTATGAAGCGAACAGGTTCCGTTATCTTGCTGAGAAACGAGTTCACCTACAAGCAATGGGCACTGCTCTGCTTCCAAACCAAGATCCTTCAACATACGTTCGTAGATTACTTTCACACGCTCTGGCCAGTCACGCTGTCCATTATCAGTACATCCCTGATGTAGAAGGATACCCTTGATGACGCCTGATTTTTGGGCTATTTTTGCACAGTCAATCAAACGCTTGTATGGGTCGTCATCGTATGATTTACAGAAGTTCTTCAACCAGTCTGCTTGACGAACGAGGTAAGCATCCTTTTTATCTTGGTCAAAAAGATCGATGCTACATCCGCCAATTGCTACATTAATGACTCCAATGGTGATATTATCAGGGGTTTTTTCTACCATTGTGCGGCCGAAATAGTCAGCAGGAGTTAGTCCATTGTTTTCACGACAGAGCGGTGGAACAGCAATGTACCATTGTCCCATCTTACGACCTGTACGTGGAAAATCGGTAGCTGCCATCATCTTGAAACGTGCATTGATGCCTTCACGGTCCTGTGGTTCGATGCGTGCGTTTCCTTCCATGTTTGACTGGCCGAAACAGAGGTAGATATGGAAGTTTGGATCAAACTTCTTGGGTTGTTCCATTTCGCCCGCGATACTCTTTCCGTCATTGAAATTTAAAACGGTATTTTTTGCATAGAAACTAGTTACATCATTGTTTTGTGCAAACGAGATGATTGCAAAAAGCGAAAGTGCGATAGCAAAACTAATTCTTTTCATTTTGTGTATTATTTAATGTTTAACAGTAATAAGAAAGGGTGCATCAGGATATCCGACGCACCCTTGGTTTTATCCTGGGATTATAATTCAATCGTAAGGATTAAGCATACATAGCTACGATTGCTTCGTAGAGTTCCTGCTTGCCTGAAGTTGCCTTAGGCTCACCAACTTTCTTTCCGTATTCGTATACCTCTTCGAAAGTAAGTTTACCTTCTTCAAACTTCTTACCCATGCCGCTGTCGAATGAAGCATAGCGCTCTGCCTTCATCTTCTTGTAAGGAGACTCTTCGAGCAATTTAGCTGCACTTTCGAGAGCGCGAGCCATAGCATCCATACCAGAGATGTGTGCGATGATGATATCCTCAAGGTCTGTAGAGTTACGACGAGTCTTAGCATCGAAGTTTGTTCCACCTGTGCCAAGTCCACCGTTGCGGATGATTTCCATCCAAGCCTGGGTCAACTCATAGTTGTCGATTGGGAACTGGTCAGTATCCCATCCGTTCTGGTAGTCACCACGGTTAGCATCGATTGAGCCGAGCATACCTGCATCAACAGCACATGCGAGTTCGTGTTCGAATGTGTGACCTGCGAGAGTAGCATGGTTAACTTCGATATTAACTTTGAAATCTTTATCAAGACCGTGTGCTTTCAAGAAACCGATAACTGTCTCAGTGTCTACGTCATACTGGTGCTTTGATGGCTCCATTGGCTTTGGCTCGATGAGGAATGTACCCTTGAAGCCCTTTCCGCGTGCATAGTCACGAGCCATACCAAGCATTGTTGCCATGTGCTCTTTTTCACGCTTCTGGTCAGTGTTGAGCAAGCTCATGTAACCTTCGCGACCACCCCAGAATACATAGTTCTCAGCACCAAGAGCGATACCTGCGTCGATAGCGTTCTTGATCTGTACGATTGCGCGTGCTACTACGTCAAAGTCTGGGTTTGTGCTTGCACCATTCATGTAACGCTTGTTTCCGAATACGTTAGCAGTTGACCAAAGGAGTTTCTTGCCTGATCCTGCCATCTTCTCCTTCAGGTAAGCTACGATAGCTTTCATGTTTGCCTCGTACTCTTCTACTGAAGAACCTTCGCTGATGAGGTCTACATCGTGGAAGCAGAAGTAATCGATACCCAGCTTCTCCATGATTTCGAAACCTGCATCTACCTTATTCTTAGCAATTTCAAGTGCGTCTGAACCTTGGTTCCATGGGAATGTCTTAGTACCGCCACCGAACTGGTCGCCACCTTCTGCACAAAGAGTGTGCCACCAAGCCATAGCGAAGCGAAGCCAATCGCTCATCTTCTTACCCATGATTACTTTGTTAGCGTCATAATAGTGAAACGCCATTGGATTCTTTGAATCCTTGCCTTCAAACTGGATCTTCTTGATTCCAGGGAAAAATTCTTTAGCCATAATTAATTTTAATTGATTAATAATTAGTGATAAGTCTTATTGTTTCTCTAATATTTCTTTCCAACGAGCATAGGCTGCCATGTAAGCCTCCTTATTTGCTATGTCAGGAGTTTCTGTTGAGTGGTGCTTCAGGGTTGCAAATGCAGCATCGCTGTCTTTGTAGATACCTGCTCCGATACCTGCTCCCTTTGCAGCTCCTGCTGCTCCATCGGTCTCGTATAGTTCGATGTTGGCTCCTGTTACTGAGGCAAGTGTCTTGCGGAACATTGGGTTGAGGAACATGTTAGCGTGACCAGCTTTGATGGTCTTGATTTCCATACCCATTCCCTTCATGATTTCCATTCCATACGCAAACGAGAACACGATACCCTCTTGTGCAGCGCGAAGCAGATGCGCTTTCTTGTGGATGTTGAAGTTCAGTCCATGTATGCTACAGCCAATTTCGCGGTTTTGCAACAGACGTTCAGCACCGTTTCCAAATGGGATGATGCTCAGTCCTTCTGAACCGATCGGTACTTCGTCTGCCAATACGTTCATATCGGAATAGCTGATTCCTTCTGGTGCTACGTTACGACGCATCCATGCGTTGAGAATACCTGTTCCGTTGATACAGAGCAATACTCCCAGACGTGTGTCTGGTTGGTTGTGGTTTACATGGGCAAAGGTGTTGACACGCGACAATTTGTCGTAGTTCACTTCGCCAAGCACACCATATACGACACCTGATGTTCCACCTGTAGCAGCTATCTCACCTGGTTTCATGACGTTGAGTGAGAGTGCGTTGTTTGGCTGGTCACCACCGCGATAAGCGATTGGGGTTCCTGCTGGGATGCCAAGAGTTTCTGCTACTTCTTTTGTGACAGTTGATTGAATCGCAAACGTTGGAACGATTTCTGGGATAAGGTCGTTGCTGAAGCCATAGAAGTTCATCACGTCCTTGCTTACACAGTTCTCCTTGAAGTCCCAGAACATACCTTCTGACAATCCGGAAATGGTGGTATTGATGGTTCCTCCACTCAGTTTCATTGCGATGAAATCGCCAGGAAGCATGATTTTATAAATCTTGGCAAACAGTTCTGGTTCGTTTTCCTTTACCCATGCCAGTTTTGCTGCTGTGAAGTTACCTGGTGAGTTGAGCAGATGACTCAAACACTGCTCGCTACCAATTCCTTCAAAAGCCTTGTTGCCATAAGGAACAGCACGTCCGTCACACCAGATGATACTTGGACGAAGGGCTTTCTTGTCCTTATCCACACATACCAATCCGTGCATCTGGTAGCTGATACCGATCGCTTTCACGTTAGCCAATGCAGTTGCGTTTTGCTGTTTCAGCACTTTTGTTGCCATCTGCAGGCTGTTCCACCAGTCCTCTGGCTCTTGCTCTGCCCATCCTGCTTTCTTGGCAATAATCTTAGCCTCTGTTTCTGGGTAGAAAGTCGATGCTTCACACACTCCAGTTTCGATATTCACCAGCGAAGCTTTTACTGATGAAGTACCTATGTCATAACCTAACAAATACATAATTATTCTTTTTATAAGTTTTAGTTTGCAAAGATATGTATTTTTTCTTTTTTGTGGTGTTACATTTGATTAAATAGTTTGAAAAAATGAAACATTACTTGCTTTTACCCCAAAATTTGACTTAAAATGTTGCAAAGATTGGAATAATTACGAAAAAATGATTGCTATGTTTTCTATTTTCATTAACTTTGCGACACGATTAAAAAAAGGTATCGAAAATGAGAAAGTTTATATTATTGTGTACGTTGTTGATATCTGCATCAGTGCTCATATCAGCAAAGAGTAGTAAAAATGTTGTCGCTACATGGACAACTGCCATTCAGAAAGTTGAACCTCACAACCTACCACCTGCTCCCTATCTTGCGGGCAATTCCATCCGTCAAATCGTCGAGGTTTCGTTTGGAGGCAATGTGGTTTCTTTGAAGTTGTCAAACGAGTTTAATACCGATGAAACCGAGATTATCGGAGTTGAGTTGGCTAAGGCTCTCACGCAGGGCGAAAAACCAACTATCGATGAATCAACGACCACCGCACTCACGTTTAATGGCGCTAAGGGAATTACGATGAAATCGGGCGAAATAATTGTTTCCGACCCTGTAAAGTTCCGCATGACACCTCGCATGAATGTGGCCATCACGATTCATTTCGGTAAGGTCTCACAGACAAATGTAACGGGTCATCCTGGCTCGCGTACATCTTCATTTATAGCTACAGGTAATACCAACGATTTCAGCAATGCTACGGAGACGGCTCATTGGTACTATATCAATAGCCTATTGGTGGAAACAAATAAGAAATTCGGTGCGATTGCGGTCATCGGAAACTCCATCACTGACGGTCGTGGAACAACCACCAACCATCAGAATCGTTGGACAGACAACCTTTCTAAGCGTCTGCTTCAGAACAAGAAGACTAAGAACCTCAGTGTGCTTAACTTGGGACTTGGTGGCAATTGTGTGCTTCGTGGAGGCTTAGGTCCTACCGCAAATAGCCGATTTGATCGTGATGTCATCAACCAAGAGGGTGTGAAATATGCAATTGTGTTCGAGGGAGTAAACGACCTTGGAGGTGCTTGGGATGCTCCGTCAACTGCCAATCAACTCATCGAGTCGTTCAAGACGATGATAAAGAAGGCTCACGATAAGGGCATCAAGATTTTCGGAGCTACCATCATGCCGTTCAAGGGAAATAACTACTATAATGAGGCACGTGAGAAAGCCCGTCAGCAAGTCAATGACTGGATTCGTACCTCAGGTGAGTACGATGGTGTGATAGATTTTGATAAGGCCATGAGCGACCCCGCACAATCCGACCGCCTCAATCCTGCATTCCTCTTCGAGAACGATTGGTTGCACCCCAATGCAGATGGTTACCAGGCTATGGGTGATTGTATCGACTTGAAGTTGTTTGAGAAATAAACGTTACTTGAATAAGGAAACGATATCTTCTTTGGCCACAGGTTGTTGTTCGCCTGTGGTCATATTTTTTATGGTCACCTTTCCTTCCTGCATTTCTGTCTCGCCAATGATGGCAACAAATGGGATTTCCTTTGCGTTGGCATAGCTCATCTGTTTCTTCATCTTTGATGCGTCAGGATAGATTTCTGCTCGTACTCCTGCCTTACGTAGCTGAGAGATGATAGGCAAACTATATGCAGCTTCCTGCTCTCCGAAGTTCACAAACAGCACCTGAGTGGCATTCACAGCCTCCTTTGGATAGAGGTCAAGTTGGTTCAGCACATCGAAGATGCGATCCGCACCAAACGAGATGCCTACGCCCGATAAGCCTGGCATGCCGAAGATGCCTGTGAGGTTGTCATAACGACCACCGCCTGTGATGCTGCCTATTTCCACATCGAGTGCTTTTACTTCGAAGATAGCACCTGTATAGTAGTTCAATCCGCGAGCCAGTGTGAGGTCAAGCTCAACCTCGTTGTTCAGTCCCAGCTGAGCAAGCGTGTTGAGGATAAACTCCGATTCTTCGATTCCCTTCAGTCCTGTTTCGCTGTCTTTCAGTACTTCGCGCATCGTTTGAAGTTTCTCTGCATTTGTACCTGTAAGGTTGATGATGGGTTGCAATTTATCGATGGAATGGGCAGAAATACCTGCTTCAGCCAATTCTGCATTTACGTTTTCGATGCCGATTTTGTCCAATTTATCGATAGCTACCGTTATGTCCACAATCTTGTCAGCCTCACCTATCATTTCTGCGATTCCTGTGAGAATCTTGCGATTGTTGATTTTGATACATACCCTTACTCCGAACTTGGTAAACACGGTATCGACAATCTGCATCAATTCCACTTCGTTCAACAGCGAATCACTGCCTACTACGTCAGCATCACACTGATAAAACTCACGATAACGCCCTTTCTGAGGACGGTCGGCACGCCAAACGGGTTGGATCTGATAGCGCTTGAAAGGTAATGCCAATTCCTCACGATGCATCACCACATAGCGTGCAAAAGGTACAGTGAGGTCATATCTCAGACCTTTCTCGCAGAACTTACTTGCCAGTTTGGCTGCATTGCGACTCAGCAGTTCCTCGTCGGTCAGTCCCCTGAAATAATCGCCTGAGTTCTGAATCTTAAACAACAGCTTGTCGCCTTCTTCGCCATACTTGCCCATCAGCGTGGACAGGTTTTCCATTGCTGGCGTTTCAATTTGCTGGAACCCATAGAGGGCATATACCTCTTTGATTGTGTTGAATATGTAGTTACGCTTCGCCATCTCAACAGGTGAGAAGTCGCGTGTACCTTTTGGAATAGACGGTTTTTGTGCCATAAATTGTTCTCTTTTTTAAATTTGGATGCAAAGTTACACCTTTTTACTTAATCCACCAAATTATTTCACCCAAACCTTTTTTCCGTCCACGATATTCAGGCCTTTCTGGAGGAAGTTGATTCGCTGTCCTTGGAGGTTGTAAATACTTTCGTTTTTCAATTCTTTAATTTTTACATTTTCATCGATTCCTGTAGTGACCTCCCCCATATACTGTCCGATGAAGAAGATGCTGCCCGTGAAGTAATCGCTGATGATATAGAGGAAGGGTTTGTCAGCAGTAAATGATACGGATGGGGGCATCGCTTTGTCAACCGCTCCGATGACCGTTGCCGCAGCTGCCTCTGTGCCCTTCTCGTCGAGTTTCAGGTGAGCCTTCTGGCGCATAATGCTGATCCAACACGCATCGGAGTTTGCTTCGTTGTCGCCAAAGTAGCATAAATCCAGGAAGCCGTGACCATTGTCGTTCAGGAAGGCATTCTTCATGCCGAGCGATGACATGATGTCTTCCAGGTTCTGATTGGTGTCGGTCTCTATGCGAGGGATGCTGAGGTGCACTTCATAGTCCTGATAATAAGCAGTGTTCCAGTTCTTACCGTTCAGGGCAGCCAGCAGGTCGTCAAGGGTCTTTCCTTCTTGTGGCAGGAAGATTGTCATCTGGTAGGCACCGTTGCCGTAGGGCATGATGACACTTTGGTAGAGGTCGGTCTGTGTATAATCGAAAATATTCACCTGCCACATCATCATAGCAGTGTGCTTGTTGTCCGTGCCGAAAAATGTTTGTTTGCTATTTTTCTCTTCAAACGGGAGGCGCCATGCTCCTTTGAAGCAGATGGCGTTCAGCAGGAAACTCACCAAGTTGGGGTCTTTCATGTCCTCTGCTGTCAGCAGGTCGTGTATCATGCCGTCAGTCTGGTCTGATACCCACTGGTTGATGATGTCGAGCGTAACCTCGTCGCTGAAACGGAGTATCGACGGGTTTGCATCGTAGAAAGTGGATGCTGCTTGCTTGAAAGCCGACTTCAGTGAAATCCCGTTCCTGTCACCATTGAAATAGATGGTGTTGGCAATCGCTACACGCGTATCGGGGTCAATCAAGGCACTCTGCGTAATCATCTTCCGACAGAAGCCATTCATCGTAGCCACATCGGCATAGCCCGTTTGCTGTCCACCCGCTAGTACCTGGCAGATTTCCTCGCGGGTGATGCCCTCAGCACTGTTGTTCATCATACTTAGCGCATAGGTGATGCTCAGCGGTGAAATCACATAGTTTTCAGTACCACGTGCCTTACGAAACAGGTTAAAGGCAAAATCACTGTTCTGCTCAACCAGTGTCCGCTCTGCGTCAGTCAGTGTGATTGTCTTGACCCCGTTATTCTGAGCCACAACTGTTATGCTCAACAGGGTAGCAAATGCCATCAGTACGATTTTCTTCATAATACCAATCTATTTTAGTTATGTGCAAATGTCGGAAAAATATCCGAAACATCCAAACATTTCTTTGTAAAACTACCATTTCCATCGGTAAAATGGGGAAAAAGTGAGGTAATACTTAGAAAAACGGCAAAAAACACAAAAAATATGAAGATTATAAAAATGAAGAATTGAAGATTGAAAAATAAGTGCTATCTTTGTGGACGACTAATATAACTAATAAAATAGGAATATCCTAACTGTAGCTTATGAAACATATACACTCCATTTTGTTATTGGTTTTGGCCTTGTCCGCATCTGTGGTTCTGACGGGTTGTGACGACACTCCCGACCGCGAGAACTATT
>CACZXN010000038.1 GCA_902785075.1 uncultured Bacteroidales bacterium | reverse complement strand
AATGCGAGTTTCTCGACATTCTTTTCGAACGATACGTTCTGTTGTTTAGCTTTAATCTGAATCATAATTGTTGTTTTTTTAGATGAGTTGTTGTTAATAAATCGGTTAATTTTTGCCTCGTTTTTGCGAACTTAGGAGGATGCACGTGCGCTGCCCGGGATTGTGCATGTGTCGCCTCGAGGAGTGTGCAAATGCAGGCTCACTTGCCTGTTTTTCTCTTAGGCGATACAAAGTTACGAAATATATTATAAAATACATAGTATTTTTAATATAATTTCGTAAAATTTCCAATCTTAACCTTTCATACCCCCGAATTTGCTATGTAGAGGTAGCAAAAACAATTGGTTAAAAAGTTAATTGGTTAATTGGTTAATTGCAATGAAGAAAAGTAATGAATTTTATATATATAATATATTATATTATATATATAAAATTTTAGTTTTTACTTGGACTCCTTTTTTTATCCATCTCCTACTAATTTAACCGTTTAACCGTTTAACTTTTTAACTTTTTGAAAGCAAAAGTGCCCTACAGGGTGTTGTGGAGGGTGCTCTGTCAAAAAAAAGGTTAAATGGATGATATCATAATCCCCTCTTTTTGGACACTTTTCCCCTGAAAAAGTTGACTTTTTACCCAAAATCACCCATTTCAAACAATGAAAAAAATCGCATTTTTTTTGGTAGTTTCGTAGAAATGTTGTATATTCGCAACCAGAAAGGCTGTAATTACAATTATACACTTATTGTATATATAATTCTTATAATTGTGTAATATTCAAAACAATAATATTACCTAATACACTTTAATATAGTAATAGGATTATGGTTATTAAGAACAATTGCAGTGGAAGGAACTTGAGTAAGGCAGAGATCAGTGCAGGCCTCATCCCAAAGTTTGTGGCTATCCGTCTTGACCAATGGAGCTTTCACGCTGTTCATTACGATACAACCATCGGGAGTAAGGTATTGCAACACTTTAGCCATTATTTCCTTGAGTCGTCCTCCGTGACCTCCAATGAATACAGCATCAGGACGAGGAAGGTCAGAGAGGTCCGTATCGAGGAAGTCACCGATATGGACATCGATACCTGGGGCACCAAAACGACGGGCATTCTCACGGATGATGTCTTCACACTCAGGACGGATCTCGAAAGCGCAAACTTGCAGGTGAGGGAACTGCAGACGAGCCTCGATAGACACGCTACCTGTGCAGAAACCTATATCCCAGAAGACACGTTTTAGGGGTAGGTCGAGAGCTTGAAGCGTCAGCAGACGGATGGGCATCTTGGTAATCATCTTCTCACGAGAGTCGAGCAAAACAAAGTCTGTATCAGGAATACCGAACGGCCGAGTGCGAGTGTCCGTTTTCTGCAAGATGAGACAGTTTGGATGTTCGTAGATGGCTTGCGCATCATAGCGACTTACACATTCCTTTGTTTCATTACCCAGGCACTCCCCTACCGTCATCTGATAGTTCGTATATCCAAATTCGACCATCCGTTGATGGATAGCATGAGGTGTTTTCACCCTGTCGGTCAGACAACCGATCATCGTCACACCACCAATAAGCGCCTCATCCAGTTTCTGCCAGTCACGTCCTGTAAGTGAAACGACATGCATATCGTGGTAGGCAACACACATGCGATGAGCCAGCATTTGCAGGGAATTGGGCGAAGGGAATACTCTCATACTGACACCCTTACACATGCGTTGTACGGTGTTGGCAAATCCAAAGAAAAGCGGATCGCCCGATGCAAATATGACGATATGGTCATACGATTCATACGATTCGAAAACCAGCTCAAGCGGCACAGTGATGTCAATCCATTTCGCACCCTCAGGCAGTAGTGAACGGACGATTTCATGATGACGCTTTCCGCCTGAGAACACACGTCCCCTATTGATGACCTCCATCACTTCGGGTGGAAACCACCCCTTCCGGCTGTCGCTCATTCCTATGATGTCACAAGTCTTCATCGTTGATAGTTGATAGTTTACTGTTGCTTAGAGATCCCTCCCTGGTTTGAGTTCTTCAGCATCGTCGAATGTGAGGATGGCATTACAGAGAGTGGCAGCCAGATTGCTTCCACCTTTACGTCCCTCTACGATGATCTTTGGAATCGTCTTGAAGGGTTTCACCATGTGTTTCGACTCGCACACATGTACAAACCCTACAGGAGCGGCAATGATACCAGCTGGACGTGCTTTTCCTTTGCGGACCAGTTCGCAGAGTTCCATGAGTGCCGTAGGTGCATTACCAAAAGCGAAGAGCGCATCGGGATGCTCCTCAACCGCCAGACGGATGCCTGCTTGCGTGCGAGTGATGTTTTGCTCCTGTGCCATTTCTGCCACTCGCGGATCGGAGAGATAGCATTTTACTTCAACACCCAAACGCTGAATGGCTCCCTTACGGATACCGCTCGTCACCATTGTGACATCAGTAATGATGGTTTTCAACGCTCCACGTTTCACCTTTTTATACATATCCTCCACAGCACCCTGGTCGGAATACAGAATCTGCTCCATCTCGAAGTCGGCAGTAGTGTGGATGGCATGCAATAATGCCCATTTGTGGTCGAGCGGATAATCACGTTTCAATTCAGTAGCAATCGTACGGAACGACTCCATCATGATGTCCTGTCCTATCTTCGCATCCCCCTGCCCTAACCTCTCACCGCGATAATATCCTCTTGGTGTAATCATCTTGCCATCGGCTACATACGACTGGCTGTTTCCGATAATAATCACCGTAAACATATCGACATCTTCAGGGTCGAACTGAGCAAGCGTCGTCATCTTCACCTCCTGCTGCTCACGACCAGCCTGACGAACATATCCCACAGGCGTATCAGGCGAACGCATCTGCATGAACAATTCCTGCAAGCGATAGAGTTGCCAATAACGACCATGTGACTTGGGGTTATAGACAGCTGTGACAAAATCACCCGTTGTTGCAGCCTGAATGCGTCGTTCGATCACCTCCCAAGGTGTCATAAGGTCGGAAAGCGAAATGATGCACATATCGTGACCAATAGGTGCACCCAGCAGGGAGGCAGCCTTCTGGAAAGCAGAGATGCCAGGGAGAGCAATCACTTCGATGTCTGACTGCCGTTCACGTTTCATCTCGTAAATGAGTGGTGTCATTCCATAAATACCAGCATCACCCGAGGAAATCACCACAACCGTCTTTCCCTCTTCGGCCAACATGAATGCCATCTCAGCTCGTTCACGTTCACGTTTCATACCTGTATCGATACACTCACAGTCCTTACGGACATACGGCTCGATGAACTGGAAGTAATACTTATATCCAACGATGACATCAGCCTGCTGAACTGCTTCGAGAACAGCAGGAGTGATATCCTCCTTGCTTCCCGGACCTATGCCTGCTATGATGATTTGCTTCATAGTAAAAAAACAATCCTATTTACGATTTGACTATTGACTATTGACCATTGACCATTGACATATTCTCACATTCTACTCCCCCCGTCCTCCCCCTAGGGGGAGAGAGAAGGGAGGGGCAAGGGGGTGGGTCTTCTTGGTTATTTACAATTTCACTCGACAATTCACATAGACCGAACGACCTGGATGAATGGTTGAGAAATTCGAGTTCCAAGGCCTCGTATCGCGTTTGTTGAAGATGTTCTCCACCCCCACTCCTGGTTCGATGCAGAAAGTGGCGAAATTGAAAGAATGGGTTGTGTTCAAGTCCCATTGCTGATAGCGAGGCGCATATCCGTAGGTGCTTGAATAGCGTTCACCCTGAATATGTCCGTTCAGAGAGATATTCAGATGATACCCATTCCATGTATGGTCCCATCCTGCAGACACATTGGCAACATTACGCACACTCTTGTCAACAGGAGTTTTGGTTTCGACAAATTGCTGTGTCTTTGCATCAAGGGTAACCGTAGTAGCACGTGAGTCCGTATAGGTGTAACCACCGCTAAGGGAGAATCCGTAAGGCAGCAACAACTTTACATTCACGTTCACTCCACTAATCCTCGCACGGTCGATATTGTCGCGCTGACGAATGATTGTCCACCCATCGTTATAGAATTGTGTGAGCTGAGCATCTCCATCAATCTCTGCCTGGGTCATCGTTCGGTAGTTTATCATGTTACGGATGCGATTGACAAAGGCATTGATGCTCACGTTCAGCCACTTGGTGCTATATTCAACATTCCCGTTCCAGAAGTGGTTCTTCTCGGGTTTGAGCGAAGCGTTCGGAACCGTACATCGCTTCGTAGTCTTTGCCTGATCCGTAGCATAGAGTTGCGACAAAGTAGGTATGCGATAACCTCCAGCATAGCTGAGACGTATCTTCAATCCACCTTTGTGAAAAAACAACGCTACGTTTGGAGTCAGGTTGCTATGGAAATTCCGATTGTACGTATAGCGCAAGCCCAACACGCCCTCTAATCCGTCTGCAATCTTCACCTCGTCTTGAGCAAACAGATGGTAGGTAGCCAGATGCTCCGAATCGATGTTATCACTCGCAGATGTAAGGCTCGACTGTTCCAGTTCAATCCCTCCCGAAAGTTTGTTCCACGAAGCCAGTCGGAATATACCCTTCAATGTTTCGTTGAAGTAATGCGTACGTTTCCTCACTTCTGTGTAACCAGGTTTCTCAGCAGTCTGCCAGTAATCGTACTTGGATGTGAAGTTGTCGCTCATCAAATCCAGATAAATATGCGTACGTTCATTGGGAACCCATCTCGCACCCGCTCCATACCCATACGACTGATGATAGATGTCATAGGTATAAGCCTGCTTGGATGTATAGCTATAGTCTTTACCTCCATTCGCATTCTTGGTGGACTTCTGCGTGAAATACATGGCACTCTGCGGACGATCGGTCGTGTTGTCATAGTAGTTCCCCGACGCATACACATCGAGTTTGTCCGACACAACCCACCCCAGACGTTCGCTTGCGTTCCAGCTCTTGTAACCCATCGACATGGGACGGCCGGTCAGTTTCAGCACCTCAACCCCGTCATTTTCCTGAAACGCCTGCAAATTGTTCACCTGCCAATTGTCAGCCTGCTGATGAGCGTATGATGTTTGGCTCGACAACTTCCCCACATTCACATCCACATTCAAGTCGTTCGTCATACGTCCCTTCGAACTCACCCATGTGTTGGCAGCCACACTCACATCGTCCTTCGAATCATCCGTGATGATGTTTATCACACCAGCCATCGCTTCGCTGCCATACAACACACTTGCCGTCCCAGGCAGAATCTCCACACGTTTTATGTTGTCGATACTGATGCGGCTCCATCGATCGTCCCCGCTCATTCGCTTGCCATTCACCAGAATCACCACATAATCGTCGCTTACACCGTTGAAGTTAACAAACGTACCCATACCGTTCGTGTGGGTCGTGATGTTAGGAGTCAGCTTCGATAACGCATCCTGCAGATTTGTCGCTTTGGCATCTCTCAACTGTTTCGCAGAAATCACCTGCACAGCAATGGGCGAGTCGTCGTTCTTGTGATACGTACCAGTACCTGTAATCACCACAGGATTCAAGTCAATCTGACGTACTCCGTCAGTCTGCCCATATCCAAACATCGGAACCATCAGGCAGAATAACAGAGATTTTCTTTTTTCGATATATCGTTTCAACGTTTTAGAATTTAAAAGCTTAAGAGCTTAGGAGCTTAAAGCTTATGAGCTTAAAGTTTTAAAGTTTATAAGATGAAGTTTCAGCACCCAAAGACAGATGCTGAAACTTGAGAAAAAAACATGAAAAATGAAACCAGAAATTAATCCTCTGGATTCTTAGAGTGATAGTAGTCGAGCAAACCATAATCGTTAGTAACGGCACGCTTGATGTGGTTCAGCCACAACTGACGTACCTCAGGCATTTCGAGCAAACCAATCACGCAGCCATCCAGAACCTTGTCGTTACAGTTGAAGCCCAGATGCTGGAAGTACATCTTCCAAGAAGTATCCTCAACCTCACCCTCTTCGTTAGGAGTGAAGCCTTTACCCTCTTCCCAAGCATCATCGTTGCCAGCCATGTCGTTATGAGCATGATCGCCCGCAATCGACATCAATGGGTAGCAATAAACCGTACCGCTAGTTAGGCCGTTAATCTCCATACGCTCATAGACGTCTGTCTTGAAGTTATCGGGCATATCGACCGTACCAACATAATACTGCTTACTTCCACTAATCTCCTGAAGCGCAGTCTCCAACTCCACATAGCGGATGTTTGCGCCGAAGTAGTCATACCCCTCAGGGTTGCCATGACCCATGAATGCAACGATATTGCCATTCGCCAACTTCGACTTTGTCTTTTGATACAGCACTTTTGCCAACACATCAACATCGTCGTCCTCAGCCATCAATGGCGTACCAAGATAGATTTTCACCTTCGACAGGTATTCGTCGTCGAGGTCACCATAGAAGTTATTCGCAAAATTCTTGATGTAGCTGTCGCGTACATTCTTGTACTCCTCACCAGGGATTACCTGAAGCGACTGAATCACAATCTCCTTATACTGAACAGCCTTGTCGGCAAATGCATTCAGCCAGAACACTGGAGCATAGAAATTACGAGCAGCCACATTCTCGCCTGCTGCTGCACGGTTGATACAGATGACAGAAGAGAAACTCAGGAACACGTCGTAGTCGCTAAACTGTGCCTTCGTTGCAGCTACTGTTGCATCAAAAGCATCGTAAGCCTGCTGCCAAGTAGAACCGAAGGCAACAAGAAGTATCACCTTGTCGTGCTTCTTATTAGCTTTAACCGTGTTAGTTACTGCCTCTTGATAGAGGTCGTGGTTTGATTTCTCGTTGTCGTCGTCGCTACAAGCGATGAACGCCATACTTGCTATCATTGCTACCATAGCAAGCATCATAGATTTAATCTTCATAATGTGTAAATTAAAATAAAACAAAATATTTAATTGATAGTTTACAGTTTACGGTTTACAGTTGAACCAATAATCTCTCATTCTTCTTCACCCTTCATTTCCTCCCTCTGTGTTCGCCTCACAATTTTCTTGCCCTTGTTGAACTTGACGGTCAGGGTGGCAAAGAGCGTAGTGCCTGGAGTGGTCGTACCCAGATGATAGGGACGAGGAGTGGTATCCTTGAAGTTGAATATATTATCGACACCCACCTCCAGCTTCCACGATGTTCGCTTATCGTGCCCTAGGTCGTGCGTCGTGTTGAGGCGCCATATCTGGAACGCCTTTCCGTCTCCATCGTTCTCATAATAGCGCTTGCTCGATCCGCGTGTGCTAAGATTCATACCCAACAGATAGTTGCTGGAGAACCGATGCTTCCAAGTCACATATCCGTTCCATTTATGATGAGCCATTCCGTCGATTACGACTTGATGGAATGCAGAGTGAGAAGTGTCGTACACATTGGCTTTGGTGTCAAGATAACTGTAATTGCCTCCTATGGTCAAATCGTCGGTTATCTGATACGACAAACTGACATCCAGTCCCCAAGTCTTTGCATTCTCCGCATTTCGATACATACGAGGGATGATGTTCATGCTGCCATCTCCAGAGAAGGCTGATGTTGCCCCAGGCGGTATATCGCTCACAGGTACGTTGATGAGGGTTATCATATGATCCAAACGGTTGAGATAGCCAGTTGCAGAAACAGCAAACCGTTCGGTTCGATACTCGAGGTTGGCCTGCCAATAATTGCTGGTCTGAGGGTTGAGGTCGGCATTTCCCATATAATAATAGGTGTTAGCTCCCATCTGCTTCACATAGCGATAGTTCAGTTCCTTGGTGGTTGGTGTCTTGAATGCCTGACTCCACCCCAAGCGTATGCGAAAATTACCAAAACGCAACATGGTGCTAAGCTTAGGTGTGACATGCACACCAAAGGCATGATTGTCGATGAGTCGCACACCTGCGGTAATATTCAACCAATTCAAGGGGTCGAACTCATCCTGCGCATACAGAGCAGCTGTCCAATCGTCAGCCTTGCCTTTTGCGACTCGCATCGGAGCTTTCAGATAGTCGTATCGGAATTCTGCACCAATGCTGAGCGTGTTTTGATGAGGCATGAACAATACAGCTTTGACCTGAGCCATTGTTCGCTGCTGGTCGCTTTGTAGGTCTTTCTGTCCTGGGAAGTAAGGATAATAAGGAGTATAAACGCCTCGATAGTAGCCGTCCTCCAACGTTGTATCAGTGAAGAGATAATAATAGGCATGCTTGTCCCAACTTACATCAGCCGTCAGATAGTCCGCATGATCGCCAAGCGACCATCTTCCACCCAAAGCAGCTGAAGCATTTCGATACTTCAGGTCGTAGGTATATACGTCGCACGAAGGATGATGCCCATCCGTTGGACGCGAGATGCGTTTCTCGTAGTAGCTACCATCAGCATACAGCTCCACACCTGTTCGTGGTGTATAAGTCAGCCGCTCAGCTATCTGCCAATTGGTGTAGCGATTGACAGTATGGTTGCGTGTATCATGAATCATCTGCGCTTCGGTATATTCGTCTGTGGTGTTCTGCCATCCATCGGTATGTTGGAGTTGGAAATTGGTGTACGACTGAAACTTTCTCATCCGAAACCCTACTCCGTTGTGTTGGCGTAAGTCAGCATAAGATCCGAAGCGAGTAGCATTCTCAAGCAACAGACCTTCAGTATCGTGACGTTTGGTGATGATATTGATGACACCTGCCATCGCATCACTACCATAGAGAGCAGATTGGGCACCTTTAACGATTTCGATACGCTCAATGTTATGAGGGTCGATGAGTCCTAAGTCGTTCTCTCCTCCAACATCTCCATGGATACGTTTACCATCAATCAGAATCAAGATATAGTTATTTCCCAAACCATTCAATTGAGTTTGGCTGCCCATATCGCCCTCAGCAAAGGCAAACGAAGCAGTGAGCCCGCTCAGTATGTCTTCAAGGCTTTTTCCACCATAGCTTTCGAGCATCTTACGAGAAATGACCTCTGTCTGAACAGGTGTATCTTTCAGCAGATGTTGAGTACCAGTACTGGTAATCACCACCTCACCGATTTCATGTGTACTATCAGTGATGCCCTTCCCTGTAGTTAAGGTTTGAGCAGATACATGGATAGCAATAACACCCATCGTCATGATGAGTAAAAACTGCAATTGTCTCATTCTGTCTGAGTCACATCAATATTAATTTGTCAATTTTGCAATCAGACCCCTAACCTGAGAGTCTTAATTGACATTAAACAATAGAACATGGCAGGTATTCTGGCTTACCGACAAAGGTGATGTGAACGGTCTTCCCAAAGAATGCTCTTCAGTGACACTCAAGTGGTTCACCCTTTAGAATGCGGTATACAGCTGCAGGTACAGCTCAGGTTTTTCACCTGATTCCCTTACATCAGACGGAACGTGCCGTCCAATTACCAATTCTGTTTGCAAAGGTACGAAAATATGTTGATAGTAGAAGAACAAAAGTCGAAAAAACAACAAATAATTACGCGAAAATTGTTATATGTAAATATTTTTGTATCTTTGCACCCATGAATACGTGTTTTATGATTGCCGCCCCAACAAGCGGATCGGGTAAGACGACGATTGCACGAGGATTGATGGCTCTGTTCGCATCGAAAGGCAATAGGGTTCAGCCATTCAAGTGTGGTCCTGACTATATTGATACAAAATTTCATGAGAGGGTGTGTGAGCGTCCAAGCATCAACCTCGACTCATTTATGGCTTCAGAAGAGCATGTGAAGGAGTTGTTTGCCTATTACGGAAAGGATGCTGATATCTGTGTCGTGGAAGGCATGATGGGGTTGTACGACGGATATGACCGCGACAAGGGATCATCAGCCGAGATTGCCCGCATACTTGGTATTCCTGTAGTGTTGGTTGTGGATGCGAAGTCGGCTGCCTATTCTATGGCACCTTTGCTTTATGGCTTTACTCATTTCACTTCTACCAACGCCTCTCACCTTGCTCCTCTGAATATCGCGGGCGTTATATTTAATAAGGTGGGATCAGAGCAGCATTATCGACACTTAAAGCAGGTCTGCGACGACTTGAACATCGCATGCTTCGGCTATCTGCCCAAGCAGGTTTCGTTGGAACAGAGTTCACGCTATCTTGGCCTCGATTTCTCGAAAAAGGCAGAAAGCCATGAGCTTGTTCATCTGCTTGAAGAGCACGTCAGATGGGAAGCCCTAGAGGAACTTTTTATTCCCACACTGGGAACGTTTTGTTCCCATACTGGGATTATTTCGTTCCCATACTGGGAATCTTCTGTACTCATAGCGCGCAATAGCGAGGCCTTCTCGTTTGTCTATCAAGAAGTGTTAGACCGTTTTTCGTCTGTCAGCTTTTTCGATCCAGAGACAGAAGTGCCTTCGCTGAAAGGAATAGACTTACTCTACCTGCCTGGCGGGTATCCTGAGAAACATCTTGAGGCTCTTGTCAGGAACGAAGCTTGCAGGAAATCAATTAAGGAGTATGCAGAAAAGGGTGGACGTATCATCGCAGAATGTGGAGGCATGATGTATCTATGTGAGACTATTGTGACTGATGAGGGCGAATGGCCTATGTGTGGAGTACTACCCTACTCTATCACAGCACGAAAGGCTGACAGAAAACTATCGCTTGGATACAGACAATTTGTTATTGACGGAAAAGAATACCGTGGACACGAATTCCATTATACCCAGTTTCTGGGCGAGAAACCAAAGTCGATTACTCAGGTATTCAATGCGAAAGGCGAACCAGTTGAAACACCAGTGATTCGCCATCATCATGTATTTGCAAGCTACACACACCTTTATAATATACAATTTACGGTATAACTTGAACTATTGAAAATGAAGGAGATTTGCACAAAGACAGGAGACGGAGGAATGACGAGCCTGAGAGGAGGGATGAGGGTGCCTAAAGACGATATCCGCATCGAAACAAATGGACAGATTGACCATCTGAATGCACTATTAGGAATCGTCAGAACGAAACTAACAGCGGATGCTCAGCATCAAGAACTGCTTACAGCCATACAGCGCGAACTGATGGTTGTGATGAGTCATGTAGCTACTCCTGACGGAGACGTGAATCCCAAACCATTACATGTAGCCGAACTAACTGCAACAATGGAACAGATGCTGAACCAAACAGAAGCTCCAGCACGCTTTGTGATTCCTGGCAGCAATGAAGTATCTGCATTTTTACATTTGGCTCGCACACAGGCACGTACAGCAGAACGTAGGTTGTGGACCCTAAATGGCACACATCCCGTCAATCCAGATATACTGAAGTTCATGAACCGATTGTCTGACTATCTTTTCCTATTGAGTATTGAAAGTGATGACGAATAAGAAACTACACCCCATTATGCTAGCGGGTACAGGTAGCGATGTCGGTAAAAGCATCATTGCTGCTGCACTCTGTCGCATCTTCAGGCAAGACGGCTACCACCCAGCGCCATTCAAAGCTCAAAACATGGCACTTAACTCGTATGCCACACCCGAGGGATTGGAGATAGGACGCGCTCAAGCTGTTCAAGCTGAGGCAGCAGGCATTCCTTGTCATACGGACATGAACCCATTGCTATTAAAGCCCCAAAGCGACCATACATCTCAGGTAGTTCTGAACGGTAAGCCTATCGGCAACAAAGATGCGTACGATTATTGGCGAAGAGGCGAAAACGAAGGGAGCGAGAGTATTGACTTTCGTAAGGAAGTCTGCGATGCATTCAATCGCTTAGAAGCACGCTATAATCCCATCGTAATGGAAGGTGCGGGTAGCATTGCGGAAATCAATCTAAAGAATCGCGACCTTGTCAACCTATCGATGGCACGTCATGCTAAAGCAGACGTTATATTGGTAGGAGACATCGATAGAGGAGGAATATTCGCAAGCATTTATGGCAGCATCATGCTACAGACGCCAGAAGACCGCCAACTCATCAAAGGCATCATCGTCAACAAGTTCCGTGGGGATATGCGTCTCTTCGAAGAGGGACGTCTGATGATGGAACAACTCTGTGGAATACCTGTTTTGGGAGTCATACCTTATTTCAAAGACATATATATCGAGGAAGAGGATTCCGTTAGCCTTGAAAAGAAACAACATGAACTGGCAGAAGGAAAGGTGAATGTTGCAGTAGTATTGTTGCGGCATATCAGCAACTTCACAGATTTCAACACGCTGGAGCGCAACCCTCGCGTCAATTTATTCTACACGAACAATGTATCAGACATTCAGCATTCCGATATCATCATTATACCAGGCACAAAGGCCACAATCGACGACCTCTTGGAATTACGTCGTAATGGTTGTGCACAAGCAATTTTGCGTGCCCATCGCGAAGGGAAAAAGGTGATAGGCATCTGTGGCGGTTATCAGATGCTGGGACAGACAATCAGTGACCCAGACGGCATAGAGGGCAGTATAACCAAACTGCCAGGTTTAGGCTTGCTACCTATCCATACAACCATCACCAAAGAGAAGACAACCCGTCAGGTCACTTTTGACTTCGAAGGACAGACTTGTAGAGGATATGAAATTCATCAGGGGGTCAGCGATACCGACCAACCTATTCTGCAAACCGATCATTGCATCGGTACTTATTTTCACGGGTTTCTCGATAATGGTCCTGTCATAGATTTTATTCTAAATGAATACAAATACGAAAACGAAAGCAAATACGAGGACTATCACGAGTTTAAGGAGACGCAATATGATAGGCTTGCCGAACTGGTGCGAAAGCATGTCGATATGCCACGCATCTACGAAACACTAAGTAAGGACTAAGAACTGTAAACCGTAAACTATGATTAAGGGACACGGCGACGACGGATATCTGTATGGGCACATCGAGACGGACTTCTCGTCGAACATCTGTGCGAAGGGCTGTCATCAACGATTGATGGCTCATCTGGCTTCGTGCCCGCAGCTAGTGAGTCACTATCCCGAACCTGAGGCTTGGTCGCTCGAACGAATGATTGCTGAGCGTCAGGGATTGGACCCTCAGCAGGTGATTGTCACAAACGGGGCAACGGAGGCTATTTACCTCATCGCACAGACATTCGCTTATCAGGCAGAGGTTCCAAGCCCCACCTTCAGCGAATACGAAGATGCATGCAACATGTTTCCGAGGACTGACACAGAGCACAGGATGGTGTGGTTGTGCAACCCGAACAATCCGACTGGAATGGTTTACAGCCCCGAGGTGGTCGAGAGGATGGCGGAAAAGTATGACTTGTTGGTTGTGGATCAGTCGTACGAGGACTATACCGACCAGATTGTGATGTCAGCACGAGAGGGTTCACATATATCGAACCTGATTCAGATTCATTCGTTCACAAAGTCTTACGGCATACCGGGTTTGCGTCTGGGCTATATCACCGCTCATGCAGCTCTCACAACTCAACTACGACGAAACTTGCGTCCTTGGTGTGTGTCACACATAGCAATCGAGGCTGGGAAATATCTCTTACAGCACGACGAACTGCGCTGCAAGCCCGACTTGGCGGAGGCTCAACGGTTGAGGGAGATGCTCGGAAGGATTAACGGTATTGTGGTGGAGGTCTCGAAGACGAACTTCATGCTGTGCGAGATGAAAACGGGGACAGCTGCAGAGCTGAAGGATTATCTGGCTCAGAATCATCATATGCTGATTCGCGATGCCTCGAACTTCAGAGGACTCACCCCTCGACATTTCCGTATAGCTGCTCAGCTGCCTCATGAGAACGACCAACTCGTAGCCGCCATCAAAGAATATATGACAAAAAAATGTAACTCTTGACTCTTGACTCTTGACTCTAAACTCTAAACCCTTAACCATGCATTGTCAACTCTCAACTCTCACACTCCCACTCCTCATCGCCTGGCTGCTCGACCTGGTGCTAGGCGACCCATCATGGCTACCCCACCCTGTTGTGGGATTCGGCAAGATGATTGCCTTTGGAGAGAGGAAGCTGAACAGGGGGAGTCGTCGCATGACGAAGGGTGCCTTGATGTCGATATGCCTCATCACAATCGTCTTTGCGCTCACATGGCTTATATGCTATCCGCTCACCTCTTACCTCTCGCTCGTGAAGGCCATCCCCATCTTCTTCTGCCTTGCTGGAACAACGCTGATTCGGGAAGTGCGTGAGGTGTTCAATGCAGTCGACAGGTCGTTGGAGGAAGGTCGCAGACAGGTAGCTCGTATCGTAGGGCGTGACACCTCGGAACTCTCTGCCCAGGAGATTCGTACGGCAGCATTGGAAACATTAGCAGAAAACCTGAGCGACGGAGTTATCGCACCCTTGTTTTGGTTGGCGATAGGAGGCGTTCCAGGTATGATGGCATATAAGATGGTGAACACACTCGACTCGATGATCGGCTATCGAACCGAACGCTACAAAGACTTCGGATGCTGGGCCGCACACATCGACGACGTGGCAAACTACATACCAGCACGTATCACAGCTCTCTTGATGGTAATAGCTGCAGGCAAACCGAAACTAGCAGGGTTTGTGTGGCGAAACGGACGCAAACACGCCTCACCCAATAGCGGATACCCCGAAGCAGCACTTGCCGGAATACTCAACTGCCGATTTGGCGGACCACATTACTATTTCGGAGAACTGTTCGACAAACCTTTCATCGGCGAGAACAACCGGCTACTCACTACGGCCGACATGCGGAAAGCAGTACGAATCAACCGAACCGTTGAGGTTGTCGCAATCATACTCATCATCGTCTTACAAATAACTGTCTCATAATTATGAAGAAAATTATACTCATAACTGGAGGAGCACGCTCGGGCAAAAGCCGATATGCAGAACAACTCGCACGCTCGCTCACAAGCAATCCTGTATATGTAGCAACAGCACATATATGGGACAAAGAATTTGGCGAACGAGTCAGAAGGCATCAGGAACGAAGAGGACCGGAGTGGACAACCATCGAAGAAGAGAAACAGCTGAGTAGGCACAACCTCGCAGGACGTGTGGCTGTCATCGACTGCATCACGCTGTGGTGTACCAACTACTTCTTCGAGATGAAAGAGGTGGATGCCACACTCGATGCCCTCAAAGACGAATTCGATCGATTCACCACCCCTGAGGCTACATACATCTTCGTCACGAACGAAATCGGAATGGGTGGAGTTAGCGATAACGACGTGCAGCGCAGATTCACCGATCTGCAAGGCTGGATGAACCAGTATGTGGCAAGCAAGGCCGACGAAGTCGTATTAATGGTGGCAGGAATTCCTGTCAAGATAAAGTAGATTGACGGTAAAACTTGAAATATGAAACAATTTAAGATACAAAGACCTGACGAAACAATCCGTCGTAGTATTCAAAACAAGATTGACAACCTCAACAAACCGAAAGGCTCGTTAGGTGTTTTGGAAGAACTGGCTATGCAGGTATGCCTTATTCAACAAACCCTGACACCTACACTCAAGTCACCATGCCATCTGCTCTTAGGAGGCGATCACGGAATCGAACGCGAAGGAGTCAGCATTTCACCACGCGAAGTGACTTGGCAACAGATGATTAACTTCACCCGAGGTGGAGGAGGTGTAAATATGTTCTGCCGTCAACATGGATTCAAACTGAGAATAGTTGATGTGGGAGTAGACTACGACTTCTCGGGAATACCAGGAATCATCGACCGCAAGATTGCACGAGGCACACGCAACTTCCTCTACGAACCAGCTATGACAAACGAAGAATTCGACAAAGCTATCGAGACTGGAGCGGACTTGGTTGACGAATGTATTGCAGAAGGCTGTCAGGTGATTTGTATCGGAGAAATGGGAATCGCAAACACATCACCATCGAGTATATGGATGAGCCTCTTCTGTGATATTCCCCTCAATGAATGTATCGGAGCCGGAGCAGGACTCGACAAACCAGGCATCAGCCATAAATGCGAAGTACTCAACAAAGCAATCGCCAACTATCAACTGTCAACTATCAACTATCAACTGTCAACTATCAACTATCAACTGTCCTACTTCGGAGGCTACGAGATGATTACAGCAATCGGAGCAATGCTACGAGCTGCCGAACAACACATCGTGATACTAATCGATGGGTTCATCATGACAGCATGTGCCCTCGCTGCCTGTCGATTATACCCAGATGCACAACACTATATGGTATTCGGACATTGTGGCGACGAAAGCGGACATCGACGTATGCTCGATGCCATGAATGCCAAACCCATACTCTCACTTGGACTTCGACTGGGCGAAGGAACTGGAGCCTTGTGCGCCTTCCCCATCCTCGACTCAGCCATACGAATGTTGAACGAAATGAATAACTTCGAAAATGGAAAAATCACAAAATACTTCTAGATGGTACGATCGACCTTGGGCGGCACTCATCTTCTTCACTCGACTGCCCTTCTGGCGCATTTATCAACCTCCTAAGGATGCTTACCAATATGTCGTAGAATTCTGGCCCTTAGCAGGATGGCTCACAGGAGGTGTGATGGCGGGTGTATTGTTTCTTTCTGCGATGGTCTTCCGTTACGAAATAGCCATCATACTCGCAATTATCAGCCGTCTGCTGCTAACTGGAGCCTTACACGAAGATGGGTTGGCCGACTTCATCGACGGTTTTGGAGGAGGACATAACCGTCAACGCATTCTCGATATCATGAAAGACTCACACATAGGGACCTATGGTGTGCTTGCGTTGATCGTGTACATGCTGCTACTCTTTTTCGCCCTTCACTCCATACCCCCAATTTACGCCATCTTGACCATCCTGGCTGTCGATCCATATACCAAGATGCTGAGTGCACAGATTGTACAAATGATGCCATACGCCCGAACGGAAGAAACAGCCAAAAACCATACGGTCTATCGAAAATTCTCTATCGCATCGGGCATCTGTCTTGCCATTCAGGGAATGTTACCAATCGGACTCTATATCTGGTGGATGTGGGAACAAGTTGACGTTTATCTACTCATACTCCTACCAGGCATTACGATGTTCCTACTCAGCCTTTTCATCTGGCGAAAGCTGCGAGGCTACACAGGCGACTGCTGCGGAGCTCTGTTCCTCCTCACCGAACTCTCTGCCTATCTTCTTATCGCCACCAACTATATATAATGTATAATAGAAATTTCGGTTTGTAGTTTGTTTTATTCAGGTCTTACGAAACTGAAGGCATAGATTGTGTCGCATGTAAAAGTTAACGATAACTTATCGTCGGGAAGGATATTGAGCTGAAGAGCAGGACCATCACCGAATTTGTATCTTTTTCCACTTTCCCTCTGTACGAGTCCAGAATGTATGAGAGCGGATCCCCCCTGGGGAGAAACAATCATGTTCTGCGATACAGTAAAGAAAAAACCGACGGGAATCAAGGATTCGTTTTGAGATTCGACACACGTCCAATCACCCACTAAACGGTTTAAAACACCGGATCCTGGGGGTTCCATTTCGGAATCCACTACTGGCACGTCGTCGTTCGAACATGCGAAGTATAGGGATAGCATGCATGCTAAACATGCGAAGAATGTAATGGTTTGGTACTTTCTGAACATCTGTTTTTCGATTTTCGATTGATTGTTTACGATTGCAAAGGTAATACTTATTTCTCAATCTGCCAAACAATCAGGCAGAAAAGAGAAAAGAAAAGGGAGCGTAACACACGTCATGCTCCCTTTGTCTTACAACAACGACTCTTTATTTGAAGAGCAGCTGTGCGAATTCGTAAAGACTACGACGCCAAGTATGGAACTCGTGTGCTGTGCCTGGTGATTCGTAACCAACGGCATTCATACCAACTTGTTCCTTAATGTTCTTGGCTGCTTCAACACAACCCATGTTCTCCTTACCACCTCCACTCATGAAGAGCAGCTTGGTTTTCTGAGCGAAACCATCTGAGTTCTTTACCTGGTCAACACTCCATGCTCCACTACTGAATGAGCCTACATAAGCAAACTTACCTGGGTTGGCGAGGGTTACCTCACGAGCCTGCATACCACCCATTGACAGACCTGCGTATGCACGATGTGCCGGATCGGCCTGTACACGATAGTTCTTCTCTACCATTGGGATGATATCGTCGAAGAGTACATCCTTGAATGCACCGGCAATACCGCCACCTCCGAAGCCACCAAAGCCTCCGAAGCCGCCACCGAAGCCACCCTGTGGACGCTGACCACCTTGACCCTGTGGACGCTGACCACCTTGACCCTGTGGACGCTGACCTCCCTGAGGAGCTCCCTGAGCCTGACCTTGAGGCTGTGGACGACGTGCATTCAGACCATTATCCATCACGATGATGAATGGAACAGCCTTCTTTGCTGCGATGAGGTTGTCCATGATAGCAGCTACACGACCCTGATATGGCCAACTGTACTCGTTCTCACCCATACCGTGTTGCAGATAGAGCACTGGGAACTTCTTGGTTGGATTGGTGAAATACTCGTTGGGCAGATATACGAAGCAACGACGCATCTGTTCTGTTACAGATGAACGATAGTAAACCTCGCTCATCGAACCTTGAGGTACATTCTTTACCTGCCAGAAATCCTGATCGTCTGATGGTACTTCGATACCGCTACCCCAACGGCTTGCGCCATAGTAGTATGTGCTTCCTGGATCGGGAACACTTGCACCATCGATGTTCAACTGATAGTAGTGGAAACCTGGGTCCTGAGGAGCAGAAACACCTGTCCATACACCATTGGCATCCTTGGTCATGGTATAAATCTTACCTGCAATGTCAAGACCTACCTTTTTAGCATCAGGAGCTGAAATCTGAGCACGAACCTGACGAGCCGAATTGACCTGTGGATACTGCTTGTTGTCCTGATTGCTTAATGCTGGCTTGAAGTCTTCTGATACAGGAGCCTCAGAATCTACCCAAGGATTACCACCTCCGCCGCCGAAGCCGCCGAAACCGCCGAACTGAGCTGACGCTGTCATACATACGAGCGCCATCATTGAAAGAATAACTTTTTTCATAATAATCTTATTTACTATTTAACAAATTACTATTTACTATTAATTTTATTTGTTTATTCTCTATTTTTACATTTTATAATTATTACATTGCAAAATGTACGCATTTTGCCTTATCCTCCGAAACCGAATCCGAAGCCACCACCTTGTGCCTTCTCTGGGTCACCGAATACAGAAGCTTCTGCATCCTTGTCATTCAGCTTGAATACCATGAACTTAGGATTCTGTTCAGTGCAAGGCTTCCAAACTCCACCCTGTGGACCGTTAGGATCGCTGTACTTAGCGAAGTTGGTCCAAGCAGTAAGCATCTTCTCAGAGAGATCCCAGTCGCCTTTGGTCCAAGGACGCCAGCAATGCTTGAGAGACTTGAATACGAACCAGAGGTCGGATGAGTGGAACGCACCACGAAGACGCTGAGTCACTTCAGGATGACTTCCATCATCTGGCAAAGGACGAGCGAACTCATAAGCCCAAGCCTTACCGCCTTTCTGCTGACGAACCTTACAGAACTCTGCGATACCGGCACTCATGTCGCCCATATCATTCAAGGTGTAACCAATCATATAAGGAACATCTGCGAGTGAACCATCGCGAGTAGCATCGTCGAAACTCTTCTTGCTGACATATCCGTCGATTGTAGGCATGTACATCATTCCCATGCCCATACCCATCATGCCACCGAAACCGCCACCACCTTGCTGGTTAGCGCTGTTTACCTGGCTATAGATTGTAGGCAGAGCGAAGACGGTTTCTGTAGAAGCCTGACGCATACGCTGAAGGTCGGTCATACCAGCCCAGTCGAACATTTTCTTTGCATTTTCACCAGCATCAGCAGGTGAGCCTCCCATACGACGGCCACCCATCATGCCACCACCGTTAGGATTTGGAATGCTCAAACCCTGAGCACTCATGATGACTGCCTTATGGAACAAACCGCGAGCCAAAGGAGATTCGCAAAGCGTACGAACACTACCTCCACCTGCACTCTGACCGAAGATGGTTACATTATTCGGATCTCCACCAAACTGTGCGATATTCTTCTTAATCCACTTAAGCGCCTCAATCTGGTCAAGGATACCATAGTTGCCTGATACCTTATTAGGACTTTCTTCAGCCAACAATGGGTGATTCAAGAATCCGAAGATGCCGAGACGATAGTTGATAGAAACGAGGACCACGTCCTTTGCTCCCCATTCCTGACCATCGAACTCAGGTTCTGAACCGAATCCCTCACGATAGCCACCACCATGAATCCAAAGGGCTACAGGGAGTTTCTTGGTCGTCTTACCAGGAGCCTTGGTCCATACATTCAGATACAGACAATCCTCACTGAAGGCAGCTTCCTTACCATATCCCCACTCGGTGTAATAGCCACCTGTGTACTGGATAGCCTGATAGCTTGGGCGACCGAAAGTGTCGCAAATCTTCACACCTTTCCAAGGCACAACAGGCTGAGGAGCCTTCCAACGGTTCTCACGGATAGGTGGAGCAGCATAAGGAATGCCACGATAGACATATACATCAGGATGATCGTCTGCAAAGACGCCTTTCACCTGACCACCTTCAATAGTTAACACTGGGTTTTCTGCAGCATTAGCAGTCATTGCTGCCAAAAGCAGAAGAGGCAATAATAATTTTTTCATAATAAGTTGTTTTATACAATATTGTACAGTTGTTTTGTTAGGTATTCTATGATATCAATTAGTTAGACCGCCAAACTGGTGTTTGGTTTAACGTTTTTTGACAAAAAGAGAAAAGAAATGAAAAGGGATGTGCTGAAAAAGGGTTTAATACAGGTTCCGAGTCAACAGTTGGCTGAGTTGCTCAAGATACTGTCGGTCGATATCGTCGAAGGTGCCTAGTTCGGTACTATCAATATCGAGCACACCTACCACTTCTGACTCCTTATTATATATTGGGACAACTATCTCAGAACGTGAGAGGCTGCTGCAAGCGATATGACCTGGGAACTGCTCCACATCGGGAACAACGAGCGTAACTCGTTGCTTCCAAGCAGAACCACACACCCCACGACCGTAGCCTATGCGGTAACAGGCTGTGGGTCCTTGGAAGGGACCCAGATACAACTGGGGCGCACTACCCTCTTTTTCCTTCACAAGATAGAAACCTATCCAGAAGAAACCGAATGACTCTTTGAGGGCAGCTGCCACATTTGCCAACACACTGATTTCATCGTGCTCGTCTTGAATCAACAAAGCGAGGTCTGACAAAAAAGAGGCATATTGCCTCTCTTTTTCTGTTAGTTCTGTTTTCAAAGTCTTTTATCTATTAAACTATTAAACTTTTAAACGTTTAACTATCACCACAAAACCAGCACTTATCGCTGAACCCGTCCACTTGCGTTTCCTCCTGCGAGCGCTTCCACTTCTTCAATAGAAACATGGTTGAAGTCTCCTGGGATAGTATGCTTCAAAGCCGAAGCAGCTACCGCGAACTCAAGTGCCTCACCCTGTGTAGGTTTGGTGAGCAAACCATGAATCAGACCACCTGAGAAAGAGTCGCCTCCACCTACACGGTCGATGATGGGATTGATATCGTAACGCTTTGACTGGTAGAACTCCTTGCCATCATAGATGAGTGCTTTCCATCCGTTGTGGGTTGCACTGAAACTCTCGCGCAGGGTACTGACCACATACTTGAAACCAAACTCTTCCTTCATTTGACGGAAGATGCCTTCGTAGCCAGCCGCATCGGTCTTTCCACCCTCGACATCTGCATCGGGCTTGAAACCAAGACACAGCTCAGCATCTTCTTCGTTTCCGATACACACATCGACATATTGCATCAATGGACGCATGACGGAGATGGCTTTCTCACTAGTCCATAGTTTCTTACGGAAGTTGAGGTCACAACTGACTGTGACTCCATGACGCTTGGCAGCAATACAAGCTTGACGCAGACACTCTGCACTTGCATCGCTAATAGCAGGTGTGATGCCACTCCAATGGAACCAATCGGCTCCCTCAAATATACGGTCGAAATCAAAATCTTCGGGTTTTGCCTCTGCGATAGCTGAATGAGCACGGTCGTAGATGACCTTCGACGGACGCATTGATGCACCTGTCTCAGCATAGTAAAGTCCCACCCTATCGCCACCACGGGCAATGAAATCGGTGTTCACACCAAATCGACGCATGGCATTCACAGCAATCTGGCCAATCTCGTGCTTGGGTAGTTTACTGACAAAGTATGCATCGTGACCAAAGTTGGCACAACTGATGGCCACATTAGCCTCGCCGCCACCTGGGATGATGCAGAACTTATCTGCCTGCACAAATCTGTAATTTCCTTCTGGACTGAGGCGAAGCATAAGTTCGCCCATTGTAATAATCTTCATATTCTTATTAATAATGTATAATTGACTTGTATAACATCTCTCCTCAAAAGAGGGGATTATTTCTTCGATTATTTACCAACCATCTGCAATATCTGCTTGGCATCCTCATCGCCAGCAGCTTTGTCCATTCGCAGTTCCTCGAGGATTTCATCGCCATCCTTCTCGTTCGTAACGGCCTTCTTCAACCAACTCTTTGCTTTCGCTTGATCGGAAGCAACGCCCTTACCCTTCATATAAGCCTTACCCAACGCTAACTGAGCCTTCGCATTATCCTGAGCAGCAGCTTTGGAGAACCAGCTAAAAGCCTGCTTCTTGTCCTTCTCGACACCCTCACCGTCCTTGTAGCACTTACCTACCTGATACTGCGATTTAGCGTGTCCCTGCTTGGCTGCTTTCATGTACCACGAAAAGGCAATCTTATCGTCCTCAGTCACTCCGTGTCCTTTATCATAACAACGGCCCATATAGTACTGGGCTTTCTTGTGACCTTTCTCTGCAGCAGGTTTCAACTTAGCAATAGCCTGTGTGAACTTATCAGCATCGTAGAGCGCCTTTCCTTCTTCGTAAAGTTTATCAGCACTTTGAGCATTTGCTCCTAGTACAACAGACAACAGCAAAGCTGCCAATGTTAAGAATCTTACCATAGTGTGAATCTATTTTGAGGTTTAGGCTGCAAAGATAGCAAAAATAATTTATAATGTTCAACGGAAAATATCTAATAATCGCAAATTCATCGGATATTTTCTTCAAAAGACAATAAAAACAAAGTTTTTACGTTATTAGAGATGTAGAATGACGTGAAAAAGATGAAGATACGACATATCATTACCGCATTATACACCTTGATGGTCTTCGTGAGTGCTCAGGCACAGCAGAAAGTAACCATCAAGGGAATTGTTGTTGACGACGACCGCAAACCACTTGAACTGGCGATGGTAAGCATTGAGGGCGAAACAATGGTAGGCACACGTGCCGATCTGAAAGGACGCTATTCGCTGACCTGTAACAGTTCCGACTCGCTTGTCGTGGTATTCTCGATGGTAGGCTATCAAACACGCAAGCGCGTGTTGAAGGAACCCACAGACACAGTAACTCTCAACGTGGTGCTTCCTCCGTTGGGAATCGAAATCGGTACGGTAGAGGTAAAAGACGTACGCCGCCAAACAAATACTATGACTGATGTGAACCTGAGTGACGTGAAGCACATGGGTAACGCATCGGGACAGGGAATCGAACAGATTATCGCCACTCAAGCAGGTGTGAGTACCCACAACGAATTGTCGAACCAATATAACGTGCGAGGCGGCTCGTTCGACGAAAACTCTGTCTATATCAACGGCATCGAGGTGTATCGTCCGCTGTTGATTCGTTCGGGACAGCAGGAAGGCCTGTCGATTATCAACCCAGACATGGTGGAGAAGGTGCAGTTCTCTGCTGGAGGATTCGATGCCAAATATGGTGACAAGATGGCAAGTGTGCTGGATATCACTTATAAGAAACCTACCCGACTCGAAGCATCAGCCTCTGCCTCGATGATGGGAGCAGCTGGATATATAGGCTACGGTAACGAGAAGTTCTCGATGTCGCATGCTGTACGCTACAAGACGACCAAAAGCCTGTTGGGAACCACAGACACGCATGGCGAGTACGACCCAAAGGACTTCGACTACCAGACTTATATCAGTTGGAGCCCGTCGAAACGCTGGACCTTGGATCTTATCGGAAATATCGCACGCAACGATTATAACTTCACTCCATCCGATCGTACCACAAAATTCGGTACTGCAGAGGAAGTCCATGAGTTCAAAGTGTATTTCGACGGAAAAGAGCAAGATAAATTCCACACCTACTTCGGAGCGGTTTCACTCACCCATAAGTTTAACGACCAACATCAGCTGACGCTCAACTACTCTGCTTTCGAAACCAAAGAGGCTGAGACCTACGACATTCAGGGTGAATACTGGTTGGATAGCGAAGACTATCAAATCGGTACTTATAAGGAACATGCCCGCAACCGCCTGACTGCTACGGTGAAGTCGATTGGTTTGACAGGACGCAGCCGTTTTACGGGACACGAGTTACACTATGGCATCCTGACAAAGAACGAACACATCACCGAATCAATGCGCGAATGGGAAATGCGCGATTCCGCAGGTTATTCCCTACCCCACTCGGAGAACCGACTGGACCTGATTTACAGCCTCCGTTCACAAAACCGCATCAAATCCAACCGTCTGGAAGCGTTCGTCCAAGATACTTGGCGAAAGGAATACGAGGAAGGAGAACTGATTCTTAACTATGGCGTTCGTTTAGCCAATTGGTCGTACAACAAGGAAACAATCATCTCACCACGTGCCACTGTTGCTTTCGTGCCAGCCAAATACAACGATTGGGTATTCCGTTTCTCAACAGGAATCTACTATCAGGCACCTTTCTATAAGGAGTTGAAGGACACAACAAACGTGAGCGGAATCGGAAGCGTGACCTTGAACCAGAACATCAAATCGCAGAAATCCATCCACTTCCTCTTGGGAGCCGAATACAAGTTCCGCGTAAACAACCGTCCGTTCAAGGCTACAGGCGAGACCTACTACAAGATTCTGTCGGACTTAAATCCATATAATGTGGACAATGTACGTCTCTCTTACTATGGTGAGAACTGCGCTACGGGTTATGCCTGGGGGTTGGACTTGAAGATTTATGGTGAGTTCGTACCGAATACATCTTCGTGGGTGAGCTTCGGCATTATGCAGACAAAGGAAAAGATTCACGGCAAGACCGTTCCACGTCCAACCGACCAGCTGTTCAACATGAATATGTTGTTCTCCGACTATTTTCCCAATACCGACAAATGGAAGATTACCGTAAAAGGTCATTATGCCGACGGACTCCCATTCGGACCGCCTCATACCGGCCGCGAGAAGCAGGTGTTCCGTATGCGAGCCTATAAGCGTGTTGACCTCGGCATCTCGTACCGATTGCTGAAAGAAGACAAGGAGCGCGACAGAAAATGGTGGAACGTACGAAATATATGGGTTGGTCTCGACGCGTTCAACATCCTTGATGTCAACAACGTCAACTCTTACTATTGGGTAACCGACATCACCAACAACCAGTATGCCGTACCCAATTACCTGACTGGCCGCCAAATCAATGCCAGAATTCTCATCGAACTATAATAATATAAGGTAAATCATCAAAACAAATAGAAAAGCATAATTATGAAAGAAACTAACATCATTGTTCCAGGCATCAAGTATATCGGAGCAGACGATACTGATTTGAACCTCTTTGAAGGACAATACATCGTTCCTGAGGGAATCACCTATAACTCGTATTTCATCGACGACGAGAAAATCGCCATTCTCGACACAATCGACGAGCGCAAAACCGATGAGTGGATTGCCAATGTGGAGCGCGAACTGAACGGACGCACCCCCGACTACCTGATTGTCCATCACATGGAACCCGACCATGCAGCCAACATACGTTTACTGATGGAGAAGTTCCCTACCCTTACAGCTGTATGCTCACAGAAGGCCGTTGCTTTGATGCAGCGCTTCTTCGACACAGATTTCTCCGGTCGGATACAAGTAGTGAAAGAGGGCGACACCCTCTCGACAGGCAATCACACCCTACAGTTCTTCATGGCTCCGATGATTCACTGGCCCGAAGTCATGGTGTCGTACGAGCAGAGCGAGAAGATTCTGTTCTCTGCCGACGCTTTCGGCAAGTTTGGCGCCTACTCGCAAACATCTGATGGCAGCAAGGGCGTCGGCTCGATGTGGGGAGCTACCGAGGAATGGGCTTGCGAGGCTCGCCGCTACTACTTTAATATCGTTGGTAAGTACGGAGCTATGGTGCAGAATCTGCTGAAGAAACTCAGTGGGCTCGACATCCAATACATCTGTCCGCTTCACGGACCAATCCTTCACGACGATCTGCCCTACTTCGTCAATCTCTACAACACATGGTCGAGCTATACACCCGAGAACAAGGGTATCTTTATCGCCTACAGTTCTCTTCATGGGAACACGGAACAGGCAGCACTCAAACTGGCTGAAATCATCAAAGAGCAATCGAACGTAAAGGTTTCTGTTGCCGACTTGCGGACCGACGATATGGCTGAAGCAATCGAAGACGCGTTCCGTTACGACCGTCTGGTGGTTGCCGCGCCTACTTACGACGGAGGACTGATGCCTGTAATGAACGACTTCATTCACCACCTCGCCATCAAAGCCTATCAAAACCGCACCGTTGCGATTATCGAGAACGGTTCGTGGGCACCGATGGCTGGAAAGAAAATGCACGAGGCGTTCGAGGCAATGAAAGGTATCACCATCGTCGAGCCAATCGTGACCATCGAATCAACGGTGAAGGCGAAGACCATCGCTGACCTGAAGGCGCTCGCTGCCCAATTAATCGAGCACGCCTAACACTTTTGTTAGCATTTTTCAGCAAATAATAGGAAAAAAAAACAAAAATAATTCATAAAACATTGTGAATTA
>CACZXN010000037.1 GCA_902785075.1 uncultured Bacteroidales bacterium | reverse complement strand
CATGTGGCAAATGGCCAATTTGGTTGCAGAAAGTGGGGGTAATAAGGGTCAATTGTCACACTTAGTTGATGCTATTTGCCGTGATTTTCGTCTGCACGAGGAGGGAAAACATCAAAAACAAATATTACCCGTGTCCCTTGTTATTAATGTTATTTTCTGGTAATCCGTATTATCCGGTTAATCCGTGGTCAATAAATCAAGGTCTGTTATTCGTCAATAATCCATGGTTATCGGTCAATAATGGCAGGGTATGATGCCACGAAGGGTGAGAATCCCTCCCTTTAGAGGGAGGAAGGGGGTGGAATGTGAGAATATGTAAATCATCAATAAATCAATTATAATCAATAGTCGATAGTCAATTGTCTAATAGTAAATAAGATTGCACACTCCTCCACCGCAATTGGGCATAAGTACACGTCGTTTCACTCCTTTAGGAAGATAGACCTTCTGTCGTAGGATCTGCCAATTGATTGTCTCAATAAAAGCGGTTTTTATAGAAACGGGAAGAATTTTTGGGTAATTTATGAAAAAAATGGTATTTTCGCTATTGTGAATCAAAAATTATTCGTACCTTTGCACTCGCTTTTAGAATGAGAGCATCATGGTGGATGTAGTTCAGTTGGTTAGAGCGTCAGATTGTGGTTCTGAATGTCGTCGGTTCGAGTCCGACCCTCCACCCAAAAAGAGTCTCAGCAATGAGGCTCTTTTGTATTTTGGGAGGGAGACGACATAGGCGTAGCCAATTAACACAACGAGTCCGACCCTCCACCCAAAAAGAGTCTCAGCAATGAGGCTCTTTTGTATTTTTGGAGGGAGACGACATAGGCGTAGCCAATTAACACAACGAGTCCGACCCTCCACCCAAAAAGAGTCTCAGCAATGAGGCTCTTTTGTATTTAAATAAAATAAGGTGTCGATTGCTCGGCACCTTATTCTTATATATAGGACTTTTTACTTTCTCTCAGTTACATTACCATCAGCATCGATGTGAAGCTTGATGACATCTTTCTCTTTCACCATCTGGTCAACATACTTCTTTGTCTCCTTGCCAGTCTTCAGCTCGCCTGTGAACATAGGCACTGTATAACGCCAATCCTTATCAGAAGCGCCTGCTGTTGGAGAGAGAACAGATGCTTTCTTACGCTCGAAACTACGTCCGATATTATAATCTTGAGTCTCTACGACATCTGCTTTCTGCTTATAGGTCAAGATGATCTCTGTATCGATGTTGAAACGATAGTATGGAAGGTTGATGACCAACATAGGAACGGTTTTTGCTGTAAGCGGACCTGCATGCACGTCATAAGTCTTTGCTTCTGGCTCGTTGAAGGTATAGTGAGTTAAACCACCATCCTCGTATGTCCATACATTCTGATGCTCCTCGAAGGTGTAGCTTGGCAGATCTTCCATAGGATAGGTCTTACCTGCCTCATTGCTGAAATCCACATTTACCTTAATCAGGTCTTTCAGGTCTTCAGTAATATACAATACATAAGGAACGGTCACATTATACTCCTGCTTCACAGTAATTGTCTTTGTTGCAGAAAGATGTGTTGCACCTTCGTCATACTTTGCAATCAAAGTAAAGGTATATGTTGCATTTCCTTCGCTAACAGTAAACTCATTACCCTCAAGCGTGGTCTTCGTACCACCATTGACAGACACAGCATAGCTGGTTGTATAATTCTTCTTGTACTTTGGGCTGAACTGAATTTTCAGCACATCACCTTTGAAGAGGTTGTTTGGTGTTACGGTCAAATCAGCATTTCCTCTTGTAGCATTTACGATTTTAAATTCACCTGCATTGTTATCAGTAATTGGTTCATCGTTTGAATCACTACTGCTACATGCTGCGAAAACAGCAACGAGGCCACATACTGCCACAGTTGCCAACATTCCTAAAAAGTTCTTTTTCATATACGTTTGTGTTTAAACAAGATGCAATATGAGTTGGGACGTACCTACATCATATTGCATCCTGCTGTTGATTAATATTATTTACCTTCAATGATTACGCAACGGTTCTTGTCATTCTCAGAGTAAGGCTGAACGGTATCGCCATAAGCAGCTGCTTTGATCTGGCTTGCTGGCACACCTTTCTGCTTCAGCATGTCAACCACCTTGTCGGTACGGCGCTGTGAGTACATCTGGTTCAGCTTAGCGTTACCTGTGCCCTTATCAGCATATCCGCTAACTGTGATCGTCTTGTTTGGATATTTCTTACACCAAGCAGCAGCAGCAGAAATGATTGATTCAGGATCGATCTCAGAGTCACGGATTGCATAGAAGAGAACATCCTTATATGGTTCTTCAACCACCTGAGCAGGTCTTGAAACAGGAACTGGATCTGGAGCCTTCACTGGTTCAACAGTCCTAACGGCTTCTGTTCTTACAACAGGAGTTGGTTGTACGGCTCTAACTGGCTCTGGTTCCTTAACAGGAGCAGGTTTGAAACCAAACTTATATGTAATACCAAGCTGTGCAGTTACCATCCAGTCGTCTTTGTCAGCGAACTTTGAGTTGAAACGGTCGTCAAGTGAGTTGGCATCAACTTCCAAACCGATGCTAAAATGTTTAGCGACGTTGAAATCACACAACAGACCGGCACGGATATTGTGGCTCAGCAGATGCTTACGTGAAGTACCTTTGCCCCAAGCATTTGAGATGTCGTTATTTGGGTTGTAGGTGTTCACCAACTGATGGAACTCATCGTTCTTCCAAGCATAGTTCAAACCGATACCTCCAATCAGGATGAGATTGACTCTGTGGAATTGCTTCTTAGAGAAGATGTTCAATACATTCACCATCAAGTCGGCATTGGTGTTAACATAGTTAAATTTGTATTTCAGCGGATCGCCAGCAGTTTTGAAACCACCTTTAGACTCCCAGGCATTCACATGCAGACGTGCTCCCACAGCAGGACCGAACCATGCACCAGCACCTATACTGGCTGTTGGAGAGAGCAACTTGGTGAATCGAACATCCGTAAAGGTTGTTCCTATACCACCTTGCAGCTGAATAAAACCGTGAGGATAAGGTTTGTAACCCAACTCTTGGCATTCTGCACATTCCTGAGCAGAGAGTGATTGGCAGCAGAATATTGCCATCGCTGCCGTTAGAATAGTAAGTTTCGTTCTTTTCATAGGATACTTATTTTAAAAACACTATTTCGTGGCACAAAGATATTGAAAAAACATCATTCTACAAAATATTTTCCAATAAAAAATAAAAAACGTTAATAATTCAATTATTAAAGTGCTACTTCGTGAAGATTCTGGCCTAAAAATGAACGTTTTTGGATAAACACAATCATCTAATGAGGTGCATCGTTTGTCTCGCAACATCAAAGTACCTTCTTGTACTTCAGCGAGGAGATAACAACTCCGTCCTTCACCAATCCTTTACAGGTCAGTTTGTTGTTTCCTTCGAAGATTCCCTGATGGCGATTCTCTTGAAATTGTCCGTATTGACCAGTTTTCTTGAATGGGAACACATGATGACACGTTTCTGTCGGAATGGTCTTCACCTCTACCTCTTGTAACAGATAGCATTCGGCAAAGGAGCCAGCTTCGATTTCTTTCACGGTTGGTGGCAATTTTACGCTTATTAGCGAGTTACACCACTGGAACGCTCCTCCAAGTATCTTTTTAATGTTGGTTGGAAGCGTAATTGTTTGCAGGTTTTGGCAGTCGAAGAACATCAGGGGCGAAACGGTCTGTCCCATCAGGTAGAATTCCACACAACGCTCTCCTCTATAGGACGTGTAGCTATAGCCGTCTCCATGACCCACATATCGCTTGATGAACTTATTGAACTCATCATCTGTCAGTTCGCTCACCACATATTCTTTCTTCTGCCAGTTGAATCGTCCCTTATTGGCTTTGATTCGTAAATAAGGTAGTTTGTCATTCTTCACAAATGTTGCTTCCGACAAATCCAGATGAGCCAACTGACCTGTCCACTGAGAAGTATCGTCAATAAGATCATCAGCAACTGCATTCCAAGCATCCGTAGCACCTGCCATCCGTCTCAGCAACGCAACGTCTCTACCATTCAGCTGACCTGAAATCTTCAGTTTGTTCAAATTCTGTAGAGGTATTGTTCCCTTCTTCAATCGCTCTGCCAACATACCAGGTTTAGGAAGACTCAAAGACAGTTCTGTGGTTCTATGCACACGCTCGGGTCGGATATCACACACAATCTCTTGCATGATTCGTTCTTGCAGTTGCGACTCATCGACTTGACCGTCAACCAAGAAGCGATAGTACCCATTCGCATCGCCTCTCCATCCTAAATTGAAGTGATAGAAGTCTCCATTCTGCCCATCGCATAGATATGAATGACCGCCTCCTGTGACCAATACAGGCAGACGTTCACGCAGGTTTCTGCTGATGATTGCCATTAAAGCCGACTGCTTCTCGCTACGAATGAACTTGCAATCGGGCGAATAGCCCCAAAAGTTCACCAATACAGTCCTGGCTGCCAAATGGTCAGACGATGTGTCAGTCAGTTTGAAGTCAGATGAGACAGCACGTGCGTTCACACTCATCAGTTCAGCCACAGGACCTGCATCCTGCTTGCTGCTTCGTATCGTTGAGTATTCCAACAGCATAGCATCCCAACGAAGATAGATATTGTCAAATAGGATATCAACCCGCTTACGCTCTGTTCCTCCGACATATCGCCCCCTACCCTTCATCGGATGCTGATGGTAATACATCAATTGCGACATCGCAGTTGCTACACATCCCGTCAGCTGACGGCTGTAGGGAGCAATCACTACGGGACATTGATCGTTATAAGGCTCGTCCTGACCCCACTTTGTCTTGATAAGGGGAACAACCTCCTCCACTTTTCCGCCACCTACGAAAGGAAGAGAAGTCATACGCTCTCCCCCAAGGGGTGAAAAGAGGGTGTTTTTGGCTTTCAGTTGTCTCAGCTGCTCCTGATACGACTTGATGAGGTTATCTTTCCAATCCGACAAGGTAACTCTGAATCCGCTCTCTGTGCTGTAGGCAAGGATTGGGTTTTGTATATAGCGAGCATACTCTGAAGTTGCTACAATGACGAAACTTGTATTGCCGGCATTCTCATAGACTTGCAGCTCTGGAAAACTGAGTCGCACATGCCAGTTGCTTCGCTTCGTGGCTACCCCTAAGCGTTCTAACCTGGAGGCCACACCATCAGGCAGCTGCTGACTCCTGCCAGCAACTCCACAGGTGAGGAACACCACTATGAGCAACAGCAGCCGCATGAGAACCTTATGCGATAGACGCAACGACCTCAATCTCTACCAAAGCTCCTTTGGGCAAAGTCTTCACGGCTACAGCCGAACGAGCAGGATAGGGTTCGCAGAAGAACTCTGCATAGACACTATTCATATCGGCAAAGTCGTTCATATCTGCTAAGAACACGGTGGTCTTCACCACTTGGTTCATCGACACACCTGCTGCATCAAGAATTGCCTGCACGTTCAGCAAGGACTGACGTGTCTGCTCCTTGATTCCTCCCTCTGGGAATACTCCTGTAGCAGGATCAATAGGCAGTTGTCCTGATGTATATACAAGGTTACCTGCCTTGATTGCTTGGCTGTAAGGACCTATCACTCCTGGAGCCTTTGTTGTACTAATTGCATTCATATTCTTATTTCTTTTCAACTATCACAGCATCATCGAGCTTGATGAAGATGTAGTCGTGACCTGTGAGGAGATTGTAGTATCCATTGTGGATGATGAAGTCGTCAGCCAGAATCGTCCCTTTCTTCACAGTCGTGAAAAGAGGATAATCGCCCTCGTCTGCATAGTTCTCTCCATAGAGCGGAGTTTCGTCCTTTGCTGCAACCAGGATAGAGTCGCCCTCTCCATCATACCAACGTTGGTAGTCGATGTAATGATTGTTGACCCATCCCACATGCTCGCCCACGCTGACTTTCGACCAACCTACCTGGTCTTCTATCAACACTCCGTTACCCAATCCGTGGAACATCATCCACAGGGTATCGAGTATGGCAGCTTTGGCAGACGGACTTTCGCGCACGTTGACGAATCCATCATCTGAGATTGCATAGACAACTGTGAAGATATTGTCGTCATTGAGGTTGAGGTCAGCAATAGTCAGTTGATGGTCTTCCACTTCAGGCTCCACCACTTTCTCTTCTGCTACCGCAGTACTATCACCCGTTCCCTCTGTGGTTGTTTTGGTATGATTGCAACTGACGAAAGCTATAAAGCTCATCATCATTGCCATTATACATATTCTTCTCATATTCTATTGCGCTTCTTATTATTTATTATTAATACCATCTTATTCCTCCCCTTAGTTAGGGGAGGGGGAGCATTTGGAGTTTATTAGATCCTCCTCTAAGATAGAGGAGGGGGACCGCTTGCGGTGGAGGAGTATGTCTTTAACCTTTTACCCTTAGTTCCTACAGCTCTACAGCTCTTTTCTTTTCATACTCCCTCCCCCTTCGGGTACTCCCCCTATCTTAGGGGGAGAGCTACGACCTACGATTCTGCTAGGTCCCCTATCTTAGGGAAGCAACTTGTTACACATAGAGGTATCTAGTTGCTTACTTCATCTTCTCCCATATATTGCTTGGCATATTGTCTTAACCAATCAACTATATCCTGAGGATAATCGAAAATTGTTTTGTTTTCAAATCTTTGAATAGTAATACCATATTGTTGAAGAATATCTGTGCGTTTCATATCCAATTCGCCTCTTCCTCTATCAAAATGCCCTTCCCCATCCAATTCAACACACAATCTAAGTTTTGGGCAATAGAAATCTAACACATAACGACCCACACTATACTGACGTCTAAAAACTAAACCATTGATCTGCTTATTCTTCACCAATCGCCAAAACGCACCTTCAGCAGGGGTTCCATGTTTACGTAGAGTCCTCCGAAAAGACTTCATCTGACTCTGATTACGTAATCTGGCAGAAACAGTATTCTCTTTCATATTATCTTAGTTCGTTCTCCTCAGTCAAAGCTCCTCCCCTTAGTTAGGGGAGGGGGACCGCCCCGCGGTGGAGGAGTGTGTGAATTCAAGCATTCAAATTACTCATACGACCCTTTGTTCATACTCCTCAGTCACTCTGTGACAGCTCCCCTATCTTAGGGGAGCAGCTTGTTATAAATTCCTCTCCCCCCTATTATCGCGAAATGAATGATTGGAAGCGTGAGAATTCAGATTCGACGGTTGGGAAATGATACAGATACTCTACATACTCTGGTTTGCCTTTCACAACAGCACTATACAATTTGTCGACCTGCTCATCAGTAAGTTTAGAAAGATCTAACATAATGCAATATCCACCCTCGAGTTCCAATTGCATGCTTGACGGATACTCTAAATTATCGATCGTCATACCTTCCTCATATTCCGCTTCATTAAAGCTGAGGCTATCTGTTTCCGTATTGCAATAAGAGTCGATACAATAATTTACAGGAATAGCAACTACACCATTAATCAGCTTGCCGATATGGATGCGTTCGCCTTGCAATTCATCATACGTCGTACGAATCACCATATTCTTATACTTACCATCCGGGAAGTAGCGCAATTGTGCCCATGAACAACTCTGGTTGAATGCCTTTTCGTCAGTAATAGGCTCAGCCTTTATTCCCTTCGCAGCACTCTTGGCGATATAGCCAACCTCGTCGTCCTTGTCATTTATTCCGCACAAAGCCACTTTATAGAAATCGTCCTCCTCACCCAAACAAGGGAACACTTCGTCAGTATATACATACAGCGGCTCCTTCAGATAGCCTTCAGGGCCTTCCTCATCGTCCCAGATGTTTACAATGTCCACCATATCACTCTCTGCATCCTCAAAACAGGACAAACGCTGAGGGCTGTTATCATCAGCAGCCTTGTAGATTGGTACACCTTCTTGGGTCACAACCACAAACTTCTCCCATGTAGGAGCTTTCACGTCAGACATGATTTCTTCCTGTGGAGCCTCAGTGTTACCACCTTTTGAATTACCTCCACAACTTGCAAGCGCCAGCATCAACAAAGCGCTACATACAAACATTAAGTTCTTTTTCATATTCATTTTGTTATTTGGTAAAAGTATTCGTTCCACACCTACGTCTTCCTTTCCGATTCTTTTCACACCTTTATATATAATAAGGTGAGCGTTTGTTGTCTAATGATGCAAAGTTACGAAAAATTTACCATTCAGCAATATACTAATTAATATTTTCTTCATTTTTTAACCCAAATCATACTCATCTCTGTTCATACTCCTTAGTCATAGCTCCTCCTCTAAGATAGAGGAGGGGAACCATTTATGGTGGAGGAGTATGTTACTTAAAGCATTCATATTACTCATACTACTCTATTTTCATACTCCTTCCCCCTTTGGGTACTTCCCCTATCTTAGGGGAAGAGCTGATCACTAATTCAAAAAAAATGCTCAGACTTTTTAGCCTGAGCATTTATAAATATGTTAGTGATAGCTTACTTTACGTAAACCTTCTTACCGTCAACGATGTTGAGACCCTTCTGGAGATCCTTAATCTGCTGACCAGCTACGTTGTAGATAGCCTTAGCTGCCTTAGCAACCTTAGCTTCAGAGATAGAAGTAGCTGTACCCTTACCAACGATCAGGTCTGTTACAGTAACACCTGCAGCCCAACCTTGCTTCTTGATGCTGTGCAGACGAGCAAAGCCAAAGTCTTCAACGATTGCCTTCAAATTGATAACAAAGACATTATCATCAACGATTTCCTGATAAGCATCAGCTGACCAAGTATTTCCTGCATTATCATTGATATCAAGCATCTTTGATTCTTCCTTAGTAGCTGCCTGCTGGCCATCTTTCACAAGACGATTCATAAGAATACGAGGTTTAGTATCACCTGACTTAACAACGATTAACTCATCATATTCTGAGAGATCAGCCCAATTAAGCTCACTAACTGTTGCATCACCGTAAGGCATATCAACAGACTCATAAAGGCTGTAAGCGCAGCCAGTTGAAGAGCCTTCACCTGGAGTTTCTACACTTGCATAGTGCTTGAACATTTCTTTTGTAACAGGAGTATATCCTTCAACATAAGTCAAACCATTGAATGCATCATTGATAGCCTTAATTGCAGCCTCTAATTTTTCCTTAGTAGCATCTGCATCATCCAAAACAAGTTGACCTTCAGCAACAGCATCTGTTACAGCTGCATAGCTAGCTTCTGTCTTCTTGTAATCGCTTGCTGCAGAACCCTTAGTAATAGCAATAGAAAGGTCACTCTTCAAACCAATTGTTGGATCCTCTGGTTCCTTAACCAACAACTGAACTTCGTCGAAGTAAACATTGTTACCTGCTGATATCTTAGAAAGGTTAAGAGCAATTGTACGGAATGGACCAGGATTATTATTACTCTGCATCATCTGCTTTGTAACTGTGATTTCACCTGAGTCGAAGTTAGTCCATACTTTCTTGAACTTAACATCACCTGCACACTGGTAGAAAATGTAGCTACCTGGAGCCGCATGACACTGAGTACCAGCACTCTGATTCTCATCAGCCTTTACACGCATTCTGAGGCGAATTACATCACCTTCATTGAAATGCTGTGCTTCAGGAACAGTGATAAAGAGCTGAGAATCGTAATCTTGCTTAAAGTTAGCATTTGTAGTAACTACGATGCACTTATTTGATGCATTAGCTGGATCAGCGATAACTCTTGGAGCAACCATTTCGTTCTTTGCACCAGCTGGATCTGGATAATCATGACAAACGAAGTTGTCTGTTCCTTCACCTTCAAAATTACCGTTTACAATCAGATTAGACCAACCTTCTGGAATAGTAGTGTCAAACAAATCCTCATCCTCTGTCAATTCCTTTACCTTAGAAACAATTACAGAAATCTCATCGAAGTAGAAGTTTGTAGCCAAAGTCTTATCCTCATTCAAGTTGAATGCGATTGACTGCATACCTACTTTATTACCAGAAATTGTAATTTCATCAGAAGTAAAAGTTTGCCATTCCTTTGTGAAGGAAAGGTTACTAAACATACCATCCTTATAAGAACCAGGAGCGCCATGAGCCTGAGAACTTACCGTTGCCTCAGCATCTGCCTTATATTTAAAAGATACCGTAACCTTATCACCTTCTTGCAAAGCATTTGCCTCACCAAGATTGATAAAGAACTGAGAATCCCAAACATTAGCAGCTGCATCCGTAGAAGTTACAATAAGACAATAGTTAATTCCAACATTGAAGCCTGTACCATCAGATACTGCTTCAGCAAATTTATCAGCATCATCTGGATCTACTGTTACTCTAGATGCTTCTTTACGGTTTACACCTTCTACCCATTCCTGAGAATAGAAGAAATCTAATGAACCTGCGTAATTAGCAAAATCTGCAGTCCCTGCATCTTTGTCATAAACTTTGGAACTCCATGCAATTTTACCATTTTTAATCACTTCTACGGGATCATCATAATCCTGAGCACTTGCACTAATAGCAACGAGTGCAATTGCGATTAAAGTAAAAAATTTCTTCATACGATTTGAAATTTGAGATTAATAATTAGGTTTAATAACACTTATTTTAATTTGTTCGTTTTCTGTTATCTGGTTCGCCTTTCAGGTTTCAGTTTATTTTCGGTGCAAAGATAGCGTGTTATTATTATAAATAATGTAACGTATGTAACAAAAACTATAAAAAATGCAAAAAAAGTGCCTTTTCTCTCCTATTTTGTAATCCAAAGGTGTCAAAATCCCTCTGTTTTTCTAAAAAAAACTAAAAAACTACTACTTTTTGTCATTCTGTCTTTTTTCAAACTTTTTACTTCATACCTCCTTAGCCATAGGCTCCTCCCTTAAGTTAGGGAAGGGGAAACGCTTGCGGTGGAGAAGGGTGTCAAAATATTTACGATTTGACGATTATAGACAGCCCTGAAGGGGCGGAATAATTTAGGATAGGGCGAGAGCCCTATTTCGTTTTAAACACCCCACCCATCGCCCTGTAGGGGCGGAATACCTTATAATATATCGCACTTACAGCGCTATGGGATGGTGGGTTGTCGTTACGATAGGGTTACACCCTATCCTTTGTTCTGTCACCCCTACGGGGTTTCAAGGGGGTGGGTCTTTAATTTGCAGCCCTTAGGGGAAAATTTTGCAGCCCCTAGGGGAAACAATTGTAGCCTCGAGGAGGGAACACGTGCACACTCGAGGAGGAAACACGTGCACACTCGAGGAGTTCACAAAAAGAGTGCCCAGACATTTCAGCCTGAGCACTAAGTATTTTTGGCTTAATCAGCTGCGAAGCGATTGCTTACTTCACATAAACCTTCTTGCCTTCTACGATGTTGAGACCCTTCTGGAGTGTCTTGATCTGCTGACCTGCTACGTTGTAGATAGCCTTTGCAGCCTTCTCTACATTGAATGTGCTGATACCTGTAGCGATTTCATCGTCGCCAGTGTATCCTTCTTCGATCTTAGCAGCAAGATCCTTCTCGTCCTGAGAAGCATTATCTTCATCAATGCAAATCACGATGTTGTCGAAGTAGTAATTGATTGACTCTCTCAGACAGCTCAGGTTGAGACAAACTGACTGCATATCTGCAGCAGCAGTACCCTTGAACTCGAATGTCTTCCAATCAGCAGGAATTGTAGCATCGCTGATTCCACAACCTCCAATATAGGTTCCTGCGTGCTGAGTTGCTGGATCAGTTACTTTATCAGCTTCTGTCAAACCCTCTTCTGGCATTGTAGCAGCACAAGCTCTATGTGCCTGGAACTGAACCTTAGCCTCTTTGTCTGCTTTTGCATCAAACTTAATTGTGAATTTCTCATTTGCAGCAAATTTGTGGTCAACTGTGATAAAGAACTGAGTGTCCCAGTCGTTTGCAGGAGTTTCGTCGCTTGTTACTACGACAGCACGAGAACCATCCTGACCAGCTCCGTCAACGATAGCAGCTTTGTAGTACTGCTTCTTAATCTTATAAGAATAAGGAGAAGCGTTATTTCCTTCACATTCGCCATTAACCAACTGTGGTATCCATACGATTGGCTTTGGTCTCTTTACCCAAAGTTCGATATTATCGAAATAGAATGTGTTAGCCAAATTAGTTCCTTTATCAGCAAGGTTGAAAGCGAGCGTACGAGTACCATCACCCTTTACTGTCATAATTCCAGAGTCATAATCAGTCCAACCTGTCGTAAAATTGATTGCAGGAACGGTGAACTGGAGATTCTGAACATAAGTACCTGGTGTAGAGTGAACCTGACCACTACAATTGTTCTGTGCTCTTTCAGCCTTTACTTTCATCTTGAGTTGAAGCTGAGTACCTGCCTCAAATGCCTCATCTTCTGGAACAGTTACAAAGAACTGAGTATCCCATACCTGAGAAGGGTTGGCGTTTGAACCTACGATGATGTAATACTCACCTTTGTCAGCCAAAATACGAGCACTTTCTGTTGAATGCTTTGTACCATCATCCCAAAAGTCGTTAACTACGAAGTTAGTCATGTCATTTCCGCTAAGGTCACCATTCTTGATGATGTTCACGAAACCTTCTTCCTGTGCAAAAGCACTACCTGCAACAAGTGCAGCTGCGATTAGTGTAAAAAATTTCTTCATAAGTTTTAATTTTAATGGATTAATAAATATTAAGTTTCGTTTTTTTCGGTTTGATTAATGATATATTTGGCTGCAAATATACGTTTTTTTTTCTTATAACAATCTAAAAGATGTTACAAAATCTGTAATTTCCATAAAAAACACATCAAAAACCTCTCATTTCGCCTTATTTGAGTACAATTATCCGTAAAAACAGATAAAAACTCTCCTATTAATCAATGAAACGGGGAGTTCGGCTATTGAAACAAAGTGAATGTTTTGACGCATATTTCAGTATCAAATGCTGTTTTGGCTTTTATTAAAAAATAATAAGGTGTATTTTTTACAAAAATTAAGAATATATTTGGTGGTATCGAATAAAATTCATAACTTTGCATGTTGAAAGAGAATAATTAAAAAAGTTGAAATATCTATCAAGCAGTAAAGCTATGTTGAAAAAAGTGTGTTCTTTCATTGCGATGTTGACAATCACAGCATCAGCAGCAGTCGCACAGGTAACCACATCGGGCATGTCGGGAAAGATTACAGGTGACGATGAAGAAGTCATAGGTGCTCATATTCAGGCAGTACACATACCGTCTGGCACCAAATATGTAGCCGTGACGAACATCAACGGTCGATACACCTTGCAAGGTATGCGTCCAGGCGGACCTTACGAAGTCACCATCTCGTATATAGGATTTGAGACAAAGACAGTCAAGGACATCACCCTCGAACTGGGCGAGACCTACAATCTGAATGAAGACATTTCGGAATCTACGAACCAACTGACAGACGTAGTGATAACAGGCTCGGCATCGAAGTTTGCAAACGAGAAAATGGGAACCTCGACCAACATCTCATCAGAGCAGTTGACCAACATACCAACCGTAAGCCGCAAGATAGAAGACTTGATACGTCTGTCGCCATACGGAGGTACCGGAATGAGCCTTGCTGGTCGTGACGGTCGTATGGGAAACTATACTGTCGATGGTTCGGACTTCAACAACAACTTCGGACTTTCTGACTTCCTGCCTGGTGGCGGAAACCCTATTTCCATTGATGCCCTTGAAGAACTTCAGGTGGCGATTTCGCCCTACGACGTACGCCAGACGAACTTTATCGGAGGAAGTATCAACGCCATCACGAAGTCGGGTACGAACCAGATGAAAGGTAGCGCATACATCTTTCACAGGAACGAGAACATGAGGGGCGACGCAGTTGACAGAGAACAGATTACCGGTGTTCGCGATAAAGAACAGGAAACTACTTATGGATTCACTTTCGGAGGTCCCATCCTCAAAAACAAACTATTCTTCTTTGCTAACGCAGAGATGATTATTTCACCTACAGTTGTCAACCACTGGATGGCCTCAGAAGATGGCGTGGCAAATGTCGAAAAATATGTGTCGCGCACCACGATTGCCGACATGCAACAGGTATCAGACTTCGTACGCCAGAAGTATGGCTACGACACAGGATCGTTTACGGATTTCTCGTCCAAAGACAAGAACTATAAAATGCTGGCACGCATCGACTGGAACATCACAGACAGACACAAGTTAGCCGTACGCTATAACTACACCAAGAACCAGATATGGAGGAAAACCAACGACCTTTCGATGGACGGAGGTAGCAGAGGTTCTCATGCACGCCTCTCAGAACACGCCATGAGTTTCGCCAATTCGATGTACTCCTTAGACAACATCGTACATTCGCTCTCGATCGACCTAAACAGCCGACTGACAGACGACCTGTTCAACCAACTGTTGATATCGTACTCGAAGATGAACGACATTCGTGGAACCAACTCCAGCAACTTCCCATTCATCGACATCCTCGATGGAAACGGCGACAACTACATCTCGCTGGGTCTCGAACTGTTCTCATGGAACAATGGTGTGCACAATAAGGTGTGGTCGATCAAAGACGATCTAACCTACTATTTAGGCAAGCACAAAATCATGGGTGGACTCTTCTTTGAGTACCAAATGGCCGACAACTCATACCAAAGAAACGGATCGGGTTATTACCGCTACAATAGTCTGGATGACTTCCTAAATAGCCGCACACCTGAAATCGTAGCATTGACCTACGGATATGGAGGCAATATGTATCCAGCAGGACGCGTAAAATATCGGAAACTGGGATTCTATGCGCAGGACGAATGGAACGTGAACGATAAACTGAAAATCACATACGGAACCCGTATCGACGGCTTCTTCTTCGACAACGATGAGTTGATGACCAACAACGCCATCCTTGCCCTCAACTATAACGGTAAAAGACTCGATACAGGTAAATGGCCCGTCAACAACTTCCAGCTGTCACCTCGACTCGGATTCTCATACGATGTATTCGGCGACAAGAAACTAAAGGTGCGTGGAGGTACAGGAATGTTTGTTGGACGTCTGCCACTCGTATTCCTCGTCAACATGCCTAACAACTCCAACATGATACAATACAGAGGTATCTGGAACGCAACTGGCGTAAGAGGCACCCAAGCCAACATGGACCAGTTCAGCGGACGTATCATGAACAGCCAAGAACTCTTCAACTATATCACCACACACGACATTCAGGGAAATGCCTATACCGACCCTCAGACCCAAACGGTACTTGGACCTGCAACCATTTCGCCTGAGCAAGGAACAATCGGCTCAACCATCTCAGGAGTGGACAGCCACTTCAAGATGCCACAAGTGTGGAAGGCTTCACTTGCTGTTGACTATCAGATTCCTGTTTCGTTCCCATTCACCGTCACCGTAGAAGGAATCTACAACAAAATGATTAACGATGTATGCGTCCGAGACTGGTGCGTAAAAGACATAGCAAGCTATGACCGCTTCAAGGGAGCAGACAACCGACCTATTTATCAAAACTATCGCCTGACTACCCAAGACGCAAACGGCATTGAAACACCTATGCCAAGCATATTTGTGCTGAGCAACACCAGCAAAGGCTACGGATGGTCCTTCAACATCACACTGGATGCCAAACCATTCTATTGGTTGAGCCTCATGGCAGCTTATACCCACACCATCACAAAGGAAACATCGGGTATGATCGGCAATGATGCATCTTCTGTATATAACAATATCCCAACTACCTGTGGACCGAACTTCGCTCCGATACACAAATCAGCTTACCTGACACCCAACCGCTTCATCTTATCAGCAGGCATCCACGACAAGTCGGGCAACCACTACAACTTCATCTATGAAGCATCAAACGGAGGCACGTTATACAACTACTCAGCTGGCTTGACCAACGATATGAATGGCGACGGATACAGATACGATTTGCTCTATATCCCAACAGACAAAGAAGTTGCCAATAACGAATTCCGATTCAAGACAGCTGACGATCAACAGCGGTTTATGGATTTCATCCACAACCACGACTACTTCAAAAGTCACCAAGGAGAATATGCTGAAGGATTCGACATGCACTCACCTTGGGTTCATCGTCTCGACTTCAGCTACAAACACGACTTCAAATTCAATTTTGCAAAGCAGAAGCACATGCTGCAACTAAGTTTCGATGTAAAGAACGTGCTCAACTTCTTCAACTCAAACTGGGGTGTACACAAATATATCGACCCTGAAATCGGAGGAACAGACTGTTTCGTTCGCGTACTGAAGTATGAAGGAATGGACGCTGACGGCTATGCCACCTTCTCAACTCCTGCAAACATCAACGGAACAACTCCACTATGGATTCCAAACCACTCGATTGATCAATGCTGGTTTGCTTCAATTGGCATCAAGTACACCTTTAATTAATTGCAGACACAAACATGAAGACAAAAACTATCATACTGACATTTGCCGCATTGCTCATAGTAGCAGAGTGCTTCGCATGGGGACAGGTGGGACACGACACCGCCTGCGCTATCGCAGAGAAGCACCTGAGTCGTAAGGCAAAGAAGAAAATCAAAAAGGTTCTGAAGGGAAAGAGTATCGTGTATTGGGCTAACTGGCTCGATTACATCAGCCACACTCCCGAATACGAATACATGAAAACTTGGCATTTTAAAAACATAAATGCCGACCAAACCTACGAGGAAGTACCTCCTGCAGAGAATGGCGACATCATCACCGCTCTCAACGAACAAGTTAGCAAGCTAAAATCAGGAAAGCTGTCGGAAGAAGAGGAAGCATTCGCGCTGAAGATAGTAATACACCTCTTAGGTGACCTTCACCAACCTATGCACTTAGGACGCAAAACCGACTACGGAGGTAACCTGATAACAGTTATATCCTTCGAGCAAGAGAAAAACCTACATGCCATCTGGGACGAAGATGTAGTCTTCTATGCCCATAGTTGGACCTACACAGAATGGACAGAGCAGTTAGACCGTACGAGCAAACAAGAACGTAAGGCAATCGAGCAAGGAACATTTGACGATTGGGCTCGCGAAACTTACACATTATGTAAGGAAATCTACGCCAATACCCCGGAGGGAACAGAAGTATCATACGATTACATCGGGAAATACACTCCAATCGTAGAGCAGCAACTCCTGAAAGCAGGACTCCGATTGGCACGAGTTCTTAACGAAATCTACCGATAAAACGCCCACTAAAGAGGCAAACGGATTGCTAAGTAATTGTTTTGCACGATTTTACAATAAAAAAGTCGTAAAAAATTTTTCTTATTAAGCAGAAAATACTAACTTTGCAGTCCATTTGCGACATTTCGAAGCATATAACCACCAGAATGCACCATTGTCGCATCGCCTTCACAAGTGAAAATTTCAAATATTATAAGATATGACAAAATTAGACATCGTAAATTCAATCTCAGAGCAAACAGGTATAGACAAAGAAGAAGTCTATGCCGTGGTTGAAGCATTTACAGCCACAGTAAAAGACAGCCTGCTCAACGACAAGGAAGTGTTCTTGCGCGGCTTTGGATCGTTCACCATCAAAGTGCGTAAAGAACGTACAGGACGTAACATCAAGCAGAACACAACCATCTTCATCCCTGAACACAAATCAGTTGTGTTCAAGCCTGCAATTGCATTCGCTGACGCTATGAAAGAGAAAAAATAGCGTAACTCAGCAAGAAGCTATTTATAATTAATCAAAAATATTAACCCTTTAATTTTCAGTATTATGCCAAACGGTAAGAAGAAAAAAAGACACAAGATTTCTACACACAAGCGTAAGAAAAGACTAAGAAAGAATCGTCATAAGAGCAAATAAATCTCTTCAGCAAGGAAATGACAAGTGAACTTATTATCGACTCCCAACCCAACGAAGTAACGATTGCTCTTCTTGAAGACAAACGGTTAGTCGAATTCCAAAAGGAATCACTTGACACACACTACTCCGTGGGCAACATCTATGCTGCCAGAGTCAAAAAAATAATGCCTGGCTTAAATGCATGTTTTGTTGATGTCGGTCATGAGCGCGAAGCATTCCTGCATTACCAAGATTTAGGTTCACATTTTCTTTCGCTCGAAAAGTATGTAAAACAAGTAGCAAGCGACCGCAAGAAACTTCCTGCAGTCGAAAAGTTCGCCATTCAACCCGAACTTCCAAAAGAAGGTTCCATCGACAAAATCCTGGAACTGGGGCAAGAGGTGATGGTTCAAATCACAAAAGAACCCATCAACACCAAAGGTCCACGTCTTACTGGAGAAATATCCATTGCCGGTCGCTATCTTGTTTTAATACCATTTGCCAATAAGGTAAACGTATCGACAAAAATCAAGAGTTCAGAGGAACGAGCACGTCTCAAACAGCTGATACAGAGCATCAAGCCACGAAACTTCGGCGTTATCGTTAGAACAGTAGCTGAAGGTAAGCGTGTAGCAGAACTCGACAAAGAGCTGACCATTCTGCTCGACAGTTGGAACGACTGCATCACAAAAGTCCAGATGGCATCCAATCTGCCTTTAATGGTTCACGAAGAATCTGGACGAACAGTATCCCTGCTCCGAGACCTCTTCAATCCATCCTATGAAGCCATTTATGTAAACAACAATGCGGTCTACAAGGATGTCAAGAAATACGTAAGCCTTATCGCACCTGAGCGAGAGGATATCGTCAAGCTTTACAAAGGCGATGTACCGATCTTTGACAATTTTGATGTCACCAAACAAATCAAATCTGGGTTCGGCAGAACAGTAAGCTACAAACGAGGCGCATACCTTATTATCGAACACACAGAAGCACTCCATGTTATCGATGTCAACAGCGGTAACCGTTCAAGGGGAGTCGACGGTCAGGAAGCCAATGCGTTCGAAGTAAATATGGGTGCGGCCGAAGAAATAGCACGCCAATTAAGACTTAGAGATATCGGTGGAATCATCGTGATAGACTTCATCGATATGGGAACAGCCGACCACCGCCAAAAGCTCTACGAAAAGATGTGTGAGCTGATGCGTCCAGACAGAGCAAAACACAACATTTTGCCACTTAGTAAATTCGGACTGATGCAAATCACCCGTCAAAGAGTACGTCCGGCTATGGACGTTATTGTCGACGAGACATGTCCGACCTGTCACGGAAAAGGAGTCATCAAATCATCTTATCTTTTCACTGATGTCATCGAAAGCAAAATCGATCACATTGTCAACATTCTTGGAATGAGGAAGTTTCAATTGTTTGTCCATCCTTATGTCTTTGCATACATCAATCAAGGATTCCCTTCCTTGAAGATGAAATGGCACTTAAAGTATGGACTTCGTTTCAAGATTACTCCAAGCCAATCGCTAGCGTTCCTTCAGTATGAATTCAAGGATAAAGCAGGAAACCTCATTGATATGCAGGAGGAAATCGAGCAGAACAGCTAAGTGAGAAAGCGCTTATTACAACAACAAAAAAATCTAACAGACAAATGCTCTCAATCACAACGTTGAGGGCATTTGTTGTTTTTATTAAACGGTACTCGTATAGAAAAAATAATGAGAAAAGGAATGTTTATCTTACCCTAAGCAAGTCGCCAGCAAAGGGGACATAGTCGTCATCACGGAAATTCAGTTTGTACAGGCTACTAATTCTAATTCCATAGAGTTGAGCAATCGAATACATCGACTCTCCTTGCTGAACATGATGCCAGTAGTTCTTTCCGTAGCGCTTATCTCCCTTCTTTTGTTTCTTCTGCAGGTAAATGAAATCGCCTGAGTTGATGGGCAAACTTTCTATCGCTTCATTATATTCCAGCAATTTGAATTTTGGAACGGCAAATTCTTTAGCTATGCTTTCCCAAGTCTCTCGTCCATTTGCCTTGATACACATCACACCATTGTTTGACAACAAAGTATGTGTATTCAGTTCGACATTCACAACGGGTCTTGCTTCAGGAATGTACACAGCATTAGGGTCTTTATCAAGTTTGTTCAACTCATACAATTCGATAATACGGATCAAGTGGTCGGCATAGGTAGGACTTGTTGCATATCCGCAGGCCTTCAATCCTCGTGCCCAACCTTTATAGTCCAAAATGCTTAAGCGGAACAAGCGAGCATAGCGTTCCTTCTTCAAGAACTGAGAATGGTCCTCAAAACTAGCACGCACATTATCGTATGCACGAAAACACTCGTCTCGACCATCATCGAAATGTGTGTGAGTAGGACCGAACCAGTTACTTCCACATTTGATTCCAAAATGGTTATTACTCTTCTTTGCCAGTTCGCTACTACCCGCTCCACTCTCCAACAGCCCTTGAGCCAATGTGATGCTTGCAGGAATGCCGTGAAGTTCCATCTGTTCTACTGCAATTGCCTTATATTTGTTGATATAATCCAAATACGCAGTACTTTTTGTCTGAGCAGAAGCAGCTAAACCTACAGTAAACAAAAGAATATACAATAGTGGTCTATTGATTGATTTTAGACTCATAAATACGTTATTTTTGATTTCCAACTGCAAAAATACGAAAATATAACCATTAACCAATAATCATTAACCATTTTTTTCGTAACTTTGGCGGAAAATAAGTAAAAACTTCAATGAAGTGAGTGCAAACAAAGCTTGTTTCCTATGTCAAGCGTAAGAATGTTCAAAGTGCTAACAAAATGAAAGATATCATCAAATCTGTCCATATCATCCTTAAAGAGGAAAAAGAACTGAACGAAGAAGAACTACAATTGGTGAAAGCGGCTAAGGAAGCAACCTTTCGTAGCTATGCGCCCTATAGTCATTTCCAAGTGGGAGCAGCAGCCCTACTCAACAATGGTGAGATTATCACAGGAAGCAATCAGGAGAATTGCGCCTATCCTTCTGGTCTTTGCGCAGAACGCACCACCCTCTTCTATGCTAACTCACGTTATCCAGACGTGCCAGTCAAGAGACTCTGTATCGCTGCAAGAGGCACTTCTGGCGAATTCACCCAAGCACCTATCAGTCCCTGTGGAGCTTGCCGCCAGGTAATGACAGAAACCGAACATCGCTTTGGCGTTCCTATGCAGATAATGCTTTATGGTACAGAGGGTATATACTTCATCGAGTCGGCTCGCGATTTGCTACCCGTAGTGTTTGAAGCTATTGAGTAAACAAGAATCGCAAGATCGTTATTTATCCAGCATCAACAATCCTGCCCTACTCCCATATTTTCCTACGCAACTCTTTAATCGGCTCCGAAGCGATATATTCATCGTAGGTCATCAGCTTATCTATATTGCCCTTTGGACCCAGTTCAATAATGCGGTTGGCTACCGTATTGATAAATTCATGGTCGTGACTGGCAAACAGCACATTTCCCTTAAACTGACGTAAGTTGTTGTTGAAAGCCTGAATAGATTCCAAGTCGAGATGATTGGTTGGCGTATCGAGAATCAGACAGTTAGCATTCTTGAGCTGCATACGAGCAATCATACAACGCATCTTCTCGCCTCCCGACAACACATTTACTTTTTTCAATACTTCCTCGCCTGAGAAAAGCATTCTGCCAAGATAGCCCTTAAAGAACACCTCGTTTCCCTCACCAAACTGGCTCAACCATTCTACCAAGTTCTTGTCGCTTTGGAAGAATGAGGAATTATCGAGTGGCAAATATGCAGTTGTGATGGTTACACCCCACTTGAAAGTGCCCGCCTGCGCCTCTCTGTTACCATTGATGATTTCGAACAAAGCAGTCATCGCACGTGGATTGTGACTGAGGAATACCACCTTCTCACCCTTCTCGACATTAAACGTAAGGTTATCAAACAGCAGAGTGCCATCCTCGTCAACAGCTTTCAAGCCCTCCACTTCAAGGATTTGGTTACCTGCCTCACGCTCCATTGAGAAAATGATGCCTGGATATTTACGAGTAGAGGGTTGGATTTCCTCGATATTGAGTTTCTCAAGCATCTTCTTACGACTTGTTGTCTGCTTACTCTTGGCTGCATTAGCCGAGAATCGACGAATAAACTCTTCAAGTTCCTTCTTCTTCTCTTCTGCTTTGGCTTTCTGGTTCTGAGCCTGACGCAGAGCCAACTGCGAACTTTCGTACCAGAACGAATAGTTACCAGCAAACATGTTTATCTTTCCGAAGTCGATATCTACTGTATGTGTAGAAACTGCATCGAGGAAGTGACGGTCGTGACTGACAACCAACACGGTGTGTTCAAAGTTTGCCAGATAATCCTCTAACCACTCTACGGTATCGAGGTCAAGGTCGTTGGTAGGCTCATCAAGCAACAGGTTATCAGGATTTCCATACAATGCCTGAGCAAGCATCACCCTCACCTTTTGCTTTCCTGAGAGTTCCGACATCTGACGATAGTGCAAATCCTCCTTAATGCCAAGACCGCTCAACAGCATCGCGGCATCGCTCTCAGCATTCCATCCGCCCAGCTCAGCAAACTTCTCCTCCAACTCAGCAGCTTTCACACCATCTTCATCGCTGAAATCCTCCTTTGCATACAGCGCATCTTTCTCCTTCATGATGCCCCACAACACCGTATGGCCCATCATCACAGTGTCCATCACATTAAACTCATCAAACTTATTATGGTCCTGGCTCAATACCGACAGACGCTCGCCTGGTCCCAACGTAATGGTACCAGTGGTTGATTCTAACTCGCCTGTGATGGCCTTCAACAATGTTGACTTACCTGCGCCGTTTGCACCTATGACACCATATATATTACCATTGGTGAACTTCAGGTTAACGTCCTTGTATAACACTCGTTTTCCAAACTGAATGGAAAGGTTCGATACTGTAATCATCTTAGCTTAATTTATTTCGGGTGCAAAGTTACAAAAAAAAACTGACATACGGACTGCTTTTGGATGAAAAGGTTGCCTAAGGAACCAAAATGAGCAACATAGTTCACCTTTTATTTCTTCTAACGTATAAAATACTTAGGGGCGGAGATTAGTGCGCCCTAGGGCGCACTGCAGTTCGCCTTAGGGCGCACTCGAGTGCGCCTTAAGGCGAACTATAGTATTTTAGCGGACGCACTAAATCTAATCCAAGGAAAAAGCGTTAAGATATCTTGTTCAAACATAAAAACGATTATCTTCGAAACACTAACGAACGATTCGGAATTCAGGATACGGCATCTTGAGATTTTTCGTCATTATGACACAAAAAGAAGGTAATTATCGCAAATACAACAGCTATCACGCATGTTTTTTATGAATCTTTCTTAATTCATACCGCATAATTCTTAACTATTTTGTAACTTTGCAGTATGAAAACAGTAATTGCATATCTAAAGGACTTGAATCGACAAAATAATCGCGAGTGGTTTGTTGCCAATAAGGCACGATACCAAGAGGCTCAAGCCAAGTTCAACGCCATCGTGGACAAGGTGATTGCGGGCATCGCTCAGTTCGACCCCTCTGTCGCCAATCTGACTGCTAAGGACTGCACCTATCGCATCTATCGCGACGTGCGATTCTCGAAGGACAAAAGTCCGTACAAGACCCACATGGGGGCATATATCTGTCCTGGAGGGAAGAAATCGGGCTATTCCGGCTATTACTTCCATGTTGGCGTAGGAGGAGAGGGCTATCCCGCAGCACACATGTTGGCTGCAGGCGACTACATTTGCGAACCCAAGGTGCTGAAAACACTACGCGAAGATATCTGCTATGGTGGCGGAGACTTTGAGGACATCCTGAAAAAAGAGGTGTCACCTGCCTTTTGGCTCGACCAAAGTAGCGCGCTGAAGAAAGTTCCTGCCGGATTTCCTGTCGACAGTCCCTATGCCGACTACCTGAAGTTGCGCGTCTATTGTCTCTGCTACGAACCCGACACGGACTTCATGACGGCTCCTGATATGCCTGAGAGGACTGTAGAACTGTTCAAGACCACCTATCCGTTCCTTCAATACATCAATCGTGCCATCCAATACGTGAAAGAAGAAGGATAAACTATAATGGAGAAGAATGTTTTTATGATACATAGAATCGTATTATTGGTTTTGCTGCTGATAATAACAGGCAAAGGATTGGCTCAGTCGCCCCTTCATGTAGTAGCATTGGGTGATTCGAATACTTGGTTGGCTGGTGACAGTTGCAATAACCCCAAGGGATGGATTACAGCCCTAAAGCAACAGTTGCAGCCAGCATCGTGTCGCAGCTATGCTCGCAGCGGGGCCACATGGACACATACGGAGCAGACGAAATACAACACGAAAGAATACACTTCGTTGTTGGGCGACGATAATGTGATTTACAATCAGGTGAACCGCTTGCGTGATGCTTGTAACGACAGCACACAGCATGTGCCTGACTTGATTCTCATACTGGCAGGTACGAACGACATGTGGTTCGAAGCCAAACGTCCGAAAGCTTTTACACGATCAGCAGAAGACGTATGCGCAGACACAACACATCTCTACCCCACCCGACAACCCAACGAAGTGCTGACAATGGCTGAAGCAATCCGCTACGACTACGAGATGCTGAGAGAGTTCTGTCCAGAGGCAACAATCATTCTCCTCACCCCCATGCAAGCCACAAAGGTGAGCCGCGAGGTGGTGACGAAGACTGGCGAGTTGATCGACCAATGCGGTGCAATGCTGGAATTGCCCGTCATACGTCTGGACGAGGTAGGCATAGACAGCGATGAGGAACAGCGAGCGTTTCGCTACACCTCCGATGGAGTACATACCAACACAGAAGGCGCCTTGCTGATTGGCAGCTTTGTGGCAGAGAAAGTGTGGGAAATCATGAAATAAAACCTCACTCCCAAAATCTCCCAATATGGAAACAGTCGTTAGAGATAAAGAACAACAAATAACAATAGAATTATAGTTTTGTCAAGTATTCAATAATAAGATGGTTTTTTCAGACTTATTTTTCTTATTTGTATTCATACCAGCATTTGCCTTGTGCTACCTGCTAGGTAGCCTCATCGACAGGACATTGCTGAATAAGGACGTACGAAAGACTCATCAGGCTCGCAACATATCGCTGGTTATCTTCTCGCTGATATTCTACGCATGGGGCGAACCCGTATATGTATTCCTGATGCTGTTGTGCGTACTTGCTAATTACATCATCGGCTTGCAGATTGACAAGCAGGAACAGCACCGTAAGGCTGCACTCGTAATCGGATTGGTGATCAACATCGCTGTGCTTGGAGTATTCAAATACGCCAACTTCTTTGCCGACATCCTGGCACAGGCAGGCATACCTGTGAGTTCGCCCAACATCGCCTTGCCTATAGGTATCAGCTTCTACACGT
>CACZXN010000036.1 GCA_902785075.1 uncultured Bacteroidales bacterium | reverse complement strand
GCCCTTTGCCTCGCTCTTCTTCTTGGCTTCCACGTCGGGCATGTAGTGAATGCGTATAACGTCGGATTTGGATAAATAAGCAAGGTCGAAATGGTGGATGTCTGCGAAGTGATATTCCTTTTTACCGACGATGAGTTTATCTTCCGTGATGATGATAGGAGGTATATGTAATACCCGCTCACGAATGATAACGGATAGACCCCACAGAAATACTGCACCTGAAAACAGCAGCATACCCCAATTCCATATCCAGAACCGTTGGTTTAATCCTTTAGTAATAGGGATGAGAAAAACGATGGTTAATCCCAACAAGAGAAGAAGAACGGGCAGCATCACCCAGACCTTATGATATAATTTGATTTCTTTCATAGATGCTTTATTTGCTTGCAAAGTTACAATATTTTCTACGATTTCAATACAAATGTCAGTGAAATAAACGAAAATACTCTAAACTTTTATTATCTTTGCAGCGAAAACGTATAAACAACGACGGTTATGGGCATACAATCAGAAGTTTATGAGCCTACACCCGAAGAGGTAGAGGCTCATCGACAATTAAGGGATGCCGTTCTTGAGCATTCCCGTAAAACAATGTCTCCCGTTATAGCCCGTTACCTATGAAGTATCACCAAAGAGACATTGTTGAGGTCAGCTTCCTCTTTCTTTACAATACATTCCTAAAAAATTTTCACTCTATATCAACTCAATAACCCTGCGTTATCAGGCAATAAGGGTGGGTTATTGGGCAATAACGCAGGGTTATTATTTGTAACTGTTCCATTATTATATAAACAATAAGAAAGAAGGAATAGAATAAAGAAAAGCAGCAACTCAATCGGGTTGCTGCTTTTCTTTTGTTATCCTACTTTATCAAATCGAGACTTCTCTTTACGAAGTTCGTCAGGGCTTCACCACGCAGAAGTCCGTTCTGCAACAGGGCAAGGTCGATGAGCTGATGCACGAGAGGATTGTCTTTGGCGTAGTCGCCAATCACACCTGTCTTCTTCTGGCGCTCGGCTTCGATGTCTTTGTTCACCTTCTGCAGTTCGTCCTTGCTCTCCTGACTGATTTCGTCGTATTTCTTATCCTTATTACTCTGGTTGATGGCATCCTTGCGAGCCGTCAGTCCTTTGATTTCTGCTTCGATTGGCTTGAGTGCCTCTGCGGTTGCTGCCTCTCCTTCTTCTGTGACACGCTTGATGAGTGGGTGGTCGGTATTCACCACAAAGGTCATCATGTCGGGCATCTCACCATAGAAGTTCATGCCCTGCTGGAAGCGCGACATGTCTTTCATACGACGCATGTATTCGCTCTGCGTGATTACGATTGGTGCCTGTTCGGCTCCCATTGCCTGTTCCTTTACGTTGAATTCCGTCTTCTCGAGTTTTGGCAATTGTGTCTGGAACAAATCCCTTACCAATCCGCCTTCGTCATCGTCGAACTTATTGTCGCCTGTCTTGTCAATCAGACGATCGACCACATCTGAGTCAACACGTACGAAACGTGTCTTCTCCAGTTTCTCCTCCAGCAGCCCAAGCATTGCTGAGTCGAGTTCGCCGTCCATGATGAGCACACTATAACCTTTCTTCTTCGCAGCTTCGATATATGCATATTGCTCGTCCTTGTGCTGGGCATACAGATGAACCAGCGTGCCGTTCTTATCCGTCTGGTTGTCCTTTATCAGGGTCTTATATTCCTCGTAAGTGAAATACTTGCCCTCGGTATCCTTCAGCAATGCATAGTTCTTTGCTTTGTCGAAGTAGTCTTGCTCTGTTAGCATTCCGTAGTTGATGAATATCTTCAGGTCGTCCCACTTCTCCTCGAAGTCCTTACGGTCGCTCTTGAAGATGCTCTGCAGACGGTCGCTCACTTTCTTTGTGATGTACGACGAAATCTTCTTCACATTGCTGTCGCTCTGCAGGTAACTACGGCTCACGTTCAATGGGATGTCGGGCGAGTCAATTACACCATGCAGCAGTGTCAGGAACTGAGGCACGATACCCTCAACACTATCGGTTACAAAAACCTGATTGCAGTAAAGCTGAATCTTGTTTTTCTGCAACTCAATGCTGTTCTTCACCTTTGGGAAGTAGAGCACACCCGTCAGGTTGAATGGGAAGTCCACGTTCAGGTGAATCCAGAACAGCGGTTCGTCGCTCATCGGATACAGTTCACGATAGAATGCCTTGTAGTCCTCGTCCTTCAAGTCGGCAGGTTTCTTCGTCCAGAGTGGGGTAGTGTCGTTGATGATATTATCCTCAGCTGTCTCTACCTGCTTCCCGTCTTTCCATTCCTTCTTCTTGCCGAATGCAATGCTGATTGGCAGGAAGTGGCAATACTTCTTCAGCAGCGATTCGATGTTACCCTCTTCGAGGAATTCCTTACAGTCATCGTCGATATACATGATGATGTCTGTTCCACGATCCTCTTTCTTAGCATCCTCGATGCTATATTCCGGACTGCCATCACATGACCATTTGACAGCCTTACTGCCGTCTTGCCAACTCTTTGTCACAATCTCCACCTTCTTGCTCACCATGAAGGCGCTGTAGAATCCCAGTCCGAAATGACCGATAATGGCATTCGCATCCTCCTTATATTTATCAAGGAAGTCGTTTGCCGATGAGAAAGCAATCTGGTTAATATACTTGTCAATCTCCTCCTCGGTCATACCTATACCACGGTCGCTCACCGTCAGTGTGCCAGCCTTCTTATCTATGCTTACATGCACAGTCAGGTCGCCTGCATCACCCTTCAGCTCACCCTTCTGGGCAATCGTACGTAGTTTCTGAGTAGCATCAACCGCATTACTTACGATTTCGCGAATGAAGATATCATGGTCGCTATACAAGAACTTTTTGATAACGGGGAATATGTTCTCGGTCGTAACCCCAATGTTTCCTTTCATAATCTATATCTTTGTTAATTAAATCTCATATAATATGTTGAATAACAACATGCCGATAAGCTATTTGCAAACCTCGTGCCAATCATTCCATGCTTGACAAATTGGCAAACTCTTTCTCCCTCTTCTATCTCTAACCCTACGGATATGAGTACGACATGACTTCGATATGAGTTGCTGCCTCCTCACTCAACCAATAAACGATAAACGTTTTTTCGATACGAAACGATAGGCTCGGAGAATAGTACGCCCTAGGGCGCACTGCAGTACTCCTTAAGGCGAACTCGAGTGCGCCCTAAGGCGTACTATAGTATTTTAGCAGACGCACTAAATCTATGGGTAATAAACAAGCGGACAGGGTGGGGCCTTGTCCGCTTGGTGTGTTCACGAGGTTCGTGTGTGAGGGATGTTTACTTCACCATCATCTTCTTTCCGTCGACGATGTTGATGCCTCGCTGCAGGGCGTTCATGCGTTGGCCTGCAAGGTTGTAGAGTTGACGAGGCTGGTTGTGGTTAGTGATGTCGTCGATGCCGTTGGATGTGCAGATAAGTTCAAGCTTGTCGATGTTGCAGTACGACCCTGTGATGGTGATGCGAATGATTTGCTTTCCCTCTGGCAGTTCTTTCGATATTTTGCCTTCGATCACGCGGTAAGTGTCCCAGTTGTTATCGGCTGTCTGTGGAACGGAAACGGTTGCAAGTGTTGTGACACTTTCGCCTGATGAGAGTCCGATGGTGAACTTGGATGAGTTGTTGCCCGATGATACGGTAGCTTTGTAGCTGTAGGTTCCGGCTTGGGTAACGTTGACGGTGTATTCGCACCATTCGTCTGCAATGGTGTATCCGAGTGCGTATCCGTTGTTGCCTGTGACGATATCTACTCCTCCGTTGTCATTACGGTAGCTGGCTTTTCCTTCGTCTTCAGAATCGTTGTCGTGGAAGGTGAATCCTTCGCCACCTTTGTCGAAGTTCTCGGCTTCGATGATGCCTGGTATATTTATAGATTTATAAGGTGTACGTTTGTTGTTGACTTTCAGTACATAGGATGCAATATTGGATTCCTTTCCGTCGGCATCGATGGCTACGGCTGTGAACTCGTATGTGCCCGTATTCGATGGCTTGTAGGTGTATTCGTAGGGTGCTGTGGTAAGAGTCTTGACAACGTTGTCGTTGAGCGAGATTTTCACGCTGGCAATCGTGGTGTTAGGTGCAGTAGCTTCTACCTTGATGGTGGTTGGCTCGCCGATGGTAGCAGGTGCTGGGTCGGCAGAGATGGAGAGCTGGATGTCATCGTTGATTTCAACATGACGAAAGTTGATTTTGTCGATGTTGCAGCTGCTGCCTGTGATGTCGAGGTGGAGTATCTGCTTGCCTGCTGGGAGCGGTATGAGCAGACGTCCGCTGAGGGTGCGGTAGGTGTCCCAGTTGTTGTTGCCTGTCTGAGGAACGGTGATGACGTCGGTGAGTGCTTCGAGGGCATCGCCTGTGTTGAGCGACAACTTGAACGATGAGTTGTTGGTTCCAGAAGAAACGGTAGCCTCATAGACATATACGCCAGGTTCTGTGACGTTCACTGTGTATTCGAGCCATTCGCCGGCTGAGGTGTAGCCGATGGCACGTCCGCCGTTACCCTTGACGATATCCACACCTCCGTCTGAGCGGTAGTTGGTTACGTCGCCTTGGTTGTTGCTGTCGTCATCGTGGAAGGCTATTCCGTCGGCACCTGAGTCGTAGTCTTCAGCCTGTACGACACCAGGAAGGCTGACTTCCTTGTATGGTGCACGTGGTTTATAGACGGTGAAGGCTCCGTAGCGTTCGTATTTGCTGCTGTCGGTAGCTGTTATGACAGCCTTGAGGTCATATTTGCCCAATGCTTCAGGGATGTATTCAAGTTCGTAAGGAGCTTCGGTGAAGGTCTTATAGAGCTTGTTCTTGATGTAGAAGTCGATGTGATCGATGGTCTTTGTGCGCAGCTGGGCACGTATGGTGATTGGCATCGGGTCGCCTTGTGTGGCGCTGATTGTCTGAGGTTTGATGTAGAGCGATGCCTCTTTCTTCATGCCAGGGAATGGACTTTTGGCTGTCTTCGCTTTATCTGTAGTCATGTATTCGCGCAACCAAGTCATAGCTGGACGGTCTTGGTTGTTCTTGATGATACCAGAGTTGTCGACCCAAGTGGCTCCGTGAATATATCCCCAAATGGTGACTCCTGCACAATAATCAGCCTCCCACATGATGGGGAAGATGTTCATGTATTGTTGCTTTTGTTGCTGGTCGTTCTCGATATCGATATCCAACTCTGTGATGTACATAGGCATCTTCAGTCCGTTTTGCAGCAGATTCATAGAACTCCTGAGGTTGTCTTTGCTGATGTTGGTCACGTCGTGTGACTGACATCCGTATGCATCGACAGGAGCACCGGCATCACGAAGGGTACGAACCAAATCGAGGTATGCCTGTGTGTCGTGCTGGAAGGTGTTGTAGTCGTTGTAGATGAGGATGGCGTTCGGCCAGCGCTCGTAAGCCAACTCGAAGGCCTTGATAAGCCAGTCGTAGCCCGTCTTTCCTCCACCACCTAACGATTCTTTCATCATAGGGTTGCCTTGTTGGTGCATACCCACGGCCTCGTTGACCACGTCGATCATCTCGAGGTTAGGATATTTCTTCTTAACGGCATCCATCCATGTGACAATAGCCTTATAGCGCTCTGCAGGTGAGAGGTTGGGTAGCCAGTTAGGATACTGCGAACCCCAGATGAGGGCGTGGAACTTGAAGAGGAAGTGATGGTCGCGAGCATATTTGATTGCGTTGTCGCATTGCCAGTTGAAGTTGCCGCGATTGCCTTCGACCGATCCCCACTTTGATTCGTTCTCGCAGGTGAGTTGGTTCCACATCTTCCAATAAGGTTCAATCCCTTGAACATCTATCTGATAACGGGTGGTGATGTTACCCAAGAACTTGTCGGGGTTGGTTGAGAGTTGAGCGTTCGATGTTGTCGAGATGAGCAATAGGAAAAGCGAACTCATCAGGATTTTGATAGGTAATAAATTCTTCATAAGCGTTGTGGTTATAATGTTGTAAAAAAGTTTTGTTTTGGTATGGCAAAGGTACATGTTTTTTTTCTTCTGAACAAAAAAATATCAAAAAAAATGTCGGAATCACAAAAAGATATATAAAGTTGGGTGGATTTGTGGATTTGAATTTTGTCGTTTTGGTAAATTGTTGTAACTTTGCAGGTCGAAAATTGAGAATAGCAGACGAATAGTATAAAAATATGAACGTAAGTTATAAATGGCTGAAGGATTATGTCGACTTCGACATGACGCCAGATGAAGTATCAAAGGCCTTGACCAGTGTCGGGTTAGAAGTAGAAAGTCTTGAGGAGGTACAGTCGATCAAAGGTGGATTGGTGGGATTGGTTGTAGCACAGGTGCTGACATGCGAACCTCATCCAGATAGCGACCATATGCATGTGTGTACTGTTGATTTAGGAGAAGGACGTGTGGAGCAGATCGTATGTGGTGCCCCCAATTGCCGTAAGGGCTTGAAGACCATTGCAGCTACGCTGGGAACAAAACTCTATGATGGTGACAAGGAGTTTACCATCAAGAAGTCGAAGTTGAGAGGTGTTGAGTCGAACGGAATGTTGTGTGCAGAAGATGAAATAGGTGTGGGAACAAGTCATGCCGGTATCATCGAACTGCCAGAAGATGCAGTTGTGGGAACTCCAGCAGCCAAGTATTACAACTTAGAGAGCGATTACGTTATAGGTATAGGTATCACACCAAACCACTCCGACGCATGTAGTCATTGGGGTGTGGCTCGTGACCTTTATGCATACTTGCGCCAGAATGGCTATCAGACATCACTCCATCGTCCGGATGTAGATGGTTTCAAAGTTGACTCACAAAGCCTGCCAATCGCAATAGAAGTAGAGCAGCAGGAGGCTTGTCCTCGCTATGTTGCTGTATCAGTGAAAGGCTGCGAGGTGAAAGAATCGCCAAAGTGGCTGCAAGACCGTCTGACTGTCATAGGTCTGCGCCCAATCAACAATATCGTTGACATCACCAATTATATTATGATGGCTTACGGACAGCCACTCCATTGTTTCGATGCCGACATGATCAAAGGTCAGAAGGTGGTAGTGAAAACGATGCCCGAAGGAACTCCGTTTGTCACTCTTGACGGAGTAGAGCATAAACTGTCGGACAGAGACTTGGCTATCTGCAATGCAGAAGAGCCAATGTGTATAGCAGGTGTGTTCGGCGGAAAGGGTAGTGGTACGTATGAGACAACGAAGGATGTGTTGTTCGAGTCGGCTTATTTCCATCCTACCTGGATTCGTAAGAGCGCACGCCGTCACGGATTGCAGACAGATGCCAGTTTCCGTTTTGAGCGTGGTATTGACCCAGAGGGACAGATCTATGCGGTGAAGATGGCTGCGATGATGGCGAAAGAATTGGCTGGCGGTGAAATCGCGATGGAGATAGTAGATGTGAAGAACGACTCGTTGCCAAAGAATGCTACCGTAGAACTCGAATATAAGTATCTGTGGGATTTGGCAGGAAAAGAGATTCCTGTTGAGACCGTAAAGTCAATATGTGTAGACTTGGGTATGAAGGTGCTGAATGAGACGGCAGAAACCGTAACTCTGGATGTACCTGCATATAGAGTAGATGTAACCCGCCCATGCGATGTCGTAGAAGAGGTGCTTCGCATCTATGGCTACAATAACATGGAAATACCAACTCAACTGAAGTCTTCGCTGACAATCAAGGGCGATTTGGACAAGTCGTATAAGTTGCAGAATTTGGTAGCAGAGCAGTTGGTAGGTTGTGGATTCAATGAGATACTGAACAATTCGCTCACCAAGACCTCATATTACGATGGTTTGGAAGCATTCAAGGCAGATAACCTTGTGAAACTGATGAATCCGTTGAGTCAGGATTTGGGCGTGATGCGTCAGACCCTGCTGTTCGGAGGTCTTGAAGGTATCAGCCATAACATCAATCGTAGGATGCCCGACCTCAAGATGTTTGAGTTTGGCAATTGCTACTATTTCAACGCAGCAAAGAAGAGCGATGAGAAAATTGAAGTGAGCAACGCAGAGACCTCTAAAGCTGTACTTGCTGCATACTCAGAGGACTATCATCTGGGATTGTGGATAACCGGTAAACGTGTGACTGGCAGTTGGGCACATGCCGATGAGGATACGAATGTGTATGAGATGAAAGCATACGTGCTCAATGTCCTCAAACGTCTTGGCACTCCATTTGGTGCACTTGTATTCGCTGAAGAGTCAAACGACGTGTGGGCAAAATCTACAAAGATTACCAATCACGGAGGCAAGCTGATAGCTCAGTTTGGAATCGTAAGCAAGAAGCAGCTCAGCAAGTTCGATATTGAAAGTCCTGTATATTATGCTGACATCAATTGGAACAACCTCATGAAACTCACCAAGGGCAAGAGCGTAAGCTATCAGGAGATTCCTAAGTTCCCTGCCGTTAGTCGTGATTTGGCGCTGTTGCTTGACAAGAATGTAGAGTTTGCTGCCATAGAGTCTGCTGCATATAGTGCAGAACGTAAACTGCTGAAGGACGTGCGTCTGTTTGATGTTTACGAAGGTAAGAACCTCGAAGAAGGAAAGAAATCCTATGCCGTCAACTTCACCCTGCAAAGTGAAGAGAAGACACTCAACGACAAGGCTATTGAGGCTGTCATGAACAAGATTGAACAGGCTATTGTCAAGGCTACAGGAGCTACAGTTCGTGGAAAATAAAGAAAAATAGTAAATCGTAAAAAATCGTTTATAATATATGGGAAGAGCATTTGAATTTAGAAAAGCCCGCAAACTGAAGAGATGGGGCAATATGGCAAAGACGTTCACACGTCTTGGTAAGCAAATCGCGATTGCAGTAGCAGAAGGAGGACCAGATCCTGACAATAATGCACACCTTCGTGCTATCATTGCTACCTGCCGTCATGAAAACATGCCTAAAGATAATATCGACCGTGCCATCAAGAACGCAATTGGTAAGGATAAGTCTGCATGGAAATCGATGACCTACGAAGGATACGGACCTCACGGAATAGCAGTATTCGTTGATACGCTGACAGACAATACCACACGTACTGTAGCAGATGTTCGTAGTATCTTCAATAAGTTTAGTGGAACACTTGGAACCATGGGCTCTTTGGCTTATCTGTTTGACCACTATGCTATGTTCTCGTTCAAGAAACCAGAAGGAATTGATATGGACGAGATGGTTCTCGACTTGATTGACTACGGAGTAAGCGATGAATTCGACGAAGAATATGATGAAGATAAGGACGAAACACTTATTACCATCTATGGCGATCCAAAGAGTTTCTCGCTGATTCAGAAGTATCTTGAAGACCATAAATACGAGATTACTACAGCTGAGTTTACATACGTCCCAAACGATTTGAAGGAAGTGACTGATGAGCAACGTGAAACAATCGATAAGATGGTTGAGCGTCTTGAAGAGTTCGATGACGTGCAGAACGTATATACGAATATGAAATAATATAATAATAAGGTGAAGGCAATATACCATACCCACGGAACATGTGCACAGGCCATTGAACTGGAAGTGGACGATCAGCATATTATTCAGAGTGTGAACTTTGTCGGAGGATGCTCTGGTAATACTCAGGGAGTGTCCTTGTTGGTTCGCGGACAGAAAGCCGAAGATGTCATCAGCCGTTTGCAGGGAATCCGTTGTGGTATGAAAACAACATCGTGTCCTGATCAGTTATCTATTGCGTTGGCTGAAGCCATCAGACGGATTGAGTTAAACAAAGGAACTAATGAACAGAATTAAACCCATAGTATGCCTACTGGCAACCATGTTGATATTTACAGCATGTCAGGAGAGCAAACGAGACAGGATTGAACGCGAGGCTCGAGAGTGGACAGAAAAGAACTGCCCACGTGCGGAGTTTGACAATCTCATCATCCTTGACAGCTTGGTATTCCATAATGATGGGAGCAATAATTTTACCTATTATTATTCTGTTCATGGCGATTCTACCGAAATGGCTGAGATGGAAGCTCAGTATGATCAACTCTATACGGCATTGTTGACTGCAGTTAGAAACTCAGTAGATTTGCGTCACATCAAGGCAGAAGGGCTGAATATCATCTACTCATATTACAACCCAGAAACAAAGGAGGAAATATCTTCCTTCTGTTTCAGACCTGAAGACTATAACTGATGACCAAAGACGAGCGGATACTACGTGCCAGAGAGTTGTTCCTGCAAGGTTACAACTGCTCACAAGCGGTGTTCTGCTCTTATGCAGAAGATTACGGAATGCCGCTCGAGCTTGCTCTAAGAGTGTCTGCTTCGTTGGGTGGAGGAATAGCACGTATGCGTGAAACCTGTGGAGCTGTGTGTGGAATGGCGATGTTGGTTGGGATGGAAGAGGGGCAGACACAACCTAATGATCCACAGCAGAAGCAGAAGAACTACAAGATAGTTCAACAACTGGCGAGTGAGTTTCGTGAAAAGCATGGAAGTATCAAATGCTCCGAGTTGTTAGGGCTACGTAAAGATGCACCAATAGAGGCTACTCCTGATGAACGGACAGCCGAGTATTATAAAAAACGTCCCTGCTTGCAGATGATAGAATCTGCAGTAGAAATTTTTGAAGACTGGAAGGATGGCAGAGTGGACGATTGCGCTGGTCTCGAAAACCGGTAAACGGGTAACCGTTTCGGGGGTTCGAATCCCCCTCCTTCCGCAGAAGCAAGATAATGCGATTGTAATTTCATGCGCTGATTTCGCTGTGTTCGCACACAATTTTCTCGGTTTTTTGTATATTTTTCTAAAAAATGATTGATATTATAGAAAATTGATGTAACTTTGCAACGTGAAAGAGAATTTCACTTAGGTTTTGATGTATTAATTTGGTAAAAAGAAAAGATTATGTTACAGGAAAAAGCTGGAAACATCGCAGGTACTATTTGGAATGCACTTGCAGAGAACAATGGTCAGACTTACAAGCAGATTAAGAAATCTACAAAGTTGGCTGAGAAGGACTTCAATCTTGGACTCGGTTGGTTGCTTCGTGAAGACAAAGTAGCTGTAGTTGAAACAGGTGACGAGAAAGATCCTTACGCTTATTCTTTGAAGTAATTCACACTTTAAGAATTTAAGAGGTATACCAATTCGGTGTACCTCTTTTTTTGTATTTGCCTAATTACATTTTATTCTGTTTTTCACAAATTATACATTAAATTTTTAAAAAAAGCAGATAGTAAATTGTGGAATTGTAAATATTTTGTACCTTTGCATCGTTATTCGGAAACGAATTTCCCGTGAAGGTTCGCATAACAGCGATTAATTGGGAACAGAGGTGAGAATCCTCGACTGTCCCGCAGCAGTGAACTCCGTTCTAACAGACCGACACGAAGTCATTGTCCGAAAGGATGAGAAGACGTCGGAACGTGGAGTAAGTCTGAAGACCAGCCTTTTCGGTTAAAATGTTGATTGTCTTCGATGTAAGGACATGAGACACAATTTGTTTTTTTTTGTTTGCATATACAACGATTATGTTTAAGAGTTTTAACGGGTTTGCACTCGTTGACGCTTACCATAAAATGCGTCATGAGTATAAGTATCGCCCAGGAAGAGTACTTAAGAAGTGTATTGAGGCTGTCATTGTTTTGATTGTGACACTCGTGTTTTGGAATATGCCTACTACGGCGTTTGGTATTGAAGGACTGACAGTTGTTCAACAACGTATCATTGCCATCTTTGCTTTTGCTACGCTCATGTGGATTATGGAAGTCGTTTCGTCATGGGCTACATCGGTAGCAATTATTGGGCTGATGCTACTTTTTTGTAGCGATTCAGGAATCAAACCTTTTTGCAATCCTGATGAAGTAGGGCCGTTGCTGTCCTATAAGGGTGTGATGGCATGTTTTGCTGATCCTGTTATAATGCTGTTTATTGGTGGATTCATACTGGCAATAGCAGCAACGAAAACAGGGTTGGATGCTCAGTTGGCAAAGGTGCTTCTCGTACCGTTTGGTAAGAAGAGTAACAATGTGTTGCTGGGTTTCCTCCTCATCACGGGTTTGTTCTCTATGTTCGTTTCTAATACTGCTACAGCAGCTATGATGCTTACGTTCCTTACCCCAGTATTCCGCCAGTTGCCACCAGAAGGAAAAGGAAGAATTGCACTCGCTCTGTCTATTCCGATAGCTGCCAATCTAGGTGGTATGGGTACACCTATCGGTACTCCTCCAAACACGATTGCTTTGAAATATTTAAATGACCCAGACGGCTTAAATCTTGGTATCGGTTTCGGGCAGTGGATGCTCATCATGGTGCCCCTCGTGTTCATTCTGCTTTTTCTTGCATGGATACTTTTACGGAAGATGTTTCCTTTCACACAGAAAACAATCGAACTCAGTATAGAAGGAGGTATGAAAAAAGGTGTACATTCCAAGATCGTCATCGTTACCTTCATAGTGACCGTTCTCCTGTGGTTACTCGATTCTGTAACTGGTATCAATAGCTACACAGTGGCACTCATCCCGTTCCTTGTGTTTGCAGTTACGGGTGTCATCACGCGTCAGGATTTGGAAGAAATCAACTGGAGTGTCATCTGGATGGTTGCAGGAGGTTTCGCACTTGGCTATGGACTTAACCAATCAGGATTGGCAGAGTTGGCTGTAGAGAGCATACCATTTGGCGAGTTCTCCCCAATGCTTATACTTATCCTCTCGGGCCTCATCTGCTACACACTCTCGAACTTCATTTCTAACTCTGCAACTGCAGCCCTTCTCATGCCGATTCTTGTGGTTGTTTGTGCTGCGATGGGTGACAAACTTGATGCAATCGGAGGGACATCTACCATTCTTGTTGGAGTAGCAATCGCAGCTAGTAGTGCGATGGTGTTACCTATATCTACTCCACCAAATGCTTTGGCTTATGCTACAAATCTTGTTGAGCAACGCGACATGGCTCGTATTGGACTTATTATTGGTATTTTATCAATTGTGCTTGGTTACGGAGTTCTTTATCTTATAGGAAATCTACACATTATATAGTCTTTACCTTTGACACAACGCAAGTCGTGTATACGTGTTTTTTAATTAGTTTGTGAGAGGGGCGGTTATTGTATTTATACCGCCTCTCGCTTTTTATTGGCTTTTCGCCCTTTCACAATAGGAAGAACTGTGTTTTTTATATCAAAATACATGCTAAATGGTTATTAATTTGTAAATTTGCAACAGAATACACTTAATAGGTTGTATTGCTTATCGTGAAAGGATGAACATGTTAAACAACAAGAATCGTAAAGAAATGAAAAAATTAGCGTTTTTTGCCATTTGTATCATGGCTTTAATGGGAATAGTTTCCTGTAATGAGAATGGAGGAAAGAATGTAGTAGATGGCGGTCATGGAATAGGAATAGATACAGCAACTATCAATGCAATAGAGCAAGAAGAAGCTGCTGATGATATTGATGTAGCCCCAGAAGACTTATGGACGGAAGAGGCTGTTGAAAAGCAAGTACGTAAATACTTTGATGCGGTCAATGCTACCTTCGCAGAAGGGTCGGATTTGAGTCCTTTTGATCTTGATAAGAATTATTATACTCAATATTGGAATGAGGTTTACGACAAGGTAAACAAGAAAGATAGTCAGCAGTCAACAATAGAGACATGTTTCTTTATTGATGACAATCACTGGACAGGAGGAATGGAAACACCTCTTGAAATAAAGAATATGAAAGTTGAGTTGCTTACTGGCAATATGGCTGAAGCACGACTCACACTTGTGGAGAAAGATGGAGGTTTCAGTCAGGAAGAGATTCTTTCGTTAGATTTCGAAAATAATCAATGGCTCATCAGGAATTGGTGTCAACCAGGAGAAGAGATTTCCGAAAGCATCTTATGTAAGATGGAAGATTATATTCGATAATCCTTTTTGAACTTGCTTTTTGATTAGCACGATAGGAAAGAAACACCCCGAAAGTTGATGCTTTCGGGGTTATTTGTGTTATTTCGTGAGTTTGATAGCAAAACCTCCTCCAGATGCCATGTGTATAGGGATACGTGTCGTATTGTTAACACTACGTGTCTCGATGCGATAGTCAGTTGCGACATGATCGGCATTGATGCCATCCGTAGCAATTTGAGCTGTGAAAGTTCCTGATGGAAGGAAACTGAGATCAAGGGTGATATCGCGTGCATCCCAATTGGTCTCTCCACCTACGTAGTAATTGCCTTTGCTATCTGTTCTTAGGGTGACAATATATTGCCCCATTTTGCCATCTATGACGCGAAGGCTTTCGTAGATTGATGGTAGGGTTGCAATAAAGCGAGTACACTCGGCTTCACGCTCATAGATAGTAGGATTGTCAGCCAGCATCGTGAGTGGTGACTCATGTACGATATAATGTGCCATTTGGTGGCAACGTGTTCCCATCGTCATAGGGTTATTGTTGACAGGCTGGAAATCCTTCGATGTGGCATTACGGAAACCGCCTGGGGTAAAATCTGTATAACCACACTGTAAGCGTATATAAGGGAAGGTTACGTCATAAAGAGGCATGTCTTGCTCACCGTTCTTAGTCCATTTGGTTTCTTCCATTCCGAATACGGCTTCAAAGTTAATAATGTTAGGGTAGGTGCGATTGATCCCCGTAGGAGCATATATGCCATGATAGTCGAGCAGCAAGTGGTGTTTTGCACATTTCTCTGCTATGCGATAAATCATCTCTACACCGGTTTGGTCATTACGGTCGAGGAAGTCAACCTTGAATCCTGCTATACCCATCTGTGCATATTTTTCGCAGATAGCATCGATGTTCTCGTCGAGGCAGTTAAAAACACACCATAGTATAAGTTTCACGTTCTTAGTCTTTGCGTATTCGACGAGTAGAGGCAGATTGATTTCTGGAATAGTGGTGAGCAAATCGCCACTCGATGGTAGATACCATCCTTCGTCGAGAATAACATATTCAAGCCCGTATTTCGATGCAAAATCGATATAATGCTTATAGGTGGCATTGTTGATTCCGGTCTTGAAGTCTACACCAGAGATGGCCCAGTCGTTCCACCAATCCCATGCAACTTTACCTGGACGAATCCAAGAGGTGTCTCCAATGCGATTAGGAGTTGCGAGCGAATAGACCATGTTGTTGTCGAGCATCTCGGTATCCTTGTGGCTGATTGCTAGGATGCGCCAAGGAAATGTACGATTGGAGGTGCATTGAGCGATATAATCTTCCGTACTGGTGACATACTGTTGTTTGCGCCACTGATAGAATTCAGTTGTCTTTGGATATTTGGCGAACTGAGCTTTAAGGCTTTGTCCACTTACTTTTACGAACATACCAGGATAAGCTTCGAGGTCGCTCTCCATAAGTGTAATCTTTGCCGACTGGCAATCGATGGCAGCAGGGAGGAATGCAAGCAGGTCTTTCTGGCGAGTAAGAGGAGCTACGTTATAGGTTGCCTGAAATGCCATAGCTTCAGGCTTACGTGGGTTTGTCGTAAATGGAAGATAGCTGTTGAAGTCTGATGCAAAATGAATATCTGCCTGTTCATCAATAATCTTATAGTTGCCCTTTATGCCTGTAGTAACGAAACGATAGGCGACTCCCTCATCAAACAATTTAAACTCAAGATTCACTCCGCAGTTGAGTTTTACGATTGCTTGGTTGTAGGTAGTAACATATTTTGTCTGACGATAGAGTGGGGCAGTAATGTCTTCCTTTATAGTCTTTGTCGAAGGATTTCCTGCTATCTTTGCCTTTGAAACATCTGTTGTGGCTCCATCGGTCTGAATCAACATGCCCACCTTTGCTTCTGTTATCAGCATGTTAGTTCCGTCCGTAACAGAGAATGCCAGACCGTTAACGTCACTGAGTTCTACTCGTATCTGCTTATTTGGCGAAGCGAGGGTAGCTCCCTTCGATTCATTTTCTGTGGGAATATTGGCATATGATGAAAGGCAAAATGCCAACGATGTAAACAAAATGCTTGTTGTAAGAACTATTCTTTTCATACTGTGTTAGAATTTGATTTGATAAGGGTAGGTTGTTGGGCCTTCGTCGGCAGTTGGAGTTTGATTCTGTTGCCCCCGACGTCTTCCGAACGATGCGGGTTTGTATTCCTTGGAAGGACATCCAACAACTACAAGATAGAGTTTCTTAATGTTGCCCGGGTTTTTATAGGTGAGGGTCTTCTTCGCTTCAGAGTTTGGACCAAAATATGTGGGCATGTTATCATTATCCACAGCAACAAGCCCATAACGGTAACCGATATTATCTTTGTTTGAAAGTGCCTGGAATTGTACTTTTACAGTTTGCCCTGTAGGTGGAAGAGTAATTTCATCCACATTGAAACCGTATGTCTGAGGTGCATTTACCGGACGTTTCCATCCGTTTCCTGCATCTTCCAATTCGCTTTTCATCTCGCATGAGTAGCGTACGCTTTCCTTACGCTTGTCTGGGAAGTCGAAGGTGATCAGGCGGCTGTAGCAATCGAGCAACTCATCGCCCATCTGCTTCACATCAACATTATACATACGCATATATGTTTGAGTAAAATCCTCACCACGTTTTCCTCCTCTAAACATGTCGGCCATATAGGTGAGTCCATGTAAGAAACTCCAGTATTCGAGGACGAAAGGTGCGTGATACATATTTTCGCTATTGAAGAGACTGAGATGAATCAGTTTCTTGAATGCCTCCCAATGATAGTTCTCGTCTGTAGTCCATTTAGGATTTACGTTCCACAGCATCCACTGAGCGGAAGTTTCAAAGATGCCTCCTCCCATACCTTGTGATTGGCCGTCACATGATATCTGTATCTGGAACGAATGACCTATTTCGTGAGCGATACAGTTGAGTGTCTTATCTTGAACACGGTTGGGTGCAATCCATAGAGCACCTATCTCATCATCGTAGGAGCCTCCGTATGCTGTTCCTTCGAGTGAGTAGTTGAGCATCACCATCATGCGGTATTTCTCTGCTTTGCTACCAGGAAGTAAGAACCCCATCATGTCGCGATAGACATTGTAGAAGTACTCTACGCGTGAGAGCAAGTTGTCTAAGTCAACCGTCATCTTATGACCATCAAGGTCTGGTGCTTTACTGAGGTCGTCACCAAACCCTTTCTCCCAGAAGCAAACCACATTGGGCGTGCAAGCCATTCGATAGTAGCTCCATTTCGAATCTTTGCTGGTGAAATCGTTGTCACGCAATTCTTTCGGGATGTAGATTTCTTTCCCTTTAGGCAGCGTGTAGCCTTTGGATTCTTGTGCAAATGCTGCAATCGATGTGATGCAGCATACGATTGCAATGATTAGTTTTTTCATGTTGATGTAATTAGTAGTTTGATACATTTAGTTAATAAATTGTTATGATTTCTTGATGATTATACAGCTATAGGTAGGACCACAAACTCTCCGTCTACAACAGTCACGATGATCGTCAATCGTGGATGGTAAGTGTTGTTAATCTTTTCCATATTAACGCGGGTATCCGACTTACCTGTTGTATTATAAATAATAAGGTATAAACTCCCGTCTGTATCATGAACCTGATAGCCTTCCCAATTCGTCGGAAGATCGGTTACTGGCTTCAATTGCTGATTGAGTTGCTGAGTCTGCTCTGCTGTAACATTACTGTAACAAGCCATGAGACGTGTGCCCACTTTATCGCCTGCAAGTAAGGTGAGGGGAGTGTTAGAGTAGGATGCGTATAGTTTGGACGTAAGAACCGAATTGTTGTTCTGCTGGTCGCCAAAAGCAATTGTGTTAGCTTGTTTGTGATTACGAGTAACCACACCTACACAGTTGTCAATATTAACCCAATCAGAGTTGACGGTTGACAATTGATTATTTTTCGTTGAGAGTTGGGGTGTGAGTGTTCGGGTTGTTTTCGTAAATGGGTCTGTTGAGATGGCTAATAATTCACCGCGTTCAGCAGTAACGGTACACTCTCTGGTTGCTCGGGTCATGTCGAAGTAAAGAACGAGATTGTTTCCTGTTACGAAAAGCATGTAACGATTCCTTAGGATTCGTTCGTTGGTTTCAAGCGTACCATTGATGATATAGCTGTTTGAGTCGGAATAGACGACCGCATGCTTGACGTCTACGGCATCAGTTCGTTTTCCTTCTACCTCGTAATATCCGATAAAGTTGCCTGTATTGCCTGTACGGAACGGTACGATGATGTTATTGTGCTCCTCGCTTGTGGGGGCAAAATAACCAGTGTAGTTCTTCAGTCCCTTACTCCATGAGAAACAGGTGAAGCGTTGTGGAGAAGATGCTGTGATGACATCTTGATCTGGGTAGTAGCTTGTATCCTTAAAACGTGCTAGGAACTGCTCCCATGCCGTTGGGGTCATATCATCTGTAGGTAGTATATGATGCATGAGCCAGGTCATCATGACTCGGTGAGCTTCCACACCCATACGTCGTGCGCCTACATCAGGGCGTAGCAACCAAGAACCGTCGTTCGTGGTTTTTTGACGACGAGCAATTTGACGAAGTGCACGCTGTTCAAGCATGAGTGCGTTTGGATCGCGTAGAAAACAAGATACTGTTGAGAATGACGTGATTTGGTCGTAGAGGAATAAGCTCCAGTCGTTTCCGTTTGGCATAGCTAGTTCTCCATCAGCCAGTGCCAATCGATATAATACTTCATCCATCACGAAGCCTACCTGATGCATGAGTGTATTGGTCTTCCAACGCTCTTGCTTGTGAATCTCCGTCTGGAACAACTTAAGTGCAAGTGCAGCTTCACCTAATTCCTGAGCTACCACGTTCTGATAGCTGGTATGGAAGTAATTATGGTTTTGAAGGGTGAAGTCGTCGTAGAGGTTTGGACCTTTATAGAGTTGGGCAATTGTTGTTTGGTCGAAATCAGGGTCAGCTACTTCATCGTTGTCTGCATCCATCGGGTGTGAGTATGAGTTAACAGCAAACTCGCGTAGCCGTTTATACCAGCGTTCTGCGAGTGGGTCATTTGGAAAAAGACCTAATGTGGCAGCCAACACATCGCACTCCCATCCGTTCTCCTCAGCTTTCGTATCGTCTTGATAACCAGTGGGAATCGGACGCTCCAATTCGTAGTTACACTCTGCTTTCAACAGGTTGTAAATCTGTTCACGTTGTTTTGCTGAGAGTTTTTCCCATTGAAAGAAAGCGGAATAGGCAACCGACATTGCCCAGAGTGATGATTCCCATGCGTGGTCTTCAACGCTTACTGAACCCCAATATAGGTTGTTCTTGCAGGGGTAGAGACGATTAGCCTTATGGGTGGAGTAGGCGTAGGTTAGGGTAGCACGTGCCATCGATGCAAGTTTGTCCCATGTTACAGCTGTTGGAAGTGTTACTTTCTCTTTTGCATACTTACACAAGAAGGCGCATATCATCGATAGGTCGGCATTATGGCGAACTCCCTGTTCGTTGTTCCCAAAGGTATTCTCGCCCTTGAAGGTTGCCATTTGCTCACCTTGTGTGTTCTTGTCATCGATCTCCTGATATTGTTGTACCATATAAGGAGTGAAATCGGCAAGCATTTGCAAAGCCGAATCGAAATTGTTCTGTGCTTCAGTATGTAGTGCATAGCACCAAATACAACTGGTAAAGATGATAACAAATAGTCGTTTCATATAATAACATTCAGGAGTTCTGATGGTGAATCTATAATTGTTTTTGCACCTTGTTCTACGAGGAAGTCTTTGTCGCGAAATCCCCAAGATACTGCAATGCATGGGAGTGAGGCATTATGTGCGGTTGCCAAATCTACTTCGCTATCTCCCACATAGACAGCTTCGTCGTGTTTACATCCCAGCAGCTCAATTGCTTTCTTCACCATATCAGGAGCTGGTTTGCGCTTCACGTCTGGGGTCTCACCGATGGCGACATCGATACAATCTGTGAAGAAACGCTGATGTAAATCTTGAACTGCGATGTTGAGTTTATTGCTGACAATTGCGGTCTTCAATCCCTTCGCCTTGCATTGTTTCAACATGGCAATGATACCTTCATAGGGTTGGGTGCAGTCGAGACTATGTTCCAGATAGTAGGTCCGAAACTCATTGAACACCTTCTCGGTCAGGTTGGGGTCGCATCCTTCGGGCAGGGCATGTTCCACAAGGCGTCTGACACCATTCCCCAGATAGCTTCGCACCTCCCATTTGCTGCGTACGGGTAGGTTGAATTGTGCCAACGCATGATTGACGCTCGAATAGAGGTCGTCAAGCGTGTTGAGCAATGTGCCGTCGAGATCAAAGATGATAGCTTGTTTCATTTCAGCGGTTCTGGTCCATTGATGGTTGGTTTCACAGGAATGATTTTTCCTTTCCTATCGAATGTCATCTCATCGATACATACCTCACGATGTGTGCCAGGACTGTTGTGCAGGTAGTCTTTATTGATGCGATGATAGACAATATACCATTTATCCTTTCCCTTGAGTTGCAATACTGAGTTGTGAGCAGGACCGTAAATGTGGTTTTCTGGGTCTTGTTTGAGAACGATTGGCTGTTCGGCTACTGTGATTGGACCAAGCGGACTTCTGCTGGTTCCGTAAGCCACATGATAGTTAGGGCTGCCTGTATCGTCAACACTCCAGAGGAAGTAATAGGTTCCGTTTCGATAGAACACATAGGTGCCCTCACGATAAGCATAATCTCTGAGAGTTCCACCTTGAGGGGTCAGTACCGTGATGGTGTTCTCTTTCACGCTAGTCATGTCGTTGTTGAGTTCAGCTCCAGCCATATAGCCGTTTCCCCAATAGATATAATGTTTTCCTGTCTTTGGGTCGGTAAACACATCTACGTCGATCTGCTGACCACTGCGAACAGGCGATTCGCTGATGATTGGTTTTCCGAAGTCTACGAACGGACCGCAAGGATCGTCAGCAATAGCTACACCGATTTCTTTACGACGACCTGCGTCTGCGCTATAGTAGAAGTAGTATTTGTATGAGCCGTCTGCCTGCTTCACTTCCTCGATAGCTGGAGCCCACGCATTTCCGCGTGCCCAAGGAACCTGATCGGATTTCACGTCGAGCATTGTGCCTTCGTTCTTCCAGTCGATGAGGTTTTCTGACGAGAATACCTGGAAATAATAGCCTCCCCATCCAGGGAATCCGTCTGTGGTAGAGTAGATATAGTATTTCTTGGTTTTGTTCGAGTACAGCACTTCTGGGTCAGCATGGAACCCTTCCAAAATAGGTTGCTTTGGTGAAGGAAATGCTGCAAGGAGTCGGTCTTTCTCTGCTTGAGTGATAGGAATCATGGTTCCGTGACGAGGAGTGAACACTCCTTGAGTTTTGGTGTCCTGCACGAATTTGAAGGTCTTCAAGTCTTGGCTGGTACAGAACTGATAGTGTCCGGCAGAGTAGCAGTCGTACATCACAATCCAGCTCTTTCCGTCGATTGCCTGACACACACCTACACCTTCAACAGCTGTGCGACTTACTTCCACTCTTGTTGGAATCTTGGTCCAATGTTCGCCTGGTTTCTGACCAGGTTCTGGCAGGATGGTTCGTGTGGTTGCCTGAAATATTCCGCCTCCTGCTTCGCTCTTGTAGAACAGGTGGAACAATCCGTCTTCCTTGTTGTACACGATATCTCCATCGATTGCAGCCCTTCCGTCGTCAAACAGCAACTTTGGTGCTGTGATGTCGGTAAAGTCTTCGTTGGCATAGCTGTAATAAATCTTGTCGTATTGATTCGTTGTCGATAAGAGTGAATAGAACACTACATATTTGCCGCTATGTGTGTCGTACACGGTTTCTGGTGCCCACACACGCTGCACGTTTCGCCATTCGTTTGCAAACTTCGTTGGGAAGTGAATGGTTGTGTGTTCCCAATGAATGAGGTCAGTACTTTTCATCAGCACCATTCCTCTGTTTGACGACCATCCGAGGTTGGACTTCATGTCTGTAGCCACCATATAAAAAGTCTTACCATCCTCGCAACGAAGGATGTGTGGGTCGCGTACACAACCTGTGACAGCTAAGGTGTCGGATGCCAAAACGGGTTTACCGTTGTTGAGTGGAGTCCAGTTATAGCCGTCATCACTTAGGGCATAGCAAATCTGCTCTTGTTCGGGTGCATTACCTGTAAAATACGTAAACAGATACGCTACTTTGTCTGTCTGTGCATTCATGTTCATCGCCTGTAGCGATAAGATTCCTGTAAGGATTGTTGTCGTTAGTTTCTTCATAAGTTATTTCGTTTATTAGTGTTTCTTTGTTTCTCCTAAACTCGTTCCAACAGCTCTATTTCTTTCTTCACTTCGTCTTCACGATATCGAAGAGGTAGGTCAGTTTGGCTGATATGGTTTGGTGAGCCGATCGGCTGAAGTCACCTTTCTTGCTGTTGTCAAATACATCACCTAATCCAAAATAGTATCTGCCACCCAGGATGAAATGTCCGATTGGCGTTGATACCTCTAATCCTAAACCGGCTGCGATACCATAGTCGAGTTTGTTGTACACTCCCAGACCATATTGTTGTACCACGTTGTTGGGGCGTTTTGATGTGTCCCACACGCCTCCTCCGTAGGTTTCCGAGCTTCCGATGTTATAGCCGAGTTGCGGACCTGCCTCAATCAGGAACTTTGCTCCTCGCTGTTCGCGTCCCCAACCCATCTGCATGAGGATTGGTACTTGAATGTATGTGAGGCTACGTTTGTATGTGTTGCCGCTTCCGTCTTCTATCTGTTCTTTCCATCCGATATTGGCATAGTTCACTTCCATTGCTACTCCACAGATAGCGGTGAAATACTTCTCGCAGATATAGCGTGCTGAGAATCCGAAGGTAGGAGCGTTCTTCAATGTCTGTTTGATAGTAGGGGTGATGTCCATTCTGGTCATCAGCATACCCGCATTGCCTCCGATAGCAAAGTCATTTCGCTTTTCGCCTACTTGTGCTTGAAGGGGCAAAACGAGCATCCATAGCAGGACGATCATCCCTAATGGACCTTGTAGATGTATGTGGCGTATCGTGGTCATCTGTTACAACTGCTTCACACTAATGGTTCCGTCCGAATTGTATTTCACGAACATCATGGCGTTGTTGATGAAACCGCTCCATGTGTTCTTGTGGCTGAAGTGCATTGGGTTCTGAAGCGATTCGCTCGTCAGGTTCTCTATATTCGCAGCAAAATCCTCACCCTCAACATACATATTTCTTATAAAGAAGTTGGCGATGTCGTAGCCCAACATTCCATATCGTGGATAAGTGTTGAACTGATCGCGGCCGAATGTGCTGCGGAAACGCTGGTTGAAGGCGTGAGTCTCTGTGTCGTTTGGGTTGTTGTAGAAACTGGTGAAGAACGTACAGTTGTACTTCCTGAACGAATCGATAGACTTGTCGGCAAACGCCTGCCAGTCAGCATAGCCGAACAGGTTGAGTTTGAATTCATCCAGTTCCAGGTCTTCGAGTTTCTTGACCAGACGGTCATACGCAGTTTTGGTGCTTGAACTTGGAATCACGAAGTTCTCTTTCGTTTTCGACAGCATCTCGACGAAATTGCTCATGTCGCTGAAGTCGCAATTGAAGTAACTGATGTCCTCCGAGTTGAGGTAGTTCTTCAGGCGCATCACATACGAAATCTTATCTGTCTGTTCTTCGATGTTCACAAAGATGAAATTGGCGTTGGGATGCATCGCAGAGAACGAAGCGAAAGCACGGTCGTAGATGTCATTGTCCATCTTCTGGTTAACCTGATAGACGTTATGAGTGTTGTTCACGAGTGTAGTTGCCGATGAGAGAGGAACGACCAAACTGATGTTGTTCTTCTCCGTGAAAGCCTTCAGCTTGTTGATGTTGTTCAAATCCTTTGCTCCGATGATGAGGTTCACTTTCTTCATCTGGGGTAGGGCAAGCACGCTGTCGATTTGCTCTTCGTCGTATGCATACACTTTACCGCTTACACCGTCACGTTTCATCTCCGAAACAGCAAGCATGATGCCTTCATAGAAGTCGATCATCGTAATGGCCTCACGCGTTTTCTTCTTCTGATTCAATCCGAACGGCATGATGACAGCGAAGTTCACAGGAACAGGTTCCTTGATGATGATTTCCTCTTCCTCCTCAACAGGTTGCATGGCAGCCAGTTCGGCTTGGCTGTAAGGGATACACAATTCCTGACCCTTCTTGATGCGGTCTTTCTTATCGGGTTGGATGGTTGGATTGGCTGCGAGAATCTCATCGACCGTCAACCCAAAACGTTGAGCGATGCTGTAGAGCGTCTCTTTCTTCTTCACCTCGTAAGTCTCCTTGCAAGGCGGAATGTCAGCCGAAGCCTGTACTTCCTGCTCAACAGGAACCGTAGTCGGCTGTTGAACGACAGGAACAACCACCGGCTGAGTAGTCACAGGCTGTGTGACAGGAGTTACGACCGTCTGCGTAGCAGGAACCTCCTGAGTCTCTTTTCGTTCAGGTTTGTTGGGCATCAAGTCGGTCGAGCGGATGATGATATGCTGTTGTGGAGTAGGCTCCTGAACATTCGTCGTAGGTACACCACCACTTTTTGCGGGGATATTGATGGTTTGTCCAGCCATGATGGTCTCGCCCAATCCTGGGTTTGCTGCCTGAATGGCTTGAATGGTGACACCATAGGTGTGACTGATGCTGTAAAGTGTTTCTCCTGCCTTAATCTCATGTCTCGTGGTTTGTCCACAAGCAGCTATCGTAACAAACAGGAATGTACAAAAAACAGAAAAAATTTTAATGAATCTATAGCCCATATTAATTACCTTATTATTATTTGGGTACAAAGGTACGAAAATAAATCGATTAAGTGAGCACAATAAGAATGTTTTTTTGTTGTCGAACGTCAAAAAACTATCCAAAGCCGAACGAACTACAAAATAAATTGTATTTATTTTACTCCAATGTGCATTAAACAATACCATTACCCCCCCTTTACGTTATATCCCTCCATTCTTTCAATTTCTCCACTTTAACCCTTAACCATGAATAATGAACCATTAACTATGAATAACGAACCATTAACCCTTAACCTTGAACCATTTATTGCTTCCGTTCGATTGTTTTAATACAGCAATTTCTCCTACCTATAGTCCTCTCAGAAACTCTACAGCGTGGTTTACGCACTCAGTCGATGAGGTGGTAGGGGACAGGGGACAAGGGGTGAAGTGAACCCAGAAAGTTGGACACAACTGAAAGGTTTAAATGAAAAAAGAATTTAGTTTAGAAGAAAAGATGTCCGCAATTGGGTTTGTGTTCCAAGGCGAGTCAGCCCGTTCCGTGTCCCGTAGACTCCACTTAGGCCATCATATTCTATATGAGTGGATAGAGAGTTACAAACTCCTTGGC
>CACZXN010000035.1 GCA_902785075.1 uncultured Bacteroidales bacterium | reverse complement strand
TGAGCGTTACGTTACAGTCGTTACAGTGTTATTTTTAAGGTACCCATTTTCCTTAATATACTATATAACTACTTATATATCAATTAGTTATAAAGTATTTAGAAAGGGGTAATACCTTCTTTTTTTCATTGTAACAACTGTAACTGTAACACTTTGGTCATGATGATTAACTTAATATTCAACTCTCTACCAAGCCCTTCAACGCCTGGCGTAACTCGTTACACACTCCGATGGCATAGCCGTCGACCGTGAACCCAGTCACTTTCCTTAAAGGCTTGAAGTTAGGCCACAAGCTGCCGTCAGCTTTTTCTCTTCCTTAAATACCCTATGCACTCGCGCAGGATTTCAGCCTTGAGCGCCCATAGCACACCGACATAGAGGACTGCAGCCAAGAGGATGCGAGAGATGAGGAGCAGATAGTTGTTCGTAATGAATGTGGTTGCGAAATAGGTGACGACCATCGTAAGGACAGCAACCAAGAAAAACGGAAGTACATCGAGGAGGGCTGAGAGGAGCGACAGTCGCAACTCGCGCCATACAAAATAGTGCCAGACGAACATCCACAGCGCTAGAATGACGACATAATTGATGACCATCAGCTGAATGCCACTAAACCCGAACCAATTGAGCTTGAAGTACTGAACAGCGAAAAGGTTGGCAAGTATCACAACACTTTGGGCAATCGTGTTCCACATATAGACATCGGACTTCCCTCGACTGATAATGAAATTGTAGTAGAGGGCGGCTAACGGGAGGAAGGCTCCTCCGATGCAGAGCACCTGAAGGAAAGGAATGGCTGAGAGCCACTTGTCTGGTGCGATGATTCCGATGAATTCGGCAGAAACGAGGCTTAAGCCGAACATGAGAGGGAAGGACACAAGAGCGGTGAAACGGAGCATTTTGCGAAATACTCGCTGCTGTCGCTCCCTATCGTCGCCCACTTGAACGAACATGGGTTGAGCCACACCCTGCACCATTCCGAGGATTGTCTGGCTTCCCATCTGGTTCCATTTGTTGGCCTGCGAGTACGACCCGATGCTGCCTGCCGGATAGAACGCCCCCATCGTGCTCTCGAATGCAAACTTATTGATGTTGTTGAAGATACCGGTAATCAGTATCTTACAACTGAAACCAAACATCTCTTTGATGGGTTGGAAAGTGATGTGCAGTGATGGGCGCCATTTCGAAAAGTACCAGCTGCCGATAGAGACAATGCTGACATACACAATGCTCTGTGTGGCTATACTCCAATAGGCCATCTTGCTGGCAGCCATGATGATGGCTACCGCACCTGAGACAACCAACGCCACAATGTTGCAAACGGCTTGTTCCTTCACCCGAAGGTCTTTCATCAGGATGGTTCGTGGGGTGATGGAGAAGCTGGCACAGAAGAAACCCAAGAAGGCGTATCGCGATAGGGCAACCAGTCGGGAATCATCGTTATAGGCAGCTATGAGAGGAGCGCAGAACCAAAGAATGAGATAGATGAGGGCACTAACGAGGATGTTGAACCAGAAGACTGCATTCATGTCCTTATGGGTCGCATCACGCTTGTTGATGAGGGCTGAGATGAAACCACTATCCTGCAGGTTTGCAGCAATCGCAGAATAGATGGCCAAGACGGCTATCATTCCATAGTCCTCAGGATCGAGATACCATAAGAGGACAACCCCGATAACAGCATTTAACAGCTGCATCAATGTGCTGTTCATCGCCCCCCAAAGAAGTCCTTTGGCGGTCTTTTCTTTCAGGGATGAGTTGCTGCTTGTCTGGGCCATATTATTATTAAACTTTCTGAAGTTATAGAAGGGAGTTAAAGGGGAAGTTAACAGGCCTATCTATTGTTGACATTGATGGCTATTCCATTGAAGGAGATGCGATAGCGATAGAGTCCTCGCTGTTCTTTTGTAGCATCTGGAGCGGTAATGATCCAGCCGTAATTGTTCAGGTCGTACGAATTACCGCAATGCGAGCAGAGAGCTGTACCGTTGTCTTTCACCGTCAATCGATAGGTCTGCCGATCGCAAGTAGGACAAGACAGGTCGTAGGCAACGATATCGAAGCCGTTCGACATGTTCGGAGATGAACTGGTACCGACAATCAATCCTCCTAACCCATACTCAAATTCGCGTGCTGCTATCTGTGAGGGTGAATAATCGTGGCTTTGAAGCGTGTTGGCAATTCTAATCTTTCCATTCACCTTTCGTATGGTCACGAATTGTCCAGGATTGCCCATTGCGTTGTAGAGTTCGGGGCTGGAAGCAACTTCAAAATAAAACCGTACTGGGTATTTAGTGGAATAGATGCTGCTGATGTCTTCTTTACAAGAAACCAAACAACACGTCAGCATGAATATCGTTAGCAATCGTTTCATAGGTCAGAATGAAATAGTGGGTTTTTGTACGATTTCATCGATGATTTTCAATTCTTCCTCAGAGAAATCGAGGTTGTCGAGAGCACTAATATTAGTCATCAGCTGATTGACAGACGAGGTACCTATGATGACGGATGTGACGCGTGGGTCGCTCAGCACCCAAGCCAAGGACATCTGAGCCAGAGTCTGATGGCGAGCATTTGCAATTTCTTCAAGCTGTCTGGCTGCCTCAACTCGCTCAGCAGTCACTTGTGACGCTTGCAGGAACCCTGTTGGCTTTGCTGCCCTACTATCCTCAGGAATACCTTTATTATATTTCCCCGACAGTATTCCCTGAGCCAAAGGCGAGAAACAGATGATGCCCGAACCATTTGATTGGGCACAATCGAAATTGTCATGCTTTGCTTTCTGATCGAAGAGCGAACAACGATACTGACTAAGCAGGCAGGGTACATGGGCTTCACGCAATATGGCGTATGCTTGCTCCTGCTGTGCCTTAGGGTACTTGGATATTCCTACATAAAGTGCTTTCCCCTGACGAACCAAATCAATCAATGCTTGCATGGTCTCCTCAATAGGCGTCGTTGGGTCATAACGATGACTATAGAAGATGTCGAAATAGTCGAGTCGCGTACGTTGCAGACTTTGGTCGCAAGAGGCTATGATGTTCTTACGAGACGACCCTGTCCCATAAACTCCCTCCCACATATCATGACCAGCTTTGCTGGAGATGAACAACTCGTCACGATGAGATTTCAGTTCGCCAGACAGAATGCGGCCAAAATTGGTCTCTGCGCTCCCAGGAGGGGGACCGTAGTTGTTGGCAAGGTCGAAATGGCAAATTCCGTTGTCGAAAGCCCGAAGCACCATATCGCGTGCGACAGTGAAGTCGTCAACACCACCGAAATTATGCCATAAACCCAATGAGAAGGCAGGCAACTGAATGCCACTATGTCCGCTACGCCTGTAAATCATGTATTGCTTTTTCCACCTTAGTGAAGTCGAATTCTGCAATCGTTTTCTGCATCAAAGCCTCGATTTCATCGTTACAAAGATTACCGATACTACCCTGATGAGTGTGATGAATCTGCTTGTCGGGAGTGAATCTGCCAGCTTCGATATCGAGTCCAACCTTCTTGTAAGCATCGCGGAAAGGCATACCATTAGTTGCCAAGCGATTCACCTCCTCCACACTGAACATGTTATCATAGATAGGATTGTCGAGAATCTTTTCGTTGACCTTCATCCTGTTGATGATATAAGCAGCCATACGGAGGCAGTCCTTCAGTTCGTCGAACGAAGGCAAGAACACCTCCTTGATGATCTGGAGATCGCGGAAGTATCCACTTGGCAGGTTGTTCATCATCAACATCACCGTCTGAGGCAAAGCCTGTATCTTATTACATTTGGCACGAGTCAGTTCAAAGACATCAGGATTCTTCTTATGCGGCATGATGCTCGACCCTGTGGTACATTCGTCGGGCAACTTCACAAAGCCGAAATTCTGGCTGTTGAACATACAGGCATCAAAAGCCAGTTTGGCCAACGTACCTGCTACACTTGCCATCGAGAATGCCACATTGCGTTCGGTCTTTCCACGCCCCATCTGAGCATAGACCACATTGTAGTCCATTGAGTCGAACCCAAGGAGGTCTGTCGTCATCTGACGGTTCAAGGGGAACGAACTGCCATATCCAGCAGCTGAGCCTAACGGATTGCGGTTGGTAATACGCCAAGCTGCCAACAAATACTGCATATCGTCTACGAGACTCTCTGCATAGGCACCAAACCACAAACCAAACGATGAAGGCATCGCTACCTGCAGATGTGTATAACCAGGCATGAGCACATCCTTATATTCATTGCTTTTTGCGATGAGTTCATGGAACAGTTCTTCTGTCAGCCCTACAATATCCTTGATTTGATCGCGGATAAACAACTTCAGGTCAACCAACACCTGATCATTACGCGAACGGCCCGAATGGATTTTCTTACCGATATCGCCCAACTGACGCGTCAACATCAGCTCTACCTGCGAATGTACATCCTCAACACCTTCCTCGATGACAAAACGGCCAGAATCTGCTTCCTTGTAGATTGACTTGAGTGCAGTAAGCAACTGCTGAAGTTCGTCCTTCGCGAGCAGTCCTATTGACTCCAGCATCGTGATGTGAGCCATAGAACCCAGCACGTCATATTTTGCCAGATAGAGATCCATTTCACGGTCTTTCCCAACTGTAAAATGCTCGATTTCATCGGTCATTTGGACATTTTTCGTCCACAATTTATCTTTACTCATAAGGCAATGAAGCTAACATATCAGCAATTTTCTCGATACCGTCCTTGAAGGGTTTTCCAATCATACCAGCAAGGAACACAGGGATGTCGGCATCTACGGTTACTTTCATCTTACAACTGCTGGCTGTTACTGGCAGGAGTTGCACCCACAGATTGAATTTCACAGGAGACATCACAGAACCGAACTTGATGCACTTTGGTTCATCACGTTCTACAATCTGTATAGCGAGTCGACCGACAGGATCAACCTGTACACTCACAGAATCGGTACTAACCTCCAAGGTTTCCAGTGTCTTCTTCACCTGCTCCACCTTCTCAGGAGGAATATCGCTCGCCATTTTGCTCTGTACTTCAGGGTCGTTGAATCGCTCACGGATGACGGCCAAGTTGTTCAAATCGGAAATCTTAGCATATACGGTTTCCTGAGGATAACCTATCAACTTTATGTCACTCTCGTGTTTCATATCATTTCAAATTAATTATACAATTAGTACTTACAAGACATCAACAAAACGAGTTGATGCAGTTCTTACCTCATTCGTTATTTTCTCCATTCACTTGGATTGCTCCTCCACTCGTTGAGCGTAGGTATCTGTTCTTGTGAAATATATCCAGTATTCAAGGCTGCCTCCAACACGGCTTCGTAGTTGGTGAGGGTCATCAAAGTGACCTTCGCATCCTCGAATGCCTTTTTAGCCACATCAAAGCCATAAGTGTATGAAGCCACCATTCCGACAACCTCAAAACCGGCATTACGGAGAGCCTCAACAGCTTTCAAACTGCTACCACCTGTAGAAATCAGGTCCTCTACAACTACGACCTTAGCTCCAGCAGGCAACTCACCTTCTATAAGGTTAGCCAATCCATGATCCTTTGGTTTAGAACGCACATAGGCGAAAGGCATCCCCAACTCGTCGGCTACCAGAGCACCTTGAGCAATTGCGCCTGTTGCTACTCCTGCCACAGCATCAGCCTCTGGGAAGTTCTCCATCACCAGACGCGTCAATTCTGTCTTTACGAACGTGCGGAGCGCAGGAAACGAAAGGGTTTTGCGATTATCACAATAAAAAGGAGATTTCCACCCTGAAGCCCACGTAAAAGGATTCTCGGGTTGCAACTTGATGGCTTTTACATCAAGCAGTTTTGCTGCAAAAATAGTTTCTAATGTATTCATACGACTTCTAATGAGTTTTGTTTGATGGTGCAAAGGTAGCAAAAAAAGTGAACAAATCGATGAAGTGAGTACACAAAAGCATGTTTTTGTTGTCGAATATGAGTTTTTTATCAAAAAGTGGATAGGGAATAGCGAAAAAAGTAAATAGTAAATTGCTAAATCGCAAATTATTACTACCTTTGCAGCGAAAATGGACGAGAGCATACGCAATGATTTCCCAATACTAAGCCGCACGATCTACGGACGTCCGCTTGTATATCTCGACAATGCTGCTACCACTCAGAAACCTCGTCAGGTTGTGGAAGCAATTGCCGACGAATATTATAATGTGAATGCCAACGTTCACAGAGGAGTACACTTTTTGTCTCAGCAAGCAACTGATCTTCACGAGCAATCCCGAGAAACGGTACGACAATTTATCAATGCCCGCTCGACCAACGAGATTATCTTCACTCGCGGCACCACTGAGTCGATTAACCTACTAGCCCGAACGCTAGCGCAATACCACTCAAACGAAGAAGGGGGAGAAGTTATCGTGTCGCAGATGGAGCACCACTCCAACATCGTTCCTTGGCAACTCAACGGATTCAAACTTCGTACCATTCCAATGAGCGATGAAGGTATGTTGGATACAGAAACATATCAAAAGCTATTTACACCACATACCCGTATAGTAAGCATTACACATGTATCGAATGTAATGGGCACCATCAATCCAGTGGACGAATTGATACGCATCGCTCACGAACATGGTGTTCCTGTACTCATCGACGGAGCGCAATCCACTCCACACATGGCTGTAGATATGCAAAAGCTTGACTGCGACTTCTTCGCTTTCAGCGGACATAAAATCTACGGTCCAACCGGTATAGGAGTTCTTTATGGTAAGGAAGAATGGCTTGACAAGTTGCCGCCCTATCAAGGAGGTGGTGAAATGATCAAGAACGTAAGTTTTGAGTTGACTACCTTTAACGAGCTGCCTTATAAGTTCGAAGCTGGAACTCCCGACTATGTAGGTAGCCACGCTTTAGCAGTAGCACTCGACTATGTATCGCAGATAGGTATGGACACCATTCATCAGCATGAGGCAGAACTTACGAGCTATGCCATCGAGCAGATGAAGAGCATTCCTAATATCAGAATTTACGGCAACTTTCAACTTTCAACTTTCAACTTTCAACTTTCATCAGCCGGCCCTATCAGTTTTAACATAGCAGGCATACATCATCTCGATCTCGGCACCCTGCTCGACCGTCTGGGTATAGCCGTCCGAACGGGGCACCACTGTGCGGAACCACTCATGCATCGACTAGGGACAGAAGGGACTGTTCGCATCAGTTTTGGGCTTTATAACACGAAAAATGAAATTGATAATTTCATCGCTGGTGTCGAAAGGGTGAGGAAAATGTTTTAAGACATTTAAACCTTCACTAATTAAATCTATCAAGTATGTGTAATTCAATTACAACAATATTTTTAAACAACTTTAATATCAACACCAATTAAACAACTTAACTTATGAGAAATTATTGCAAGACATTGGCACTGAGTATTACATTTATGAGTGCAACAGTTATGATGGCTCAATTCCCTGGTGGAGGATTCCCAGGTGGAGGCGGCGGCTTCGGCGGCTTTGGAGGTTTCCAACAGCAGCAACCCAGCATCGAGACATCACAGGAATGGAAAGACGTAAACTATGCAGGTGATGACGGTCAGGTTTATCACATGTGTGACATCTATCTTCCAAAGGTAGAAAAGGAAAAGTACCCAGTAGTGGTGCACATCTATGGTAGCGCATGGGGAAGCAACAACTCTAAGCATATGGCCGATATAGGTACCATCGTAAAGGCTCTTCTCGACAATGGTTACGCAGTCGTATGTCCTAACCACCGCTCAATCGGTGATGCTAAATGGCCTGCTCAGGTTAATGACATCAAGGCAGTTATCCGCTTTATCCGCGCTAACGCTGCCAAGTATAAATTCGACACATCATTCATCGCAACATCCGGCTTCTCATCAGGAGGTCATCTGTCAGCTGTGACAGCACTTTCAAACGGTGTAAAGGTTGCCAAGCAAGGAAAAGCAGAGTATGACATCGAGGGTAAGGTTGGTCCTTACACAAAGGAGTCAAGTGCTGTGAACGCATTCTGCGACTGGTCAGGTCCTACTGAACTGCTCCAGATGGAATGTGGTAATGCTATGGTATTCGGCGGCAAGGGCAATACCCCAGAAGAGCAGCTCATCGGCTTACCTAAAGAAGGAAATGAAGACAACTTCGTATTGCTGAGCGCAACAGGTTTCTTGGATAAGAACGATGTACCAGGTTACATGTTCCATGGAGATCAGGACATGGTAGTTGCTTCATGTGTTAGTCAGTATCTATACGACCAAATGCAGAAAGTCGGCGTAGAGAGCTACATCCTTCGCGAGCCACAAGGAGGACATGGAATGGGAATGTACTCAGAGGGCAACCTTGAGAAAATGGTAAACTTCCTCAACAACGTACGCGCTAAGGGCACAAAGAAGAAATAAATTATCTTTGTATCTCAATATGAAGAATGAGCGGAACATGATAGTTTCGCTCATTTTTGGTATATTGTGCTATATTTTCTTGATTTAAACACTTTTTAGAGTGTTATTCTTCGGAATATTACATTTTTTTTGTATCTTTGCAGCCAAATTGGATAAGAACGGCCCAATGAAAAAACTATATATAGAAACCTACGGCTGTCAGATGAACGTTGCAGACAGCGAAGTGATTGCAAGTGTGATGAAGATGGCTGGCTACGAAAGTCAAGACACGATTGAAGGAGCTGATGCTGTGTTGCTGAATACTTGTTCAATACGCGATAATGCCGAACAGAAGATTGTTAACCGGCTAGAGTCGTTGTATGCAATGAGTAAAAAGCGGAAGATGATTATCGGAGTGGTAGGATGTATGGCAGAAAGGGTGAAGCAGGACTTGATTGATCATCATCATGTTGACCTCGTCGCCGGGCCAGATGCATATCTGCAACTACCAGAATTGTTTGCTTCTGTCGAAGCTGGAGAGAAGGCCATCAATGTTGAGCTGTCGACAACCGAAACCTACAAGGACATCATCCCAGAACGTATCTGCGGGAACCACATCTCTGGTTTTGTAAGCATCATGAGAGGTTGTAACAACTTCTGCCACTATTGTATCGTCCCTTACACTCGAGGCAGAGAGCGCAGCAGGGACCTCAACAGCATCCTGAATGAAGTAAAGGATTTGCAAGCCAAGGGCTTCAAGGAAGTAACATTACTAGGACAGAATGTAAATTCATATAGGAGTATAGGAACAGAAACGGAAGTTATTGATTTTCCTGAGCTACTGAGACGGGTGGCAGAAACCGTTCCTAATATGCGAATCAGGTTCACTACATCACACCCAAAGGACATGAGCGATGAAACGCTACACGTCATAGCCGACTATCCCAATATTTGTAAGCACATCCATCTGCCTGTTCAAAGCGGAAGCAACCGCATCTTGGAACTGATGAATCGGAAATACACCCGGGAGTGGTATTTGGAACGAGTGGCTGCCATTCGCAGAATCATCCCCGATTGCGGATTAACTACTGACGTCTTTTGCGGTTATCACTCGGAAACAGAAGAAGACCACCAGTTGTCGCTTTCGCTGATGAGAGAGTGCGAATATGATAGTGCCTTCATGTTCAAGTATTCAGAACGACCTGGAACATATGCTTCAAAGCATCTACCAGATGATGTGCCTGAAGAGACGAAGATCAGACGTTTGAACGAACTGATAGCACTACAGAACCAACTATCAGCAGAAAGTTACAAGAAAGATATAGGAAAAACCTTCGAGGTATTGGTAGAGGGCGTGAGCAAACGCTCAAAAAGCCAATTGTTCGGCAGAACTGAACAATATAAGGTAGTAGTTTTCGATCGCGGGAATCACCACATAGGCGATTTTGTGAAGGTGAAAATCACAGAGGCAAGCTCAGCTACACTAAAAGGAGTTGAAGTAGAGAGTTGAAAAAAGATAATTGACAATTGAAAATAGTAAGATAATATGCCAAAGAATAAAGCTGCAGGATTATGGAGTACTCAGTTTGTAACAGCACTAATTAGTACTTCGTTGGTATTGGTGCTGTTAGGAACCATTGTATTGTTTGTACTGACGGCTCGTAATCTGTCGAATTACGTTAAAGAGAATATCAACGTCACAATACTGCTGAACGATGACATCAGTCAAGGAGAAATTGAATCGTTGCAAAAATCACTTGAAGAACAGCAATATGTGAAATCGCTGAAATACATCTCAAAGGAACGTGCACTCCATGAGCAATGTGTAGATATGGGAACCGACCCTTCTGAATTCTTGGGCTACAACCCATTCACGGCTTCTTTTGAAATCAAGCTGAAATCTGAATATGCAAACAATCAAAGTCTCGACAAAATTGCTAAACAATTAAAAGCCACCAAGAAGGTGATGGATGTGATTTATCAAAAAGAACTGATGAATGCTGTCAACAATAACATTCGCAAGTTCAGCATCATATTGCTCATCATCGCGGCTTTATTCACTTATATTTCATTTGCGCTCATCAACAACACAGTAAGACTGACAATCTTCTCACGACGTTTCATCATCAACACCATGAAATTAGTAGGTGCTAGCTGGGGCTTCATACGTCGCCCATTCCTTAATCAAGGATTACTTCTAGGCATCTTGTCGGCAATCATTGCAGATGCTATCATCATAGGTGTGGTGTATTGGGCAAGAAGCTTTGAGCCAGAAATCAACACCGTTATCGACATGCAAGTGATGACCATCGTAGGAATATCGGTTTTGGTGTTTGGATTGCTTATTACGTTCCTCTGCACGTATTTTTCATTGTCGAAATACCTCAAGATGAACAGCAATGAACTATATCACATATAGACTTCCAATCTACGACTTATCAATTACAACAAACAGCATATGAACAACAAAAACTTAGCATTCGGTTCCTTGAACTACATACTCCTTGGAGTAGGTATCGCTATCATCATCATTGGGTTTATCCTGATGTCTGGCGAAGGGACAACAGAAGAGATGTTCAACGCAGACATCTTCAGCGACACTCGTATTAAAGTGGCTCCGATCACCTGTCTGCTCGGATTCATCATCATCATCGCTGCCATTCTGGTAAAACCGAAGAGAAAAAAAGAAATAACAGAATAATCTTCCCCACCCCTTGCTGAAGGGAATTCTGAAAGTCTCCCTTATGGGTGACAAGAATGGGGTTTTGAATCATTAAAGAACTGTATTATGGATTGGTTACAAGCTCTCCTGATGGGAATATTTCAAGGACTCACCGAGTACTTGCCTGTCAGCAGCAGTGGACACTTAGCATTAGCAGGAACCCTTCTGGGCGTAGAAGATCCTGACGCAATCATGCCTTTCACTATTCTCGTACATGTAGCTACTGTACTGAGTACGTTGGTCATCTTATGGAAAGAAATTGTATGGCTTTTTATCGGAGCATGTAAACATGGCAAAGACTTTATTCCAAGTCGTCATGGTATCACCCGACTCAATGACGAGCAGAATTATTTGCTCAACATTATCATATCTATGATACCAATCGCCATCGTAGGTTTCTGCTTCAAGGACATCATCGAGGAACAGTTTAAAAGTTTGCTTGTAGTGGGCATCTGCCTGCTTATTACAGCTGCTTTGCTGGCTTTCTCATACTTCTCTAAACCACGCGAGAAAGAGCACATCTCATTGTTCGACGCATTTATCATTGGTATCGCTCAAGCATGTGCTGCTTTACCGGGACTCTCACGCTCAGGAAGCACAATCGGTACGGGCTTAATCCTTGGCGACAAAAAAGAGAAACTGGCTCAATTCTCGTTCCTGATGGTCATTCCTCCAATTCTTGGGGAAGCACTATTAAATGTGAAAGACATGATGGAACAAGGTATAGAGCAAGCAATGGCTGGTATATCTCCGTTAGCTCTGGCAGTTGGATTTGTAGCTGCATTTCTTACGGGATGTGTAGCATGTAAATGGATGATTAGCTTGGTAAAACGCGGTAAGATGATTTACTTTGCTATCTATTGTGCAATAGTCGGAACTGCCACTATCGTATGGCAACTCTGTTTTTAAACACAACCTACTTACATGAATCCACAACGAGGAGAGATCTTATGTTTCAACAAGCCCTATACATGGACGTCGTTCGACCTTGTAAACAAAGTTAGAGGCATATTGAGACATAGAACCAGAAACAAAAAACTAAAGGTAGGACATGCAGGCACCCTTGATCCTTTGGCAACAGGAGTATTGATTATTTGCAGCGGCAAAGCAACAAAAAGGATTGACGAGCTCCAAGCAGGCGTGAAGGAATATGTGGCAACTCTGAAAATAGGCGCAACAACCCCATCCTTTGACAAAGAGACAGAGGAAGATGCCACTTACCCTACAGATCATATTACGAAAGCTCTGATAGAGGACAGTTTGCAACAATTTGTAGGTACCATTGAGCAAATACCACCATCGTTCTCGGCGGTAAGAGTGAATGGTAAACGAGCCTATCAAATGGCAAGAAAAGGACAAGATATTGAGCTGAAGCCCAAAAAGCTCACAATCGATGAGATAGAGCTATTAGATTGCAATCTTCCAAACCAAATCCGGATCAGAGTTGTTTGCAGCAAAGGAACCTACATCCGAGCCTTAGCGCGAGACATTGGTGCAGCTCTCCATTCCGGTGCATATCTCACAGACTTATGTCGTACCAGAATTGGTCAATACAAGTTGGAAGACTGCATGGAAATTACTGAATTTGATGACTGGCTGAACAAGCAAACGATAGAAATAGAAAATGATAACGATACAAAAACCAAATCATAACGTATGAAACTTTCACAATTTAAATTCAAACTGCCCGATGAGAATATCGGTTTGGAGCCTCCTTACCACAGAGACGAGGCTCGTTTGATGGTTTTACACAGAAAAACCGGAGTCATAGAACATCGGATATTCAAAGACATTATTGACTACTTTGATGATGGGGATTCATTTATCTTTAATGACTCACAAGTATTCCCAGCACGCCTTTACGGAAATAAAGAAAAAACCGGTGCTCTGATTGAGGTATTCTTATTACGAGAGTTGAATGCAGAAATGAGACTTTGGGACGTATTGGTCGATCCTGCACGAAAAATCAGAATTGGAAACAAACTCTACTTCGGTGAAGATAACTCATTAGTTGCTGAAGTGATTGACAACACCACATCAAGAGGACGTACTCTACGATTCTTATACGACGGAGACAGGGACAAGACAGAAAGAGAATCACACGAAGAATTCAAGCAATCACTCTATTCTCTTGGCGAGGCTCCGCTCACGGACGAGGTGCGAAAATTCCGAAAAGCCGTTCCTGAAGATATGGAGAACTATCAGACGATTTATGCTAAACATGAAGGTGCTGTTACCCCTCCAGCTACAGGACTTCATTTCTCTCGCGAGTTGATGAAACGTATGGAAATAAAGGGTATTTCTCAAGCTTTTATCACGTTACATGTAGGTTTAGGTAACTTCAGGACGATTGACGTGGAGGATCTAACTAAGCACAAGACCGATAGCGAAGAAATAATCATTGGAAAAGAAGCTTGCGACATCGTGAACAAGTCTAAAGAAGGTGGTCATCGTGTATGTGCTGTGGGCACTACGACAATGCGTGCAATCGAAACTGCTGTAGGTCCTGGAGGAGTTCTTAAAGAGTTTGAGGGATGGACCAACAAATTCATCTTCCCTCCTTATGAGTTTGGTGTTGCAAACGCTTTCGTTTCAAACTTCCAGTTACCTTTGTCCCTCATGCTGATGATGCAATGTGCATTTGGTGAATTTGAATACGTCATGAATGCATACGAAACCGCAGTAAAGGAAGGATACAAATTCGGTAGCTACGGAGATGCTCTGTTAATTGTTGACTGAGAGAATGAGCGAAATGGTTCATAAAGTATTTCTCAGTTTGGGTTCCAATAAGGGACGCAGGCAAACGAACCTAAATCGTGCCATTGAACAAATATCTTATCGAATTGGCTCCGTTGTGAGCCAATCCGATTTTTTTGTAACCGAACCTGTAGGGTTCAAGAGCAAACACCTTTTTTATAATATAGCTATTTGTATCGAGAGCAAACTTGATGCAACAGAGATTTTAGAGATTACCCAGGAAATAGAAAAAGAACTAGGAAGAAAACAAAAATCAACAAATGGGATATATCATGATAGAGTGATTGATATAGACATTCTACTTTATGACGACTGTATCATCAACCAACCAGACCTAATAATCCCTCATCCTAGAATGAAAGAACGCGGTTTTGTCTTACAGCCTTTAGCACAAATTGCACCTGACCTTATTATTCCAAACGAAACGAAGACGATAGCAGAACTGCTCGCTGATATATGTTGAGTTTCAGTTCATCTACTGAAATGGATAATAATTCTGCAGCCTTTTGATAAACATCAACTATACTCTCTCCGCTATCATCAGTTTCCAACCACAGAGCATTTGATTCATAAGCTAACTTCATTGCATCGGCATCAAAAAACGGGCCAAAAGAGAGTTCAATATCTTGATGAAGAAGTTGACTTGCTAAGATTGCTTTTTTTCGGAAACCATGTATCAACCAACGTTGAGTCGGATGCTGTTGTTTGTGAATGGCTACGATGTCTTCTATTGCTTTTACACAATGAATAATAAGCGGTTTTTTCAGCTTTTCAGAAAGGGCAACATGTCTCAGGAACAACACTTTCTGAGTCTCCATATCTGCTCCTCTATTCGCATCAAGGCCTGTCTCCCCAATGAAGAGCACTTGAGGCAACACACATTTGGATTCTAATCCCTTCATGCTTTTATCGACAAAGTCTGCATCTGAACTAGCCTGAATCGACTGCCAAGGATGCACACCAATCGAACACCAAATGTCAGGAACTACTCCATCGTCACAATTTACAACGGAGACAACACCTTTCGAGGTTTGACTGTTGTGAGTATGAATATCGATAAAGGGAATCATTCGTATTTAAAATCAATTAGGGAACCGGATCGTAACCCGAACCACCCCACGGATGGCATCTTAACAATCGACGGATTGCCAAATACAACCCGTAGAACGGACCGTGTTTCCGGATGGCTTCAACAGCATATTGAGAACAAGTTGGTGTATAACGGCATGAAGGAGGCAACATTGGAGAGATACACCGCTGGTAAAAGAAAATAGGAACGAGTAAAATCATTCCTAAGCCTTTTTTTATATTTTGGTATAACGTTTTCATTCTCCCTTAGCCAAACGAGTCAACACCTTATTTATACTCTTATAGACAATCTGATACGAACACAACTTAGATGAAATGCAGATAAAAGCTATCGCAAAACCTTCATCCTGTTCACTAATGGCATTCCAAAGAATGTTTTTCTGTCTTCGATATGCTTCCCTCGTCAATCGTTTCATCCTGTTGCGATCAACTGCATGATGGAAACGTTTCTTGGGTACACTCACCAAGATTGAAACAGGAACATCTTTCTTGGGTATCCTCATGTAAACAACACGGAAAGGGAAAACTGTCATAGATAATGTACCTTCTCCGTCAAACAAGCGATCGATAAGAAGTTTGCTAGTTATTCGTTCTGCCTTCCTAAATTGCTGTGATTCTTTGAGTTCCAAGAAAAATATAACAAATTGATGTCTACAAAAATACCACTTATTTATGCTTCTTGATATAATCTTCAATCATAGCAGGCACAGAACGCAATTCTGCTGTTGGTTGCATATCAACCCTTAGATTATACTTCTCCGCCTCTTCGATTGTCTTAGCACCTAAACATGCAATCGCAATCTTATCCTGCTTGAAGTCTGGGAAATTCTTCAGCAACGAATGAATTCCTTCAGGACTGAAGAATACAAGCATATCATAGTCGAAAGGTTCATCTGGTCCAAAATCATTAGGGACCGTATAATACATCACAGCCTCTGTATGAGTAAGATTGGCAGCATCTAACTTATTCTTCAATTCATCATCATGAGCCGAAGATTGGGGAACGAAATACTTTTCAGACTTATGTTTCACCATGATAGGAATCAAATCGTCCATCTTTCCTGTCAATGGGAAGAACACCTTTCTCTTTCGATATTGAATATACTTCTGAAGATATAGCGCAATGATTTCCGATTTGCAGAAATACTTCATACTTTCAGGAACAGCCACTCTCAATTCTTTGCATAATGCAAAAAAATGATCAATACCGTGACGTGAAGAGAAAACAACAGCTGAATAATCTAAGATAGATACTCTTTGCTGGCGGAAGTCCTTTGCAGGCATAGCATCAATCCGAATGAATGGCCTAAAAACAATTTCTACTCCAAACTTTGTTGTCAAATCAAAATATGGTGACTTCTCTGTCTGCGGTTTCGGTTGCGAAACTAAAATCTTCTTTGTCATCAATGTTTTATTATATGAATTGTATTACAACTTACTGCTTACTAATTTCCACGCAATAAGGGTCGGCATGATTTCGACGCTGCAAAAGTACAAAAAAAACAGCAATCCGCCATATTTTTTAGGCCGAAAGTTGACGTAGAGCTTACAGAGTAATATGATTTTCTGCAAAATGACAATTCCGATTAGACAATATGTCACATTTATTAGCTGGTCCACACAAAACACCCTTAGTAGGGATAATGGGAACGCAAGTGTTGACACAACTGCAACAGAGAAAAATACAGCCGAGAGCCACGAACGACCCTTATCGAAATTGAAAAAAGTCCAGTTTATGAATGAGTACAACACCCCCTTAACAACGACAAGCAACATCAAGCATAACGCCAGCAGAAGCAAAGCTCCATAATGGGGAGCATCAAGAGCCGTCATGTCGGCAACGAATATGATGCTTATAGAGATACAACCGATTACAATCAGCAGGATGATATCAATCATCTCCCGACTACTCACATTCACCTCATTGGAAGAATAGATTTGTCGCGAAGAGAAAAAGGTATTTATTTTGTAGATAAAGACCATCCTGCTTCGATATAGCACAAAGGTAAACAGAACGAAGAAAGCGATGGCGCTAATAATCATCACGTCATCATTACGCATCTGGTATGCTCTCCCGATGCTTGCTAAACGTTCTGTCACCTGTTCGAACATACAAATCGCGCTATAAGTTGAATGCGGCTTTTATCTGATCAACCAAATCCAATTTCTCCCATGTGAACAATTCAACAGTCACATCTTTAGTACCTCCAGATTGGTAAGGGCTGAAGAAATGCTTGGTCACCATTCGAGGTTCGCGTCCCATGTGGCCATAAGCTGCGGTCTCTGTATATATTGGGTTTCTCAGTTTTAGATCTCGTTCAATAGAATATGGTCTCAAGTCGAACATCTGCTTTATTTTGTTTGCAATTTCCCCATCTGACATCTCAACCTTTGAGTGTCCGTATGTGTTCACATAAATACTGACAGGTTCAGCCACACCAATTGCATAACTAAGTTGTACCAATATCTCGTCTGCCACACCTGCTGCAACCATATTTTTTGCGATGTGACGTGCTGCATAGGCTGCAGAGCGGTCCACCTTACTTGGGTCTTTTCCTGAGAATGCACCACCTCCATGAGCTCCTTTTCCTCCGTAGGTGTCAACGATAATCTTTCTTCCTGTCAATCCTGTATCTCCATGAGGACCTCCAATCACAAACTTGCCTGTCGGATTTACATAGTACTTGATATCGTTGTTGAAAAGTGCTTTGATGTAATCCTCCTGAGTTTCAGCAATAACACGCGGAATCAATATAGTCTTTACATCGTTCTTTATCTGCTCCAACATGGCTTCGTCATCGTCCATGAATGGATCGTGCTGAGTGGAAATCACGATGGAATCGATACGTTTGGGCTTCCCATCATCTCCATATTCTATGGTAACCTGACTTTTACTGTCAGGGCGAAGATAGGTCATCTGCTTTCCTTCGCGTCGGATAGCAGCAAGTGTTCGAAGAATATGATGGCTCAAATCGAGTGCAAGTGGCATATAGTTGGCTGTCTCATTGGTCGCGTAGCCAAACATAATACCTTGATCGCCTGCTCCTTGATCTTCAAGTTTCTCACGCACCACTCCCTGATTGATATCGGCACTCTGTTCATGAATCGCAGATAAGAGTCCGCAACTTTCTGCCTCAAACTTATAGGCAGCTTTCGTATAGCCTATATTCCCTATTACCTTTCGGGCAACTTCCTGCAGATCTATATATGCTTTCGAGTTCACCTCACCGGCAATAACTACCAATCCTGTTGTCACTAAGGTTTCACAAGCCACTTTCGAATCCTTGTCGAATGCGAGAAAATGATCCAATACAGCATCTGATATCTGATCGGCAACCTTGTCTGGATGGCCTTCACTCACGGATTCCGAAGTAAATAAATATCCCATATTGTAATATCCTATTTAACAATTAACAAATAACTATGATTATAGCTGCTGCATGTCGTTCAGCTTCTTATAATACCCATTGAGGGCAAGCAGTTCCTCATGTGTGCCTTGCTCAACAATTCTACCTTCATGCAGCACATATATAAGGTCTGCATTCTTGATGGTCGATAATCGATGAGCGATAGCGATAGTGGTTCTCGACTTCATCAGTCGCTCCAAAGCATCCTGCACCAGTTTCTCGGATTCAGTATCGAGTGCCGATGTAGCCTCATCGAGAATCAAGATAGGCGGATTCTTCAAGATAGCTCGAGCTATCGATATGCGCTGACGCTGTCCTCCTGACAATCGTCCGCCTCGATCGCCAATATTGGTCTGATAGCCGTGTTCCATCTCCATGATGAAATCGTGTGCATTTGCAATACGTGCAGCTTGCTCCACTTGTTCCATCGTAGCGTGTTCCACACCAAAAGCAATATTATTATAAATGGTGTCGTTAAAGAGGATTGCTTCTTGGTTCACATTTCCTATGATGCTACGGAGCGATTGAATGGTCATATTCCTGATATCTACTCCGTCGATGAATATCTCTCCCTTGCTCACATCATGATAACGTGGAATAAGGTCTACAAGCGTGGATTTACCTGAGCCCGATTGTCCCACAAGAGCTATCGTAGAACCTTTAGGGATGCTGAGATTGATGTCTGTCAGTATCTCGCGGTTGCTGTTATAGGAGAACGAAACATGTCGCAATTCTATGGATTCATGCAACCCATCTATCACCTTCGCATTTTCACACTCCTTGATGTTGTTCTCTGCATCGAGAATCTTATTGATTCGTTCCATCGAGGCCATACCCTTCTGAATCGTATATCCTGCTTTCGACAGGTCTTTCACAGGTTGCAGAATGGTGTACAAGATGGTGAGGTAATAGATAAATGCACTTGCGTCGATTGGAGAATTACCAGAGAAGATGAGATAACCTCCGAACCACAGCACAATGACAATCATCAGGGTTCCAAGGAACTCGCTCACAGGATGAGCTGACGATTGACGAATGGCTACTCGCATCGAAATCTTACGATACTCATCGTTTACTGCTACAAACTTATCTGCCATCTTTCGCTCGGCTATAAATGCCTTGATGATGCGAAGTCCGCCCAAGGTTTCCTCGATGATGCTCAATCCGTCGCTCCATCGTGCCTGAGCCTTGAGCGAATTGCTTTTCAGCTTCTTGCCTATTCGTCCTATTCCCAAAGCCATAAACGGCACGACAATCAGCACGAATAGCGTAAGCTGCCAACTCATCACGAACAAAGTTCCCAAATAGATGAGAATGAATATCGGGTTTTTGATAATCATATCGAGCGAACTGCCTATCGACGAGTCCACCTCGTTGACGTCCGTACTGATACGAGCCAGAATATCTCCTTTGCGCTCCTCTGAGAAGAAAGCAAGTGGAAGATGAAGAATCTTCTTGTAAATCTTAGCTCTTATATCGCGAACGATTCCTGTTTTGATTGGCATCAGACAAGCAGAACCTCCGAAATACGAGCCTGTCTTGAGTAGCGTGAGCACACCAAGGATGAGTCCGAGTATCAGCAATGTTGTTGCTGGTCCATGTTGCTCGACAAGCTGCTGAGAATAGTAGTATCCATTATTCTTTGCTACGTCAACAAAGTTCTTGAGACTCTCGCTGAAGGTTTGGCCTTCTACAAATGGGATGTATTCATATACCTTGTCTTCTATCTTGAACAGGATATGCAGAATCGGAACAAGCAAAGCAAACGAGAACACATTGAAAATAGCAGTCAATATGTTCAGTCCGAATGTCCCTAATATGTAGCCCTTATAGGGTCGGAAATACGGGCCTAGCAGTTTAAAAAACTCTCTCATCTCGTTTTATTTCTTTCTTCCAAAATCGGCAGGAATCTCTCCCCATTCATCTGTTTGCCAAGTCTCAATTGCGTTGGGATATGTGTTGTTGCGCAACCAGTTCTCTGCTCGAGCGATGATTTGGTACAATTGCTCCGTCTTTTCGTTTCGCTCCAAGTTGGTCTTACAATGTTTCTTCTGCACCCAGGTTCGAGCCGTAAAGCTATCGGAGTAGATGGTCATCTTCGACCCTCTCTGCTTCAGCAAAGCTAATGCATGTACGATTGCCAGAAACTCACCTATATTATTGGTTCCATAGACAGGACCATAGTGAAACACCTCCCTACCTGATGGGATATGTACACCTCTGTACTCCATCTTGCCCGGATTGCCGCTACAAGCTGCATCCACACAAAGGGCCTCTGTTGTTGGTCTGTCCATCAATTCATCTACGATTTTACGATTTACTATTTGATAGTTTACTGTTTACCGTTTACGGTTTACTGTTCTGAACTCTCAACTCTCAACTCTTTCTCCCCTCCATAGAGGGAGGGGCAAGGGGGTGGGTCTTCTTCCTCTTTCTCCCCCTAAAGGGGGAGTTAGAGGGGGTCTCCTCCCCCTAGAGGGGGAGTTAGAGGGGGTCTGTTCTTTACATTCTCTCTGGCATCTCGATGCCCAGCAGTCCCATTCCTTCACTAAGAATCTTCGCCACATTCTTGGCAAGCATCAGTCGTACGGCCTTCTTCTGCTCGTCGGGTTCGTTCAGGATGCTGAAATCGTGATAGAACTGATTGAACACCTTTGTCAATTCGTAGCAGTAGTTTGCGATGCCTGAAGGGCTGTAATCCTTACCAGCCTGCTCCACAACCTCTCCGAAGTCGTTCATCTTCTGAATCAGCTCCACTTCCTTCTCACTCAGATCAACCTGAATATTCTGAATACCCAGATTATCCTGAGCACTCTGAGCCTTGCGAAGCACACTCTGTATTCTGGCATAGGTATATTGGATGAATGGTCCTGTATTGCCGTTGAAGTCGATACTTTCTGCCGGGTTGAACAGCATATTCTTGCGGGCATCAACCTTCAGGATGAAGTATTTCAATGCTCCGAGTCCCACCTTTCGTGCAATCTCACGAGCTTCCTCTTCGGGGATGTCCTCGTTCTTACCCATCTCACGCGACACCTGATAGGCGTCTTCTATCATCTTGGCAATCAAGTCATCTGCATCGACAACCGTTCCTTCGCGACTCTTCATCTTTCCGCTTGGCAGTTCCACCATTCCATACGAGAAGTGAACAAGGTCCTTTCCCCACTTGAATCCCAGCTTGTCGAGCAAGATGGAAAGCACTTGGAAATGGTAGTTCTGCTCGTTGCCCACCACATAGATCATCTTGTCGATAGGATAATCCTGGAAACGCAGTTTGGCGGTTCCTATGTCTTGCGTCATGTAAACGCTGGTTCCGTCGCTTCTCAGCAGCAGTTTCTCGTCCAGACCTTCACCTGTGAGGTCAGCCCATACCGAGCCGTCTTCTCTTCGATAGAAGATTCCTTTGTCCAATCCCTCCATCACCTTCTCCTTACCTTCCAGATAGGTGTCTGACTCATAGTATATCTTGTCGAACGATACACCCATCATCTTATAGGTCTCGTCGAATCCAGCATATACCCATTCGTTCATCTTCCTCCACAAAGCACGTACCTCAGGGTCGTTCTGCTCCCACTTCACCAGCATCTCGTGAGCTTCCTTGATGAGTGGAGCCTCTTGCTTTGCCTTCTCTTCGTCCATACCTTGAGCCACAAGCTGCTTCACTTCCTCACGGTAATGCTGGTCGAATGCCACATAATAGTCGCCAATGAGGTGGTCGCCCTTCTTGCCCGACGATTCAGGAGTCTCTCCGTTACCGTATTTCAGCCAAGCCAGCATCGACTTACAGATGTGGATACCTCTATCGTTCACGATATTGGTCTTGACCACTTTATTGCCGTTTGCAGCCAAGATACGCGCCAAAGACGAACCCAACAGGTTGTTGCGCACATGCCCCAGATGGAGTGGTTTGTTGGTGTTAGGCGAACTATACTCTATCATCACCAGTGGCGAATCAGCTGTCTCAGCCTTCAATCCGAACCGATCGTCCGCATTGATAGCCTCCAACACAGCAACCCAACTGCTGCTCGAAATGACCAGGTTGAGGAATCCCTTCACCACATTGAAGTCTGCTACCACATCGCTCAAGTTGTCTTTCAGATACTGGCCCAAATCCTGACCCGTCTGCTCCGGGCCTTTCTTCGAGGCACGCAGGAATGGGAACACCACAACCGTCAGCTGACCTTCAAATTCACTTCTTGTCTGCTGAATCTGAATTTGCTTCGCATCGATGTCGGCATCATAGAGACTTTTCAAAGCCACTTGTACCGCTGCTTGTATTTTTTCTTCTATCTTCATATCCGTTAAGAGTCGGGGCACCATTCGCCCCCATTATCACAATTTAGCCTGCAAAGTTAGCAATTTTATTCGAATTATCTGACCGATAATCGTCGAAAGTTGCAGACCATTAATAAAAAAGGTGTCAAACGTGTCAAGATTACCGTCAAAAAGACAAAAGATGCACGATTTCGGCAATAATTAACAATTTCTTTTTGTCGATTCAAAACAAAGTATTATTTTTGCACCAAAATCAGTTTCAATCAATTAATCATTCTTAAAATAACACGTTATGAAGAAATTACTTATGTTAGCATGCGCTTTGATCGTAAGTGCAGCTATGTTTGCTCAGCAAGGCGACAAGAGTGTTGGTATCAACATCAAGTATGGTCTCGATGATCCTAAGAGTACTGGTTTCGGTATCAAAGGACAGTATGGCATTACCGACCCTATCCGCATCGAAGGCTCATTCAACTACTTCTTGAAGAAAGACTATCTTACCATGTTAGACGTAAACGTTAACCTCCACTACGTATTCACATTTGGCGAATTTGGTGTTTACCCATTGGCTGGTGTAACTCTCCAGAACGCAAGAGTAAGCGGTGTCCCAGGTGGTGGTTCACATAGCGAATCTAAGTTTGGTCTCAACCTCGGAGCCGGTGCAGAATATCCAATTACGGAAAAGATTAAAGTGAACCTCGAATTCACCTATAAACTCGTAAACGACTACGACCGCTCCCTCATTGGACTCGGAGTTGCATACAAGTTCTAATCAACCGATTTCTCATTCAACACAAATCCATCTGTTCACCCGAGCAGATGGATTTTTTTCCTCCTTTCTCTCTTCTACAGCTCTTAGTTCTTCAGCTCTTATATCTCATCCATCTTTGCAACCATATCGTCCATCAAGAGCGATTCCCTAGCATCGCTTGAGTTTTGTATACTATAGTAGATGGTATAGTTTTTCACCTTATTCAAAAATAATTTGTTTTTTGTTTTGTTGTTTCGTGGAAATACATTATCTTTGCAGACGTAAATTTACACCAATCTGCGTATGCCTAAGATATTTGAATACTTTGGATTTATCTTTTACTTCTTCTCCAACGAGCACGAACCGATACACGTTCACGTGCTTCATGGCGACAAAGAAAGTATTTTCGACCTCATCATGATGGATGGAGAGTTGGCAGATATTCAAGAACGAGAAAAGAAAGGTGCAGATCCATTACCTGAAAAAGATAAGCGTACAGCTGAAGAGTTCATTAGAAAATACCATAAGAACATTATCCAAAAGTGGGTGAAGTTCTTTGTGTTGAAACAAAGTATTCGAAGCACAAGAATTAACAAAAAACTATAAAGAATACAGGTTATGAACAGGTTATATATAACAAAAGCAGAAAACGCAGGTAATCTGATGATTCGCCTGACTTTTAGCGACAACACAAATAAAGTGGTGGATATTGGTGACTTTATCCGTCGTCATCCTCATCCACAATACAACAAGTATCTCGACCCTCGCAAGTTCAGCCGCTTCTCCATATATAACGGCAATATTGTGTGGGGAAAGAATTGGGACATGATTTTCCCGATAGAACAATTATACGCAGGAGCAATCGTATAGAATTACTTCAGACAGCATCTCTACAATGCACCAAGCGACGCCATCAGCGTCGCTTGTTTGTTTATGTTGTATCAAATGTCACTCACCTGTCCCTTGTGGCATACGGAGGACTCATTCGTGTACAATTTGCTCTCTCTTAATCGGCTTGTTCATAATAATATGAATAGTCTATGCCCTTCATGAAGATTTCGCGGTCGTCAATCTTATCCGTCATTGCCCCTTGCAGGAGTGATTTTATCATGTGAGCATCCGTCGTGCTACGATGCATAGCTTCCAGATACTCCTTTTTGTCTATCTTACTCCAGTCCACACATAACTTCAGGCGCTTCTTGAATATCAAGTCAAGCCAGATGCGTGTGCTTCGTCCATTACCTTCCATAAAAGGATGCGCAACATTCATCTCCACATATTTGTTGACGATTTCATCAAAGGTTGTCTCAGGCATTGCCTCGATCATTCTCAGATTCTTCATCAAATACTCTGCACGGCAAAACAATGTACCATCCTTCCAAATGGTTTTTGTGCGTATCTGACCTGCAAAATCGTAGAGTCCACCAAAAAGGTAAGCATGGATTTGCTGTAAGCACTTTATGGTTCCTGGTTCCATACTATCCAACAACTCGCTCTCAATAAGCGTATAGGCCTTCTTCTTGCTTTGTCCGTCGATGCTATTATCACTATAAGTAAACCATTCGAGGAATTTACGGGCACGGTTATTGGGATAGTTCTTAGCTACCGTCTGAATACAATCAGCATCAAGAGCATCAGCCGCACGCTGTTTGCCATCTGGAGCCTGGAATTTGAAGTGGTTAGTCACACTAACCAGTTGAACGCCGTCCTTTGCCATCTTACCCTTCAGGTATTTCCAGTAGTTACGACATTTCTTGTAGTCTTCCTCATCATTTATGGCTCGCACTATATCCGTAGCCGCGAACCACCATTTGTTGTTGGCATCATCCCATACGGCTCGCACTTCGCGATCGTTGAAAAAGCGGATAGATTTCTTGCTCATAGCCTATTTTCTATTTCTTTTACTTAATTTGGCCTGACATCAGTTTTGATTTGGGAAAGTTCCTCAATAGCACCATGCTGATTGGTGGGGCGTATCTTGAAATACTCGGCAATTATTTGGGTCATCATCTTAGTGCTCATATAGAAGACATTTATTTCTCTGCTGCAAAGATACACATTATATTTTAGTA
>CACZXN010000034.1 GCA_902785075.1 uncultured Bacteroidales bacterium | reverse complement strand
CGTGGAAGTTATCCGCTTCATCATCACAGTATTGGGAGCCTTGCTAGGCACATCTGCGCTACAATCATGTGGCTTGCTCTAATGGTCTGGGACCTGTAACTCCCCCTCTAGGGGGAGTTAGAGCTAAGAACTAAGAGCTGTAGAACTAAGAACCCTGAAAGGGTGGCATAGTAAAGGATAGGGTGGAAACCCTATCTGAAAGACATAATATTCCGCCCCTTCAGGGCTATCAATAATCAATCGTCAATCAATCAATACCATGAAATTATCAGAACATTTTCAAATAAAGGAATTTGAACGTAGTGCTACGGCACAACGGATGGGGATAGACAACAGGGTTCCGGACGCTCTGATCCCTAACCTCCAGGCTCTCTGTCAGCATGTGCTGGAGCCGTTGCGACAACAGTTCAAGGAACCGGTATTCATCAGTAGCGGCTACAGGTGTCCGGCTCTGAACAGCTGCGTGAAGGGTGCCAAGAAGTCCCAGCACATGAAGGGCGAAGCTGCCGACATCTACAGCCGTCAGGGGTCGAAGCGGCTACGGGAGTGGTATCTGTGGATGGTGGACAACCTCCACTTCGACCAACTCATCTGGGAAACGCGTGCGAATGGCTCGAAATGGATTCACGTCAGCTATAAGCGAACTGGGGGGAATCGACAGCAGGTGTTGAGGGGCAGAGAGTTGAGAGGTTAGAGGTTAAGGGTTCATGGTTAAAGGTGTCATACGCCCCCGCCCTAAAGGGCACCCCCTCTATCTTAGAGGGGGAGCTTTAAGGGGTCAAGAACCCCGTAGGGGAGTTTAGAGTTAAGAGTTAGAGGTTAGAGGGTTGTCATACGCCCCCGCCCTAAAGGGCACCCTCTATCTTAGAGGGGGAGCTGTGGGTGGGATAGCGAAATAAGCTGCTCCCCTAAGATAGGGGAGCTGTCACAGAGTGACTGAGGAGTATGACAACAATGTTCAATGTTCAATGTTCAATGGTTTTTGCCTTTGCAGCTTCAATCTGATAATTAAGTTGCATCACCTTATTAAACATTTTATTTCGGATGGTATCTCCTTCTGATATGGTCTGTTCAATCTTTTCACGTTCCTTGCTATAGACAGCCAGATCTTCGTCGGATATATCCATCATCTGCTTGGATAGGGCGAATAGTTGCTGCATCGAGGTGAGTAGGCCGCCGCTGAGTATTGCATAGTTGTAGAAACTGAAACTGAGGACTTCGTTGAGATTTGAGAATGTGGACACAGTTTTTATGTAGTTCTTCGAAATAGAATCGCATATTGCCGTGTTGTATAAGCTGCGTTTCGAATAGAACTCAGCTACCGTCTCGGTGAAGAGCACGTTGCCGATGGTATTGATGGTTTCGATGCTTGACGAGAAGATGTGTTCTGTGGTCTCTGTGTATTCGATTTCGGGCATGGCTGATACTGTAAGCGCCATATACAATTCATCGAACTTAGTAGTGTCGAGTGCAATCTGCAGCTGGAGTTCCATCGCCTCTTGGATCATAGAGTCGGCCTGTTCGACCGACTTGAGCGAACGATACATGTCGTACATGACCATCATCACAATTTCTTGTTTGTCGTTTTCTTTCTTCTGATTGTCGATGATGGCTGTCGTTCCGAAGGTGAGGGCGATAGAAATCGTGGTGGCGACGAGTGTCATGAAGAACTGGTTCCACGACTCTTTCTTGTTGATGGCTCGCCACAGTTTGGCCATGTGTTGATTGATGTTCATAATGTCATTCTTGCTCTTTCTTTCTTCAGCAGTAGGATGCGACGTACGCTTTGGTTGATGCGTTCTTCGCTGATAGTACCTTCTTCGACTGCTTTAACAACAGCATCGAAGGCTTCGATGAGGTTCTGTGGTCCAAGCACGATATCGACTCCTGCGAGGATGCTCAAAACGGCTGCATCGCCAGAAGCAAACTGCTGGGTGATGGCTCCTGATGGCTCCCATTTCCATTCCGTCGGTAATGATGATGTTCTGGTAGCCCAATTCGTTGCGTAGCTTATCCTGCAGGATGACGGACGAGAGGGTAGAAGGGATGTCAGAACCAGTCACGTTAGGTGCTCCGATGTGAGCGGTCATGATGAGTTGACAGCCCCATTGTATGCCAGCCTTGAAGGTGACCATTTCGCAATCGACCATCTCGGGCCAAGACTTCAGGGTCTGTGCATAACCATAGTGAGTGTCGGCTTTTGTGTCGCCATGACCTGGGAAGTGCTTGATGCAACCTACGACACCTGCATCTTTCAGTCCTTGCAGATAGTGAGTCACCATTGTTGCAGCTACGTTGGGGTCGTCGCTAAAGGCACGTGCTCCGATAACGATGTTCTCGGGATTGGTGTTCACGTCAGCCACAGGAGCAAAGTCGATATCGAACCCGAAATGGGTGAGGTAGGTCCCGATGTAGTTGCCACATTCGTAGGCGTTAGATGGGTCTCCGGTAGCTCCGATGGCTCCCATCGACTGGTATTTCTTCAGGTTGAAATTGTCGTTATTGGCGATACGAGCCACACGTCCGCCTTCCTCGTCGATACAGAGTAGGGGAGCGCCCTTGAGAGCTCGGATCTGTGGAATGAAGGTAGAGAGCTGTGCCTCGTCCTTGATGTTGTGTGCATAGAGAATGATACCGCCAACAGGATATTTCTGGTTTACATCCTTGATGGTTGCGTTCACAGCCTGGAGCTTGATTTCTTTGAGGTCGTCGGTAGCTTCATCGATGTTTCCTGTCTTGGTGTAGTGGATGGTAGTGTCGAGAGCCTCTGGGCGTACGAAAAAGAGTTGTCCGACCTTTTCGCGTAGCGTCATCTTTTTCAGTTGAGATTCAACTTGGTCTTCGGGTGACGGAACGGGTACGTCTTCGTTTGTACAGGCTACAAGTGTGATACCGGTAAGAATGGTTGCATAAAACCAAAATTTTGTTTGTTTCATATACCTTTATATTTTTTAGTGTTAATGGATTCAAATTGAATGCAAAATTAGTAATAAAAATTGTAATTCGGGTTATAGTTTGGTGTTTTCTTCGATTTATTCATTGCATTTTGTACTTTGTATCTACTTTTTTTCCTATCTTTGCATTCGATATTGTTGTTGAAAAAGTAAGTATTATTAACCATGGAAATGATGAAACGAATTCTTTTTACGGCTCTTGCAGCCTTCATGATGGTGCAGATGTATGCACAAGACTACTCGGTAACAGCAGGTGGTGTTGTGACCGAAATCAAGTTTTATTCACCGGAGATTGTCCGTGTGACGAAGTATCAAACCGCAGATGCGTTGGGTAAGTCGGACCCCAAGGTGGTCGTTACGATGACTCCTCAGGAAGTTGCGTTGACGAAGACGGAAGGCACAACGGTTGATACGCTCAAGACAGCAAAGGTGACGGTAGCTTGTAACAAGCAGACGGGTGTGGTAAGTTTCTTCCGTCCCGACGGAAAAGTGCTGATCAGGGAGCGTGCGAAGGCAACTTTCACGAAGCGAACGTCGCACACCATCGACCCGTATAATGTGTCGCAGTCGTTCCGGTTGTCGAATGGTGAGGCCATCTATGGATTCGGACAGGTTCAGGATGGTGCTTTGAACCATCGCAACAAGAGCTATAGTCACATGGTGCAGAACAACATGTCGGTATGGATTCCGTTCTTCCACTCCACAAGAGGCTACGGTCTGTATTGGGACTTGTACGGTCCATGTAACTTTAGCGACAACTCGACGAACGGGGCTACCTTCACGACAGAAGCTGCCCATGCGGTTGACTACTATGTGATGGTAGGTTCGGAAACGAATGGCGATGATGTGGTGCGCCACATACGCGAACTGTCGGGACAGGCCACGATGGTGCCGTTGTGGTCGTTTGGCTACTTCCAGAGCAAGGAACGCTACAAGAGTGCGATGGAGACCTTGGGTGTGCTCCAGAAGTACCGCTCACAGCATGTACCTATCGATTGCGTGGTGCAGGATTGGCAATACTGGGGAGGAAACAACCAGTGGAACGCAATGGAGTTTCTCAATCCTGAGTTCGTGTCAGACTATCCCAAGATGATTGACGGCATGCATGCAGACGGAGCACATCTGTTGATTTCTATCTGGGCAAACTTCGGACCGGACACCAAGCAGTATAAACACTTCAAGGAGCAGAACCAGCTGATGAAGCAAGGTAACAACATCATGTCGTCCACATGGCCAAACAACGAGCGTGTAGGTATCTACAGCCCCTTCCAGAAGTCAGCTCGCGACTACTATTGGAAGTGTCTCTACGAAGGACTTGTGACGAAAGGAGTGGATGCTTACTGGGTGGACTCATCGGAACCCGACCACTATCAAGGAGGAGACGACTGGGAGACGACAAGCGACTTCGTGGTGCTGAATCCAACCGATCAGGACAATGCAACCTTGAATCCGAAATCGTTGGAGAGCCAGCATACATGGCGTTCGATGCGTAATGTGTTCCCTTTGATGCACGCCAGTGGAGTGTATGATGGTCATCGTGGTCAGAAAGCAGCTTTGACAGAAGCCAAGCGTGTGATGATTATGACCCGTTCGGGATTCATCGGTATGCAACGCTATGGAGCAGGAACGTGGAGTGGAGACATCACGGCTTCGTGGGAGACGCTCGCCAATCAGATTCCTGCAGCCTTGAACTATTCGGCTTGTGGTATTCCCAGCTGGAATAGCGATATAGGCGGTTTCTTCAACGGCAACTATCAAGGAGCAGGGCAGGACACCTACAACGAACTCTATTGCCGATGGGTTCAGTTCGGAACCTTCTGTACCATCATGCGTAGTCACGGCTCAAGTACAGACAGGGCCATCTATCAGTTTGGAAAAGAAGGCGAGAGCTACTATGATATCATCAATCGCTACATCAACCTGCGCTACGCTTTGCTACCTTATATCTACAGCATCGACAGACGGGTGTATAACGAAGGCTATTCGTTCATGCGGGCAATGGGTATCGCTTATCCAGAAGATATCCGTACACACGAACTGAAGGACCAGCTGATGTTCGGTAGCGATTTGCTCGTAGCACCTGTGGTACAGTCGCAAGCAACCCAGCGTAACGTCTATCTGCCTAAGGGCGACAACTGGACGGACCTGTGGAACGGACAGCAGTATGAAGGCGGACAGACGGTAAAGCGAGAGGTTGGTTTGGCTGTGATGCCTCTCTATGTCCGTCAGGGAACCATCATGCCTTGGGGTCCCAAGGTTCAGTATAGCGAGCAGAGCAATTGGGACAATCTCGAAATCCGCATCTATCCAGGAGCAGACGGGCAGTTCACCCTCTATGAGGACGAGCGCGATAACTACAACTACGAGAAAGGACTTTTCTCAGAGATTCCGTTCAGTTGGGACAATCAGACCAAGACCCTTACGATAGGTGCACGAAAGGGACATTTCGATGGAATGCTTGCCAACCGTACGTTCCGCATTGTTCTGGTTGATGCCGACAAGCATATAGGCTTAGGCATTCAGCAATCGGAACGATTCAGCAAAGAGGTAGCTTACGCGGGTAAAGAAATAAAGGTGACGATAGACAACGAACACTTAGTGGCAGAAAACGTTGCAGCCGTACAAGGTATTCAGACAACACCCACTAGCGTGAAGTTCTACTTGGGACAGAGCCGCACCTTTACCGTAAAGGCAAAGCTGGCAGACGGATCAACGAAGTTTGTGACCCTTGACGCAACGTGCGAAAGTAGTGATGCACAAGTGGCTTACGTTCGTGACGGAATCATTTATGCCGGACAGAAACAAGGAACGGCCGACATCAAGGTGACTTATACCGACGGAATGGGTAATGTGCATCAAGCCACCATTGCCGTCGAGACTTCCATCCCTACGAACATCTACTCGTGGAAGGCAGCCGACTGGTATCGCAACCGTGTGAGCGATCGTCTAGGTGCGTCGGACATCACCTATAGCACGAAGGACAACACCATCACGATTACGAAGAAAGGTGCTCAGAACATAGCCTTGCGCTACAGGGAGCAGAAATACATGGAGCCAGGAATGAAGTATCTCGTTGTTGTGGCTACCGAGGTATCGAAAACCAAGAACGACTCACAGCTGTGGTACATCAACGGTACTTGGGTGAATATCGTGAATCCTGCAGACGTTCGTACATTGAAGGACGGACGCATCATGGTGGCATGGACCATCGAAGAGAATAGCGGATATAAACTGACAGACGAGACGGTATTCGGGTTGACATCGACCAACACCCAGGGACGTTCGGTCATCAGCTATGTAGGCTTCACGTCCGACCTGAAGAAGACCGAGCAGGAACTCAATACCCCAGTAGGTATCTCATCCATTCAGGTCAGTCCTATCAAGCCCAAGGCCATCTATGCCATCAACGGAACACCCCAAGCACGCTTGTTGCCTGGGGTGAATATCGTCCGTAATGGGGGAGCGACCACGAAGGTTTTCAGGAAATAAAAACTAAAAATAGGAGAAAAAATACAATAGATACGAGGAAATATACACTTTTTTTTCGAAACAAAATAGGTAGGTACACAAAAAAAATAGTAACTTTGTAACCGACAAATTATTTTACTAACTCTATTTCTTAACAAGCATGAGACAAAAAATTACTTTTTTCCTCCTAGCAGGAGTATTCTCTCTATCGGCTTTTGCCCAGAGAGATTATGTGATTGTTGAGGACCTGACTTCCAAATTGTTGCAGAATGCCGATTTCTCGGCCGACGAAGCTGTAACGGTTGATATTCGTACATACAGTAAGGATATGGCGGACTATGGAGCAGGTTCGGATTCAATAGGTAGTGTAGGACTGTATGGTCAGCAACCAGTAACCGGTTGGATAGCAGCTAACCCTACCGATAATATCAAGATGCCAGATTCAATCCGTGCGATTGATGGACGTGATGCACGAGCTGGTGGTATATTCGCTTTGATTGACGACGGAGTAGGCGAGGAAGTAGTGTGGCCACAGTTAGGTGGTGGTAGTACTACCTACATTGCTCCTTATCAGGAATTGGGAGCACCAGGCAAAGTGTTGGGACTGATTGCTGTATGGGGCAACTCAATTCGTTATTACCAAGAGGCAACTTTGCCAAAGGGTGCGTATATGATGGTTGTCACCAGTCAGAACACAAGTGGAGGTACGGGAATCTCTCAGAATCACATGGGATTCATTGCAGACGACGGTACCAGATATTGTTCACAACGTTCATCGTATCCGCTCTCACAAGGAAATCCTGATGAATGGATGAACGACACTATCGTGATTCGTCTGGCTCAAGAAACAGCAGGACAGATCTCAATAGGTTTTGCCAGCTCAGGCGGTTCGGGTGCAACTCCCCATCTGTTCTTGAAGCAGGTGAAGTTCTATTCGATTGACGAAGATGCGATTATCCGTCAGGAGATAGCCGATGCAAAGGAAGAATTGTTTGCCGTTATCCAGATAGGTGAAATATACAACGTGGATACAAACGAGGCCAAGAAAGTATATAACAATCCGAGTGCAACCCTTGAGGAGGTGCTGGCAGCCATCGAGGCTCAGAAGAAAGTGAACGAATCAGGACTGACCGACTTGTCGGAATTCTTCATCGTGAACCCACACTTCTCGCTCAACGATACGGTAGTCGGAGGTATCTGTACATATGCAAAAGACTGTTCAACGAACGGAATCGCAGCCACAAACTTCAGTATGTTGCCACTCGAGGGATGGACGCGTACGAAGACCGATGATGGTGCTGCAAGTGGTGTGTATGGAATCGGAACGAAAGCATTCTTGGGTGGTGTAGACTTCTTGCCTCCAACCACAATGTCAGACGGAACAGACGAAGGTAAGGTGCTGGGATTCGTAACATGTTGGAATATGGCTGTACAGTACAAACAACCTGTTTCGCTACCAGCCGGACGCTATTCACTTTCTATCTCTTATTATAATAGTGGTGGTACGCAGGCAATCGACAAGAACCTTATCGGATTTGTAGCAGACGACGGAACTGAATATCTGTTCCAGAAGAAGACATTCTCGGTAGGTCAATGGATGAAGGAGAGTATAGATTTCGAACTCGACGAAGAGACAACCGGTTATTTCTCATTGGGTTACAAATCAGTCAACACGGGTTCGGGCAATATGCCACACTTCTTCGTAGATGGTATCTTCTTGACTTACGTGGGAACGGGTATCGACCCATCGCTCTTTGCGCTGAAGTCAAGTGTCAATTCTGCTGAGCGCCTGTTGATGAGCGAGTTCCACGCAGACCTGAAAGATACGTTCCAGGATTTGGTTGACCAAGCAAAGGTGCTTTGTGACGCAGACGAGAGCGATCCAGATGCCAATAAAGCAATGACATCCATGCTGAACGAGATGATACCAGTCGTTACAGCTAATATAGAGGCTTACGACAAGTTGCTCGAGTACTATGAGGGTGATTTTGCAGAACTGCTCACGAGCTATGAGACAGAGTTCCCATCGCTCTACGACCGCTTGAACTCTTTGAGCGACGATATGTTCGCAGCCCTGAGCGACTACACTTGGACCACAGATCAAATCAACAATGCAATCGCTTCGGTGAACGAGATTATTGTGGACGAGACACGTAAGACTTGGGAAGAACTCGTGAAGAAGGGTGAACCTACAGAGACGAATTTCGACATCTCTGTTCTTATCCCGGAATTGGCTTATACTTACAGCACTACAGCCTTGTCGAATACAGCTGTTCCCGATAAGGAGTGGAAGTATGGTGCAGCCAGCAACTTCAAGACACAGTTTGGAACGGCTGAGGTTTGGAACCAAAGTCCGTTTACCGTTAGCCGCACGTTGAGCAACATGCCTGCAGGTACTTATACCATCCGCACGAAGGCATTCTATCGCTATTCAGATAATAGTGCGAACTACAGCGCATACACAGCAGGCGATGAGATTCCAAATGCTTATGTGTTTGCAGGTTATGGTAAAACTCCGATTGCCAACCAGGCTCAACTGGCCACAACCGATCCTGACTTCTTTGTCAATCCTTCGATGATCGACGAGGCTGCCGGTCTCTATATCCCTAACAACCAGGAGTCGGCCATGAGAGCATTCACCAACGATGAACTGACTATGGTGCTTGAACGTTCGGTACAGACCGTCCTCACAGATAGTGCTGATCTCGTGTTCGGTATCACATCTGACCAGTTGGAGGCAAATAGCTGGGTAGTTTGGTATTCGTTCCAGGTTGAATACAACGCAATTGACAAGGATGTGCTGAACAACGAGCTGAATGGCATGATTGCCGAACTCGACGGATTGCTCGAAACCAGCGACGGACTTTTGCTCGATATGGTGAAGAAAGATGCTGAGGAGGTAAGTAGTGATGCAAAGAAGGTGAGCTCAGACGATGTGGAGAAAATGAGCCAGGCAGTTGCTGAAGTACAGAATGCTATACAAGCCGTGAAGGAGAATCACGCTTTGATGACTCAGTTCGAGCAAGCTTCATCGAACTTCGACATGGAGGTTGAACTCAATGCTGAAAACATGACAGCTGAGAACCTGCTCTTCTGCCAAAACATCCTTGACAGAAAGGACAATGCATACAGCATGAATCCAGAAGGAATCGCTCAACTCATGGACGATATGGACCTTGCACTTGCACGCATGTACAATCCTGAATATAAGGGTGCCAGCGATGACAATCCTGTTGACTTTACGGTTCGCATCACGAACAATAGTTTCGAAACCGGTACAACTGAGGGCTGGACCTACAACACAGCTGCGAGTGGCGACACAGGAGCAAAAGACAACAGCAATGCGACTTACACGATTGAGAACGCAGATGGAGCCTATGTATTCAATACATGGAATTCAAGTCTTCCAAACGGAGGCTTCTGGGTTTCACAGACCATTAAGGGCTTGCCAGCAGGAACCTATCAGCTCGATGCTCTGATGGCATCCGACTTAGGAAATACCATCACACTTTCTGCAGCAAATGGTACACAAGACTTCGTGCTCGACCACGAACTCAACTATGCTACGGATGGTAGTATCATCTTTACGATTGCAGAAAACGAGCCTGTAGAAATCAAGGCATCAAGCCAGACATGGTTCAAGGTGGACAACTTCCGTCTCACATACTTCGGAACCGAAAGCCAGAAAGAACCTTCTGCTATTGCAGAAATCGAGGTTGCAAAGAATGCATCATCTGCTATCTACAACCTGAGCGGACAACGCATTCAGACGCTTAGAAAGGGCATCAATATCGTTGATGGTAAGAAGATTCTGGTGAAGTAAAATTCAGTTTACAGGAGTGATTACTGAACTCCTGAGCTTCTAAATAAACAGGCTGGCGAATCATGTTCGTCAGCCTGTTCTCTAACTCCCCCCGTCATCCCCCTTTGGGGGACTGAGGGGGGACAGGAACGGATTTTTCCCCCTTCGCACTCCCCCCAAGGGGAGAGAAGGATAGGGAGGAGTTTTGTGTGTTAGGGGGCAGGGAATGTGAAGTCGGTTTTCACAACTCCGTCGCCATAGATGGTCTTGAAGTCGTCGCGCATCGAGATGACATGATAGCCGGCTTCGCGCCACTGATTGCCTAGGTTGAGTGCCTTCTCGCGGTTGGCGTGGTCTCTTGCCTCATCGTCGGCAATCAGCATGAAAGCTGCTGTCTTGTACGTCGGGTTGCTCAGGCAGTAGTTGTGCATGGCGCAGTCGCCTCCGCTGTTTCCAAATGAGAGTACGGGCACTTTGCCTATCTCCTGAATGATTTGCATCACCTTGTTGGTCTTCAGGTTCTTGATGATGAGTTCGTCAGTGCGGATGATGTCTTCTTCCTTTCCCATCGTGTAGTTGACACCTGCTTCGGTGCCTTGACTTGATGAGCGGAGTCGGACATCCATACCGATTACTCGGTTAGGACTGATGCCTAACGACTCAACCAATGATCGGCAGATGAATCGGTCGGAACCCGAAACAACATAGAACGTAAAGCCGTTTGCCTTCAGATAGTCGAACACCTGAAGCATGGGTTTGTAGAAGCTCTGTCCATAGGTCATACCGCTGAAACCGTTTGCAGGGAACGATGCGTAAGCTTTGACATAAGCGTCGAACTCGGCTAACGTCATGCCTGCATACGCTTTTGCTGCTGCATAGGCGTGTTTCATGTCGAAATGATCGGGCAGTTTCTTTCCGTTCCTCACAAAGTCGCGAATCTCCTGTGCTGCTTCTTTCACGTCGTCAGGAGCGATGTCCTTGTAGGTGGGATCGTCGAGCGCACGGTATTCCAGCATGTTGTATTCGAAATAGGAGGGGTATAACTCGCCCACAAATGTGCCGTCCATGTCGAACGTGACAATGCGGTCTTCCTCCTTGATGAAGTTCTTCGATGAGGGATTCGTCACATCCTCAACGTATGCCTTCAGTGCGGTGAGTGCTTCACAGGGGTTCCATAGCGTTAGGTAGTCCTTCTTGACGGGAGTCTCGACGGAATCGTTGTCTTTGGAACATGATGTCAGCACCAAAGGGCCGCAAATAAGGGTGACGGCCAGCACCCAGTACAGGATTCTTTTCATCTTTACTTAGTTATTTTTGTACGTTTCTTTTGATTTTCGCTGCAAATTTACGAATTATTTCTGAAAATCGGTTCATTTTTGCCTTTTATTTCCTCTTTATTATAGTCAACTTTCATTTTCTTTCGCCAGTTGAAGTAGCCAGCGATGGCGATGATGACATAGAGTCCGTAGAGCGAGGCTTTGAAGGGAATGTCCTTATAGAAATAGAGTCCGCAGGTGATCACATCGACAACTATCCAGACGAACCACTGCTCCAGGTATTTGTGGGCAAGTGCCCAAACGCCTACGATGCTGAGGGCTGTCGTGAAACTGTCGGTGAGAGGCACACTACTGTCGGTAAACGTAACGAGTATCCAGTAGATGGTTCCCCATACGGCTGCTATCACCAACAACCAGGGGAGTATCAGTTTCTTAGGAAAGTGGCGGATGGGGCGTTCTGAGTTGTGTGTTGAGGGTCCAGCATCGAGAACAGTATCCTGAGCCTTGAACTCTGAACCTTGAACCTTTGAACCTTGAACCTTTGAACCTTGAACTCTTGAACTTTGAACCTTTGAACCTTGAACCTTTGAACCTTGATCTCTTGAACCTTGAACTCTTTTCTCAGGCCTCACCCAACTCCAATAGCCGTAGAAGGTCATGATGAGGTAGTAGGTTTCCATACCGCAGTCGGCATAAAGACCTTTTTGATAGTAGAGAACGATGCCGAGTGCCTCCATCAGGAATCCTACGAGCCACATCCAGCGGCTGGCTTTGTATTCAAAGAGAATATATGCCAGTCCGAGGATGGTGGTGAGGATGTCGAGCCAATGGGCAGCTAAAAAATCCATAGTTGCTCTAGTTAGAATTTGAGTGTCACACTTCCCATCACATTGAAGCCAGCCATTGCGTTGTAGCCAATCTGATAATAGCGGTTGTTTTCTGGATAGGTATTACCTACGATTGCAGAATAAACCCAACCGTTAGCTGCATAATGGCGGTTGAAGATGTTGTTGAAGTTCAGCCCGAAGATAGCCTCTTTGAAAATAGAGGACTTCAGGGATTGAATCGTTGAGGAGTTGAGCGTGTAGCTTAGCATCACGTTGCTGATGCTGTAGCTTGGTAGCGAGCGATTGCAGTTCTCTGTGTTGTCGAGATACTGACGGCTCACGAAGTTTGTGTGCCAAGTTGCCTGCAATCCCTTGTAGTGGAAGTCGATGAAGCCGTTCAAGATGGCCGATGGCGAGAAGGCCAGGGTTGATTTGTCGTAGTGTACAAGGGTGGGGGCGAGGTCGTTCCAATCAGCATCGTAGGTCTCAATCACCTCATCGAAGTTTTTGATGTGGTTACGGCTCAGAGCTGCATTTCCTTCGACAGAAAGCCAGCTGAGCGGACTCCATTGGGCACTCATTTCTACACCCAGACGATACGAATCTTTGATGTTTGTGGTGAGCCGCTCGCCTGTGTCGCTTGTCGCACCTGTCTGTACGAATTGGTTATGATAGTCCATAAAGTAACCTCCGAGGCTTACTCCCCAATTGTCGGCTGTGTAGCCATATCCCACCTCAAGGTCGTTCAACTGTTCTGCTTTGGGAGCTGGGTAGGCTCCGTTGTCTGTGAAGTTGTTTCGCTCGGGTTCACGATGGCTGATGGCATAGCTGGCGTATGCATTATGACCGTTCTGGTGGAACGAAACACCAAACTTTGGATTGAAGAAATCGTATTTCTTGTTGATGTCGAGACGCTGATTCGTGTAGGTCCCGTCATTATTTGCATAGAATTTGTCGTTGATACCGTTGGTCATATAGCGTACATGTCGGAACTGAAGGTCTCCGAAGATGTCCAACCAGTCGTTGAGGTGGAAGGTTGCCTTTGTGTATGCACTCATGTCGTTCTTCTCGGCATCGCTGTCGTAGTATTGCAGTTCACCCTTCTCTGCCGACCATCTATTACCGAATGCTGTAGGCTGATTGGCAATGATGGTGCTCATCGACGGATTGGCATAGGTGAGGAAGCCAAAGTGGTTGCCCTCGAAGTTCTGAATCGATACACCACCAATCACGTCCCAGTTGAGATCGTTGTAGTTCACGTTCCAAAGCATTCCGTAGGCGTTCTGGCTCAGTCCTTTCTTGCGGATGAAGTCGCTCTTCTTTACCGTTTTTCCGTTCGTATCGACATAGTTGGCAAGTCCGAACTTCTTCAGTTTGTTGTTGTAGCGGAACTCATTGTAGTAACCATATCCGTGAGTGTAGTGCAGGGAGGCATTGACGCTCCAGTTACCGTCAATCCGCCAAGCCAGCGAGAGGATGTGGCGGTTCTGCCAGAAGTTATCGGTAGCTTTGTTCCACAGCTTACCATCGCTCATCTGGTAGCGACTGATGGTCCACCCACCATTCCAGTCGGGATCGAAATACTCGTACAGGTTGTTGAAGCGTCCCAGTCCTGCATCCCATAAGTCCTGATAGGTCTTGATGCCGTCGTAGGCATTCATGCTATAGTCGTCATTACCAGCAGTCACCCCGTTCCAAGCCTGTCCCGTCTTCTCGTAGTTTCCGAAATGCTTGTAGCGAAGCAAGAGGTTCTCTTCGGAGTTCATAAACATCAGACCTCCGTAATAGCTGCCACTTGTGCCACTTGTGCCGTGCAGGAAACCGTCAGTTTGCGTTTGATGCCAAGCACCATCGACCACAAGATGTTTCCACAGCAGACCAGACGAGAACGAACCGCCGTAGTTCCAAGTGTTGTACGAACCAAACGAGCCTGACACTTCTGCCTGTGGGGTCAGCGAAGGTGATTTCGATTTCAGCATGATAGTACCTCCGAAAGCTCCGTCACCATTGGTCGACGAACCCACTCCACGCTGAATCTGAGTGCTACCCAGCAGACTGCCGTAGGAGTTCATGTTTGCCCAGAATACACACTGGTCCTCAGGCGAGTTGAGCGCTATTCCGTCGAGGGTTACGTTGATGCGGCTGTCGCCTGCTCCACGAATGCGCATATAAGTCGTACCGGTACCCAGACCATTCTCGCCCCAAGCCTGCACTCCAGGTGTACGGGTGAACATCATCGGGAGTTCGCGTCCCGTCTTCGAGAATTCCTGAAGTTGTTTTCCTTCGATGTTCGAAATGGCGAAAGGTGCATCCTTCTTCATCTTCACGCCCATAATGACAATCTCATTGATTTGCTCAACCTTCATGGTGTCTGGTTCTACGGTTGAGGCACTACTGCTTAATGCACATAAGAATGCAACAGCTGTAACAATCTTTTTTCTCATGAAACTTTAACTTAACTAAAGATTAAACAATACAAAGGAGTAAAACATATCTAATCGTCCCTACGGCAGCATTATCTGCATCAGGTTCTTGGGTATGATCTCAGCCGACCCAAAGACAGGTCAGCACCCCTTTAGTTAATTCATTTACGTGTTCAACACGCTTTCGAGGTGCAAAGGTACGAAAAAAATCGCAATCCTTATGCTCCCTTCCTTAATTTTTTTCGGAAAAAGTAGAAACTCTCAATTTTCAACTGTTAACTATCAACTATCAACTATCAACTTTCAACTCTTAACTCTTAACTCTCACCTCTCACCTCTCACCTCTCACCTCTCAATTGTCAACTCTCACCTCTCCTAAAGTGGTAATGTCATCACAAAGCGTGCTCCGTCCTTGTAGGTGGTGTCGAGAGTGATGTCGCCTCCGAGTTTGCGTACGATGCTGCGAGCTACCGTCAGTCCGATTCCTGTTCCGTCGTAGTAGTTGTCGAGTTGCACAAACTCTTCGAAGATATGTTCAGCTTCTTTTGGAGGTATGCCGATACCTGTGTCTTCAACCGTGAAGCATACTTGGCTTCCGTCGGAGTGGACTGTCAGCAATGCATGTTTCATGTCCCATGTGGCATCTTCTCCCATTCGTTTCACTTCAGCTTCGGCTGGTGCGGTAAATTTACGGGCATTATCGAGTATCAGAGTGAGGGCACGTGCAGCAGCCTTGTGATTGGTTGTGAGTACGATGTTTGCTACTTCGGCAGGTATTTGTTTGTCGAACGTGAGATGCTTGGCTGCCATGATGCCGCTATTATGGATGGCATCGTTAGCTATCTGTGCGATTTCGACGGTATCGTTGCGTTCGATGACAATCTGGCTATTGGTGTCTGCAAGGTTGATGATCTTGTTGACCAATTCCGAGATACGGCCTGTATTCTCCATGATGCCGTTGTTGATTTCTTCTTTCTCCTTGTCGCTCAGTTCTACTCCAGGCATTGTGATGACCTGTGTGAACCCTGATAGGATGTTGAGAGGTGTGTTGATTTCGTGGGAGATTTGCTGGATGAAGTTGCTCTTCATTCGCGACGATTCTTTGGCTTTCGCATTTGCGATTTCCAACTGCTCGTAGGCCTCGACCAACTTCTTATGTTCTTTCTCCAACTTGACAGTTGCCCGATGACGGACGATTACAAATAGGATGAGTGCAATAAAAGCAAAAATGGTGAGTATGACGACGAGCAGCATCTGGCGTCCTTCGGCTTTCATGCGGTCGCGTTCGCCTTGCATTTTCAACTCGTTCACCTCGAAGCGTTTATTGAGCGTGTTCAGTTGTTCGCTGTTTTCTGCCGCCAAAATGGAGTCGTTCAGCTCTTGATGTTGCTGCAGGTTGATAAGCGCTTCCTTATAGTTGCCAAGCGCTTCCTGTGCCTTGCTGCGATAGCGAAATGCCAAGATGTAGTTGCTTATTTCGATATCTTCGCTGATTTCGATGATTCGATCTGCTTGTCGCAATGCTTCTTCGAAGTCGCCCCGAGCCATTGCGAATTGATAACGGCTGGTTGCCAACTGACACAAGCACGATGGGTAGTTGCCGTCAATCTCTTCATAATAAGTAGCAGAGTCGAGCACCTCTTCCAATCCGTCGTATTGTTTCATCTCGATCATATAGCTTGCTAATGCCCGCAGATACTTGTAATGCCAGTTGGCATATACGTCGGCATTTGCATTAGCTGTATCGACAGGATAAGCATCGACCTCTTTCTTCCAGTCGGTCAGCACAGAGTCCATGGTTGCGAATTTCTTGCTCTCACAGAGGGCTGTGGTGTAATAGTTGTAAAGCGCAAACTTGCTGCCAGGATATGTGACCTTTTCGCATTGCTCCAAGGCGCGCTTAAAACATTGAATAGCCTCTTCCATGTTTTTTTGATAACTATAGGCTATTCCCAACACCTGGTAAGCGTACATCAGTCCTTCTGAATGGTCCTTGCTGAGCGCATTTTCCTGCATTTTCTTGGCTTCGTCAACCGCTTCCATAAACAGACCACTCCACACCATATCCATCGCGCAATTAGCCCAAATCTTGTAATAATAGCGCCATTTCTTATGCTTTTGACAGAAATCCATCGCTTTAGGAGCGAAGAGCTCCATCGAATCTGTCATGTTGTTTCCATAGTAGTAGTCCATAATCTGAACCATGTGGTATGCAGAATCTTCCCACTTGATAGAGTCACGGGTACTATGTCCAATCCTTTCCACTCTGTTTAACTCACATGAAGCAAAGAGTGTGGTGAGGAGTAGAACCAGAATGCTTAAAACGATATATGTTTTTCTTTGAGATTTCATTTTATAAAAAATAGTGTCATTTCCAACTATTATTCGGATTGCAAAGGTACGAAATATATTTCATACTCGGTTCAAAACCAACAAAGAATGATTCATTTCGCTGTAAAATAAGTTGCCATTAAGGCAAAACTAGTAGGAGAAAAATCGATAGATGAAAGACTACTGATCGTTAGGGCTCGCCTATGATTGTTACGACCAGTTTCCTTGGGCCTCCGTAAGAGCGGTATTCGCAGAAGTAGATACCTTGCCAAGTACCCAGATTGAGCCGCCCGTTGGTGATGGGAATGGTGAGGCTCACTCCGCTGAGAACCGATTTAGCGTGAGCAGGCATATCGTCAACCCCTTCGAGGGTGTGTTGGTATTCGGGACGTCCTTCAGGTACGAGACGGTTGAAGATGGTCTCCATATCGATACGGACATCAGGGTCGCAGTTCTCGTTGATGGAGAGTCCGCAACTGGTGTGCTTGGTGAAGATGTTGATGATGCCTGTGCGGGGTAGTGGAGGCAGTTGGCGTACGATTTCATTGGTAACCAGATGGAATCCACGCGACATAGACTTCAGTGTGATTTCTGTCTGCTGAATCATAGGCAGTTAGAGTAGGCTGGTGCAGTCGTCGACGGCTTTGAACAGCGTCTTATATCGCTTTGCTGATGATATGTACTCGTCCAATTGTTCTGTATATTCCTTGGGTACGGTCTTGCCCGTATATACATCTTTGAAGGTTTTTCCCAAGTCGGCACTTGACTTGATAATGACGTTCATCACCTTGCCTTTGTTAAGGTAGAATCGGAAATCGTAGATGATGCCTTCATCGAAACCGATATCAGGGTTGCGGGCATAGATGAAGATGAGGTTGCCTTTATCGTCGTACAGATACTCCTCGTAGAACTCACGAACAGCGAAGTTGTATTTCGTCTGGGCATAGCAGATGTGGTGATTGGGGTAAATCGGATCTTCATCGTCCTCGTCATCGCCCCAATAGAGTAGTACATCCTCGAAATGCGGGCCTGTGGCAGGTAGGTTCTGCTTCAAATGCAGTTGGCAATATTCAGCAGGGACGCCATCCTCCTTCATCATTTCGGCCAGATAACTCTTGATACCGTTATACCTCTCTCTGATACTTTCAACAGTTGTCTGTGCATCGATGCCGAGCATCATGCAGCATAGTAACCCAATTGTTAGAACCGTCTTTTTCATTTTGTCCGACTAATTATTTTGGTTGCAAAATTACAATTTATTTCGCATTCTGCAAAACAAAAACCATAAAAACGAGAGCTTACCAATTCTTTTTTATTTTTTTCCCTAAATTGTTTGGTGGAGTCAGAATATAGTCGTAACTTTGCACTCCGAAAGCGAAACCGTTATCAGGAATCGGGATGTAGCGCAGTTGGTTAGCGTACACGTCTGGGGGGCGTGTGGTCGTCAGTTCGAGTCTGATCATCCCGACAAATTGTAAGTGACAGAGAATTGTTGGTTCTCTGTCACTTCTTTTTTTGCTATCCCTTGGGATCTTTTTCCTTTCCCCTAGAGGTTTTTTCTGTTGCAGGTCGTGCAACCTATGTTGCAGGTCGTGCAACGTACGTTGCACGACCTGCAACAGAAATTCCCCTTAAGGGAAAAAACATTTCCCCCTAGGGGCTGCAAATTTTTCGTAGGCTTGTAGGGAAAAAGTGTGGCTTAAGAAAAAGAAAACAGGGTTCACATTGAGTGACCCCGTTTGTGTATTTATTGGAAATATCAGTTTACTTAACCAATACCTTCTTGCCATTAATGATGTTGAAGCCCTTCACTGGAGCAGCAAGTTTCTGACCTGCGAGGTTGAATACTTCGCCCTTCACAGCATTTGCCTTCGTGCTGTTGATAGCTGTTGCAGTATCCTTTGTGAGGAGCAGATACCATACTGTTCCCTTGTTATTGTTGTCCCAAGGCAGAGCAATGCAGTTAAGGTCTTTTTTGTCGAATTGTGTCAGGTCAACTTCAATAATACCATTCTCATCGGCCTGAACATCCATGAATACATACTTGCCTGCATCAGCCTCTGCATAGTCACCAGCATTCTGCTGAGCAGCAACCTCATGGTTCATGTAGAGCACAAGCTTCATGTTTGGAGATGTCACGATTGTCAGTTTGCTGTATGCAGAGAGGTCTGCAATGACAGTCTGACTTCTCTGACCTACAACAACCTCACCGTTACCAAGTACAATTGGATGAGAATCAGTGCCTAAACCAATTCTTGGCTGGAGTTCTGGGAATGCTGCTGCGAAGTCAATAAAGTCACCTTCTGGTCTGCCAGGGTCTTCTTCGTACTGAATATCTGGAATTTCTACTGACTCGTTCTCTGGATAAGTTTCAAGATATACGCTATTAATGATTGCCTCTCCTGGAGCAGTTCCGTTGTCTCCAGACAAGCAAATCTCATCACACTGTAGCATGTACTCGTTGTAGTCATTTGGTGCAACCTTCTCCAGTTCGTCCTTGATAATGAACTCGTTTACACCATCCTTTGCGTAAAGTGTGAGATTAGAACCACCCTTGTAGAACAAGATGCGGAACTGAGTGCCAGTCACCATCTTACAGTCTACAACCAGCTTCTTGTATTTAGAGATGTCGCCGTTAGGCAGACCGATGTTTCTCAACTGGTTGTAATAAGTTGTAGACCATGTGAAAGTACCCTTAGTGTCACCTGATGCATCCGCTGTCCATGTTGTGTTCGTGTTGGTTGGACTTTCGAAGGTAGCGTAAGTTTTCACGCCCTCATCGTCGTAAGTCTCAAGATAAACATCATTGATGATAGCCTCTCCAGGAGCAGTACCGTTGTCTCCAGACAAGCAAATCTCATCACACTGAAGCATGTACTCGTTGTAGTCATTTGGTGCAACCTTCTCCAGTTCGTCCTTGATGATAAATTCGTTTACACCATCCTGAGCATAAAGAGTGAGGTTAGAACCACCCTTGTAGAACAAGATGCGGAACCGAGTGCCAGTCACCATCTTACAGTCTACAACCAACTTTTTGTACTTTGTGATGTCGCCGTTAGGCAGACCGATGTTTCTCAACTGGTTGTAATAAGTGGTAGACCATGTGAAAGTACCCTTAGTGTTACCAGATGCATCCGCTGTCCATGTTGTATTTGTGTTAGTTGGACTTTCGAAAGTGGCATGCACTTTTTCTGTTTTTGCACTCGCACAAATAGCAACCAACATCATAGCGATTGCTGCGAAAAGCTTAGTAAAATGTTTCATTTGTTTTTTGTTTAAAAGTTTGTAAATAAGTTGATTTATACTAATTGGTATTATCCGTTGCAAATTTAAGGATTTTTCCTGAAAGAATCACAAATATTGGGGTAAATAATACAATAAGGAGTGTTTTTTTGTTAGTTTAACAAAAGAAATGCCAATTTTTGGTAGTTTTTTACTAATTTTGCAATCGCAAAGTATAATAATTCAAATCTCAATTACAATTACAATCATGAAACACTTTTTTACTTTTCTACTTTTGTTCGCTGCTGTCTTGACATTGAAGGCAGCCAATGCAGTTGATAACGACCAGCGTTTGTGGTATGACAAACCTGCAAATTTCTGGCTCGAAGCAGTACCTCTGGGTAATTCACGCATGGGTGCAATGGTGTTTGGCGGAACAAAAACGGAAGAAATCCAATTGAACGAAGAGACGTTCTGGAGTGGTGGACCTCACAACAATAACAGCAAGACTTCGCTGCAGTATCTGACCGAAGTACGTAGCCTTATCTTCGATGGTAAGGAGCGTGAGGCTGAGAACATCATCAATCAGCAGTTCATCCCAGGTCCTCATGGGATGAAATTCCTTACGCTGGGTTCTGTGAAGATGGACTTCGGACATGAGCAAGTGCAGGACTTCTGCCGTGAACTCGATTTACAAACGGCTATAGCCACCACCTCTTATATAAATAATGGAGTGAAATACACGCGTCGTGTAATTGCTTCGATGGCCGATGGTGTGGTTGTTGTTCACATCAAAGCTTCAAAGAAAACACTCGGATTCAAACTCTATCACGATTGCAAGTTGCCAAACGTACAGGTAACTGCTGCAGGACAGAGCCTTACTGCCATCATCCCTGGTGTGGACCACGAGGGCATCAAGGCAGCGTTGACAGCTCAATGCCGTACGGATGTGAAAACTAACGGAACAGTACGTGTAGATGGTCAGTCGCTCGTCGTCGAAGGGGCATCAGAAGCTACGCTGTATATTAGTGGAGCTACTAATTTCGTGAACTATAATGACGTGAGTGGTAATGCTGCAGAGAAGAACAATCAGTATCTGACACAAGCCGAAACAATGAATTTCGACCAGTTGCTGAAGCGTCACTTGGCGAAGTATCAGGAGCAATATAAGCGTGTGAACCTCAAACTGACAAGTGATCCTGAGATTGCAAAGCTGCCAACTCCTCAGCGCCTTGATAAGTTCTACGGAAGTAAGGATATGGGTATGGTGGCTCTCCTGTTCAATTACGGACGCTATCTCTTGATTTCTTCATCTCAGGAAGGAGGTCAGGCAGCCAACCTGCAAGGTGTGTGGAATGACAAAGTAAATGCACCTTGGGACAGTAAGTACACCATCAATATCAATGCAGAGATGAACTACTGGCCTGCAGAAGTATGTAATATTGCTGAGACTAACGGACCATTGTTCAGTATGATTAAGGATTTGAGCGAGACAGGAAAGGTGACCGCTCGTCAGATGTATGGCTGTCGTGGATGGATGGCACATCACAATACGGATATTTGGCGTGTGGCAGGTCCTGTTGATGGTGCTGCATGGGGAATGTTCCCTAATGGTGGTGCTTGGTTAGCTACTCATCTTTGGGAGCACTATCTCTACACACTCGACAAAGACTTCCTTAAGGAATACTACCCGATTCTGCGAGACGCAGCTGTGTTCTATCTCGACTATATGGTAGAACGCAACGGAGAACTGCTTGTTGTTCCTTCTGTCAGCCCAGAACATGGTGGACGCGGCAAATCAAGCAACGTAACTGCAGGATGTACGATGGACAACCAGATTGCTTTCGATGCCCTCAATCAGGCATTACAAGCAGCTAAGGTATTGGGCGAGGATGCCGATTTACAGGCAAAGCTGACAAAGGCCATTGCGATGTTGCCAAAGATGAAGGTTGGACAATACGGACAGTTGCAGGAATGGCGCGACGACCTTGACGACCCACGCGATCAGCATCGCCACATCTCACACCTCTATGGACTTTACCCATCTGCACAGATTTCTCCATTCTCTACTCCCGACTTGTTTAAGGCTGCAGGAAAGACCCTCGAACAGCGTGGCGACCAAGCAACAGGATGGAGTCTTGGATGGAAGATTAACTTCTGGGCACGTATGCTTGACGGAAATCATGCCTTCGTCATCATTTCGAATATGTTGCGTCTGCTTCCAAACGAAGGACAAGAGCGTCAAGCTCCTAACGGACGTACGTTCCCGAATCTTTTCGATGCACACCCACCATTCCAGATTGATGGTAACTTCGGAGCAACGGCAGGTATCGCTGAGATGTTGATTCAGAGCCATGATGGAGCCCTCCATCTTCTGCCTGCACTTCCAGATGCATGGAAAGAGGGTAGTGTGAAGGGACTGAAGGCTCGTGGCGGCTATGAAGTTAGCATTAGTTGGAAAGACGGAAAACTTCAGACTGCAACCATCATGCCTACCTATTCAGGAACTCTACGTATCCGCACGAAGGACCAACTCAAGCAAGGTAAGCAGGTGAAGACATATCCAGAGTATGGCATATATGAGTATGAGATTCCTGTCACAGCAGGAAAGGCTCTCACTCTTTAATTCTTAAACCATAAAATCAAACAATCTTCAACTCTATGGCAGCACATTATTTGACAAGAAAGGGCGATCATGACGATTTGGATGACAAAACGACCGCTAAACCATTTGCAGAGATGGTTAGCAAAGGTAATATGCATTATCCCGATCCTGATAAAAAGACCATTGATCCGTATGGAGAGCAATCTCTAACTGACGAGGTCGTTCAGCTTTAGTTAACAAGTAATTTGCAACTAGATTATATTTCTATTCAGCCGATTCCTTTTCTAGAGAGAATCGGCTGATTTTATGCATAAAAAGTGTGCTAAATGCCTCTTTTTGATAAAAATTTATTGTTTTTCGATATTTTTTTTGCTTTTTTTCTTGGTGGATTCGAAATAAGTATTTATCTTTGCACCGAAATAAATTATCGTTTAACAATAAATAATTATTAATTATGAAGAAAAAGCTTAAAATTTACAGCACATTGTTTGTTGTAGCACTTATTGTTTTACTGGTTAGCCACAAAGTCCGTTTCGAAGGATATACTTGGTATCAAGGAGGAAAGGACACGTTAATGTTTGAGGATAATGCACCAGAGTTTTATACGAGCGATACGACCTACCATGAAGGTGGACAAGGTGTCCATACCATTTATCATCCTACAATGAGCTATAATGTGTATGTGAGGCCAAAAATGCCGAGAGACAATCAGACACTCATTTCAAGATCAAAGTGGTTAGGTTCGGAAAAGCCGGAGATGCAGACGTACAGAGTGACAATGCAAAAAGTGAGGTTGGAAACGCCTGTCAAAGAAGAAGGCTTTTTTATCAACTTCCCGATAATTGTAACCATCGTCTCTGGTGTTTTAACTGCTGTTGTCACTATCTGGATTCTCTGTCTGGTATTCAAACTTGTTCGCCGCATCCGTCGTGGAGAGGTGTTTGTGGCACAGGTGTCAAAATACCTCGAAATCACAGGTTACCTCCTTTCTGCCCTCTATCTGATACAATGGATTGCTGAGTACGCCTTAACCCAATATTGTATTCAGAATATCCAGTTGGCTGACTATCACATCGTCTACTCGAACGATACGAACAGCATGTATCTCCTTACGGGTTTGGCGCTGATGATTATCTCGCAAATCATCCTTATGGGTAAGGAAATAAAAGAAGAACAGGAATTAACGATTTAACTATCCACGCTTTATGAGCATCATAGTAAATGTAGATGTGATGATGGCAAAACGTAAGATGTCATCTCAAGAATTGGCAGAAAGGATTGGTATCACGCAAGCCAATCTTTCAATCCTGAAGACGGGTAAAGCTAAAGCCGTTCGTTTTTCTACCTTAGAAGCTATTTGTCAGGCACTCGACTGTCAGCCAGGCGACATCCTGGAGTATCGTGAAGATTGACCTGATGTATTTAGATACAGCAAAAGCCCACCATCAAGGTGGGCTTTTGTGTTGTGATGTATATGATAATCAGTTCTCGAACATGTAGAGGAAAGTAGCAATGCCTTCGAGTGCGGGTTTGCGTTCTCCTTCAATCTCGAGTGTGAACTTAATCTCTACCTTTGCTGTACCGCGTAGGTTGGCAATGTTGAAGAGGGAACATGACAGGCGTACACGTTTTCCTACCAGAACAGGGATACCGAACTTCATCTTGTCCATACCATAGTTGACAAGCATTTTGATGTTGCGTGCCTCAATAACTTGTTGATAGAGGTATGGGAGGAGTGAGAGGGTGAGATATCCGTGTGCTATTGTTGAGTGATAGGGACTCTCTACTTTTGCTCGTTCTGTATCGACATGAATCCATTGGTGGTCGAGTGTTGCATCCGCAAATTTATTGATACGTTCTTGACTGATTTCTAGCCAATCTGACTGGCCTAGTTCTTTGCCCAAATAAGCGGCAAACTCATCGTATGAGCTAATTGTAATTAACGCCATAGTTGTACTTTCTTTTTAATTGTGGTGCAAAGATAGTGCAAATTGTGCGAATAAACAAATTTTATTTGATTTTTTCCGAGAAGTAGCTTATCTTCGACGTAGATAGCATAAAAAATAATTCATGATGTGCAATTGACATCATGAATTATTTGTATTTAATCCCGTTACGACTATTCTGTAACAACGAGCTTGTAACCCTTGCCGTGAACATTCAGGAGTTCGACGTTTGGGTCAGCTTTGAGCAATTTGCGCAATTTGGTGATGTAAACATCCATTGAGCGTGCATTGTAATAGTTGTTGTCAACCCAGATGGCACGAAGGGCGTAGTCGCGTTGCAATAGTTCGTTTTGTTTGCTTGCCAACAATTTCAGCAGATCGGACTCCTTTGTGGTGAGCTTTTCGACGATGTTGTCGTAGCTGAGTGTCTGCTTCTTAGAGTCGAAGGCAAACTTACCAATCTGGAAAATAGATGAATTGGTGTTCTTCTTACCTTTGACACGACGAAGGATGGCTTCGATGCGGAATACTACTTCTTCCATAGAGAAAGGTTTCGTGATGTAGTCGTCGGCTCCGAGTTCGAATCCTTGTTTTACATCGTCCTTCATGGTCTTTGCTGTGAGGAACATGAAGGGAACGTCGGCATTCATCTCGCGGATTTTGTAAGCGAGTGTGAATCCGTCCATCTTAGGCATCATAACGTCAAGGATGCACAGATCGTATTTGTTTGTCTGATAGGCATTGAATCCAGCTTCTCCGTCAACGCAGAGGTCGACGTTGTAGTTCTTTGCTTCAAGATATTCGCGGAGCAACATGCCTAAGTTCTCGTCGTCTTCGCATAACATGATGCGAGCATTTTCAATTTTCTCTTCCATAATTCTTCGTTTTTATTGTTAATAACTATTGTTCATTATTATAATTATATGAGTGGCATCTTGATGATGAATTTCGTTCCTATACCCAGTTCACTCTCTGCTGTGATGGTGCCTTTGTGCTCTGTGATGATTTTCTTGACGTATGCCAATCCTAAGCCGAATCCCTTCACATCGTGGAGATTGCCTGTATGGACGCGATAGAACTTATCGAAAATGCGCTTAATATCGTCTTTCTTGATACCGATACCATTGTCTTGAATGGTGATGATGAGCTTGTCGTTTTCGTTGCGTGTTGATACCTTTAGCTCGAGTTGTGCGTCTTGTCGGCGATACTTCACAGCATTGTCCATCAGGTTGAAGATGACATTGGTGAAGTGCATATCATCAACATAGATGTCAGGATTGGATGCTCGTAGGTCGGAGATAATCTTTCCTCCGTTCTTCTCGACCTTCAGCGTGAAGGTGTGGATGACTCCAGCAATCAGTTCGTTAGCATCGACTTCGCGCAGGTTAAGTTTGGCTCGTTGGTTCTCGTACATTGAGAGTTGCAACACTTTCTCTACCTGGAACCGCAATCGTTTGGTTTCATCGTTGATGGTGGTTGAGAGTCGTTTCACCATCTTGTCGTTCTTCGGAACACTATCGTCACTAAGCATTTGTGCTGCCAATGAGATGCTTGAGATTGGGGTTTTGAACTCATGCGTCATGTTGTTGATGAAGTCGTTTTTGAGCTCTGTCAGTTTCTTTTGACGGAATACCAATACGAGCGTCACGATGAAGGTGACGAGAAGGATGAGTGTGAATATGAGCGACGGCATGAGAAACCATATTGACTGAGTGACATACTTTGAATACATTGGGAAATGCACCTTGAGTGTACCCATCTTCTGAACAGGGTCGTTCTTGAATAGGGTAGTCGTGAATGCCTTGTCTTCTCCCTCGGTCTCATAGTCAGGACAACGCATCACCAGATTTCCATTACTTGTGTAAACAGAGAAGTGGTATGGGATGTCGATTCCGTTGTTAGCGAGTTCGGTACGGAGTGTTTGATCGAGCACATTGATGTCCACACGTTCTTTCAACGGTCGGTCGCTGGCTGTATAAAGCATGCTGTAAATGACTTCGTCGATCAAGGCCTTTCCGTTGTCGTAGCGCTCCTTCATGATGGATTCCAATGAGCGGGGTTTGTCTTTTTCGTTGGAGCGTTTAGTGAAATACTTATCTGAGAATTTTGTATTAGCTGTTGTCTCGATAGTTGAGAAAGCACTACCGTCCTTTGCCGTAATGGTGTGTGTGCGCTGAATGAAAGCCGAGTCGGTGGTCACCATGATGGAGTCGGAAGCCATCGCAATGCCTTCTATGGCATCCGAACCTTGATTCAAGTATCGTGTGGCCTCGTCCAATTCCAGTTCGTGGGCTGTTGCAAGCAAACTGCGGTTAACAGATTCCACGAAGTGAAGTCGGCGCAAATCCAATACCTCTTCTATATAATAGACTTGCAGAGCTAATAGGCATATAAATGAAATGCCCATGACTGCTGCTAATATCGTTATCGTCGTTTTCTTCATGCGTTCTTGTTTTTATGTTTCAAAGTATCGAATAATAATTTATATACGTTTAAAAGATTCTCCTAAATTAATTAAAAAGTATAAAAAAAGAGCCAATGTTTAACAAACATTGACTCTTAAGTTGAGAATATAAGAAGTTATTAGTCTTCTTCCTTCTGCTGAGCTTCGAACTCTTTCATGAGTTGCTGCTGCAAGTCAGTTGGTACGAGTTCGTAGTTAGAGAACTTCATTGAGAACGATGCGCGGCCACCTGTGAGTGAGCTGAGAGTTGTAGAATAGCTTGCCAACTCCTTCAATGGAATTTTAGCGACGAGTTTATCGTATCCGTTTGCACTTTCGCTACCTACAATCATACCGCGGCGTCCCTGAATGTCGCTCATGACGTCACCCATCTTGTCGCTTGGAGTGAGAACTTCTACATCGTAGATTGGTTCAAGCAACTTTGGACCTGCATTCTTGAAGGCCTCGCTGAATGCGTTACGACCTGCAAGCATGAATGATAGTTCGTTT
>CACZXN010000033.1 GCA_902785075.1 uncultured Bacteroidales bacterium | reverse complement strand
GAGAATAAAACTGAGGCTTAATGGCATGTCGCCCGTACAATACAGGAAGATGCTTACAGCTTCGATTGTTTAACTGTCCAAACTTTGGGGTTCACTTCAAAGCTTGTCCCCTTGTCCCTTCGATATGGATTTTGTATGATATTTTATTGGGTTGAACCAATGTTCCGTCTTAAGACAGATTTAATTTTCCCCTAGGGGCTGCAATTTTTCCCTTAGGGGGAAATAAATAAGATTAAGGAAAAAAAGAAATGGTACTTTCAACTATCAACTATATCAACTGACCTCAACTTTAAACCATAAAATTTAAACTTTCTGCCTCAAATATTTGGAAGGTATTAATATATCCTCCTGTTTTTTCGTTTTTGGTTGCAATAAAAGACGGATTCTACACGTTATATAATCATAAAACGAAAATAATTATCATTTATCAATTGTCAATTGTCAATTATTTTGTACCTTTGCACAAATATATAAATATGAAACGAATCAAAGCATCTATCATAGCATTCGTGGCTGGTTGCCTATGTTGTTTTGCGCAGACAGCCGAACCGACTGTGACTTTCTCTGTTACAGAAATCGTGAACGACCTTCCGAACGTCACCAATGTTGAAATGTCTCCAGGCGAAGAACAGACGGCAAATGCGCCTTTGGAAATCAAGATGTTCGCCAATCTGGAGGATAATGTCGGATGGGTGTCGAAATGTGAATGGAAACTCTTTAATGCGAAAGACGGGGAGGCAAAACCTATCCTGGATCGTTTTGAGGAGAATACTACCTATACGCTCGAAAGTTCAGGAGCTTATACCATCAAGCTGTTTGTCACTTTCTCGAAGACTGACGAGGAGGATATCGAGTACGAATCGGACGAGTTCAAAATCAATATCACTACGTCGAAACTCTCTTGTCCTGATGGCTTTTCTCCGAATGGCGATATGATAAACGACAAATTCGAAGTGACCTATCAGTCGATTGTGCAGATGTCGGGCACGATTGTGAATCGTTGGGGCCAAAAGGTTTATAGTTTCGACCTCTCGAATGTCGATAAAGGTTGGGACGGCCGACAGAATGGGAAGTATGTGAAGGATGGTGTCTATTTCCTGCATCTGACTGCTACAGGAAGTGACGGAACCAAATACAACATCAAGAAAGCTATCAATGTGCTGAAGGGATGGAAAGAATATGATGAATGAATGGATTGAGGTTTATGGAGCGAAGGTACATAACCTCAAGAATGTTGATGTAAAAATACCTCGAAACAGCCTTACCGTTATCACTGGATTGAGTGGTAGCGGTAAGTCTAGTTTGGCATTCGACACCATCTTTGCTGAAGGTCAACGCAGATATATCGAGACTTTCTCTGCCTATGTGCGTAACTTCTTGGGAGGGATGCAACGACCTGAGGTTGACAAGATTACAGGGCTGAGTCCTGTTATCAGCATCGAGCAGAAAACCACAAACAAGAATCCTCGTAGTACGGTAGGTACTGTGACGGAGGTGTACGACTACCTCCGATTGTTGTTTGCGCGTGCAGCTGACGCATATAGCTATGCTACAGGTGAGAAGATGGTGAAATATACAGAGGAACAGATTCTCGACCTGATTCTTTCACGCTACGAAGGGCGCCGCATCTATATCCTTGCTCCTGTGGTGCGTAGTCGTAAGGGGCATTATCGTGATTTGTTTGAGAGCCTAATGAAGAAAGGCTATCTGCATGTGCGGATTGATGGAGAGGTGTGCGAAATGACTCCCGATATGCGTGTAGATCGCTATAAGAACCACAACATCGAAGTGGTGGTCGACCGTTTAGCTGTCAGCACCAAAGACGCAGAACGACTGGCTAAGAGTGTAGCTACTGCGATGAATCTGGGTGAGGGACTCATCATGATTTTCGATGCTACAGCTTCGAAGGAGGAAGGCGACATTCGTTACTACTCACGCCGACTCATGTGTCCTACAACAGGAATCAGCTACCACGACCCAGCTCCCAACAACTTCTCATTCAACTCACCACAGGGAGCATGTCCGTGTTGTAAAGGATTGGGGTATATCAGCCTTATCGATAAAGACAAAATCATTCCCGACAAGTCACTTTCTGTCTATGAGGGGGCACTTGCTCCGCTTGGGAAATATCGCAACACGATGATTTTCTGGCAAGTTCAGGCGGTACTTGAGCACTACGAGCAAGATATCCACACACCAGTTTCTAACCTGCCCGATGAGGTGATTCACGACCTGATATTCGGTTGTAACGAACGCATCCGCATCCCTGCAGCATTGATTCATCAAACGAACGACTTCTACACCACCTATGATGGGTTGGGACGCTATATCAATCAGTTGCGCGAAAGCGAGAATTCCACCCAGGCACAGCGATGGGCAGATTCGTTCGACAGCATCACCGTATGTCCCGAGTGTGGAGGCTCACGGCTCAATCAGGAAGCAATGAGTTATCGATTTGCAGGCAAGACCATCTACGAGCTAGCCACGATGGACCTGAAAGACTTGTACGAATGGGTGGATAATGTGAACGATAGGCTTTCAAACAAACAGCAGCAGATTGCGGCAGAGATATTGAAGGAAATCAAGAGCCGACTGCAGTTCCTTCTCGATGTGGGACTCGACTATCTGTCGCTCAACCGCAGTACGATGAGTCTGTCGGGTGGTGAGAGCCAACGAATCCGTCTGGCTACTCAGATAGGTGCCAAACTCGTGAATGTGCTCTACATCCTCGACGAACCAAGCATCGGTCTGCATCAACGCGACAATCAACGACTCATCGACTCGCTGAAGATGTTGCGCGATGAGGGCAATACAGTTATCGTGGTGGAGCATGATAAAGATATGATGCTCGCAGCCGACTATATCATCGATATGGGACCTTTAGCAGGAAGAAAGGGTGGGGAAGTGATGTTTCAAGGAACGCCTGAGGACCTTCTCAAGACCGACACGCTGACTGCCCGATACTTGAAGATGCCACACGATTCGAATGAGCAGAAAGAGGCAATTCAGGCAAATGCGACAAACGACGTAAATTCAACAAAAGCATTGAGTAAGTCCCAAAAGTCTCGGGTGCCTCAAGAGGCGGTTCTTTCGCTTTCAGGCTGTCACGGTAACAATCTGAAGAATGTATCCGTTTCGTTTCCTCTTCGTAAACTGATTTGTGTGACAGGAGTGAGTGGAAGCGGTAAATCCACCCTTATCAACGATACGCTGCAACCCATACTCAGTCAGCATCTCTATCGTTCGCTCAAAGCTCCTCTCGCCTATGAAGCAGTCGAGGGACTTGATTATATCAATAAGGTGGTGACTGTTGACCAATCGCCTATCGGACGCACACCACGCAGCAATCCTGCCACCTATACGGGTGTGTTTAGCGATATACGCGACTTGTTTGTCAAACTGCCCGAAGCCATTCTTCGAGGCTATAAGCCAGGTCGATTCTCGTTCAACGTAGCAGGAGGTCGATGTGAGGCATGCGGAGGAAATGGCTACAAGACCATCGCGATGAATTTCCTGCCCGACGTGTTGACCCCATGCGAGGTGTGTCACGGCAAGCGCTACAATCGTGAGACCTGCGAGGTAAAGTTCAAGGGGAAGTCCATCGCTGACGTGCTCGATATGACCATCAATCATGCGGTCGAATTCTTTGAGAACCAACCCAACATCCTCAATAAGATTAAGGTCATTCAAGAGGTAGGGCTGGGATACATCAAACTCGGACAACCCTCATCGACACTCTCTGGAGGCGAAAGTCAACGTGTGAAGCTTGCAACCGAACTCAGTCGCAAGGATACCGGAAATACCCTCTATATTCTCGACGAACCCACAACAGGACTCCATTTCGAAGATATCAAGGCTTTGATGTCTGTGCTCAACCGATTGGTGGCAAAGGGCAACACGGTAATCGTGATTGAACACAACCTCGATGTCATCAGTCAAGCCGACTACGTCATTGATATGGGACCAGAAGGAGGAACCGATGGAGGGCAGATTGTAGCCCAGGGAACCATCGACGACATCCGTAAAAGTCGTAACGGCTATACTTGGCAGTATTTGTAAGCATCTAATTCCATTCTTCCGATTATAAATTATACATTATATATTACATTATACATTATTATTGATGGACGAACTGAATAACTGGATTAATCAAATAAACGATGCCGTGTGGGGCTATGTCCTCATTTTTGTGTTAGTAGGCTGTGGGATATGGTTTACGTGGCGCACCCGTTTCGTGCAGTTCCGCATGGTGGGCGAGATGTTGCGTCTGCTTACCGAGTCAGCCATAGGTTCCACCCCTAAAGGTCAGAAACACATCTCACCCTTCCAAGCATTTGCTGTGAGTGTAGCGACTCGTGTCGGTACAGGCAACCTGGCAGGTGTGGCTACGGCGATCTCAATCGGAGGACCCGGAGCCGTGTTCTGGATGTGGATTATTGCTTTGATTGGTTCGGCAACCGCTTTTGTCGAATCTACCCTTGCTCAGTTGTTCAAGCAGAAGCATAAAGATTCGTTCATCGGAGGTCCTGCATACTATATCCAGCGAGGATTGCATCAGCGATGGATGGCTGTGTTGTTTGCCATACTGATCACCCTTCAGTTTGGTCTCTCAAACAACTCCGTACAAGCCAGCACCATCTGTGGAGCTATGGAGGAAGCCTTCGGGTGGTCACCCTTGCTGGTAGGTATCTTTTTGTCCGTAACAGCCCTTTCTATCGTGTTTGGAGGCATACAACGAATTGCACGCGTCAGTTCTATTCTAGTGCCTGTTATGGCAGTCGGTTATGTGATACTCGCCGTTGTAATAATCGTGATGAACATCGACCTGATTCCTCAAATCATGAAAGTAATTGTGCTTGATGCATTCGGCATCGAACAGATAGCCGGAGGAGGAATCGGAGCAACTATCATGAATGGTGTAAAACGTGGACTCTTCTCAAACGAAGCAGGCGAGGGTAGTGCACCTAATGTAGCAGCCACAGCCGCAACTACCCATCCTGTAAAGCAAGGACTGATACAAGCACTTGGTGTTTTTACCGATACGTTGCTTGTCTGCTCATGCACAGCTTTCATCATCCTCGTCAGCGGTCTCTATCAAGTACCCGAACTCAAGGGAATTGCTCTCACGCAGTCAGCCCTTCAACAAGAAATCGGGTCTGCAGGTCCTACTTTCATAGCGATTGCAATCTTCCTATTTGCCTTCTCCAGCATCATCGGTAATTATTATTATGGTGAAGCCAACATTCGCTTCATCACTTCAAACACAAAGGTCATGACCGCTTACCGAATACTCTCAGCAGGCGTTATGGTCATGTTTGGGGCAATTGCCAGCTTCGAACTCGTATGGAACCTCGTCGATTTCTTCATGGCGTTCCTTACAGCCTGCAACCTCGTTGCCATAATGCTCTTAGGCCGTTATGCCTTCCGTCTGCTCGACGATTATCGTCAGCAGAAACGTCAAGGCATCAAAGAGCCTACCTTCCATCGCAGTCAGCTGCCCGAGATAGAGCACGAACTCGAATGTTGGGAATAGTTGATTATATAGTTAGCGGTTCGCTATGATAAATTGAAAAAGCGGATATTTACGATTGTAAATTCAATTTAAGCCATACGATGAGAAAGATTTTATTTCTTCATGGGTTCTTTGCAAGTGGGGAATGTGTTCCAGCGCTTTCTTTGCGTGAGGCTTTTGAGGGTAGGGCAGAGGTGCTAACACCCGACTTGCCGATTCATCCGAAGGCAGCAATTGGCTCTATCCGAGAGTTGATTGACCGCGAGCATCCTGACCTGTTGGTAGGTAATAGCTGTGGTGCATTCTATGCTCAGCTGTTAGCTCCCATCGTTGGTTTACCAGCTTTGCTTGGCAATCCGCATTTTCAGATGACGGAGTTTCTGAAGCGACGTATTGGTGTGCATCAGTATAAGTCGCCTCGAAAGGATGGCAAGCAGGATTTCACGATTGACGAGCCGTTGATTGAGGAATTTGCCGAACTGGAGGTTTCGCAGTTCGATTGCTGCAACCCTTACTACATAGACCGCATCTGGGGCTTGTTTGGCGAGAAGGATACATTGGCTCACTTCGAACCCGTGTTTTTGGAGCATTACAATCGGTCGTTCCATTTTCCAGGCTGTCACACACCCACTGCTGAAGAAGTCCGTTCTTGGTATGTTCCATTAGTGGAAAAGCTGTTGACGGAATATCCTTTACCGGCAGATAGCATTCGTTATTTCAGACATTTCAAGGGTGGTTTGTACCGTTTTATCCACACGGCTTTCGATTCAGAGACGCAAGAGCGGATGGTGGTCTATCAATCCCTATATGGTGACAGGCATTACTGGGTTCGTCCTGAGAAGATGTTCTTCGAAACGATTGAACGTGACGGATGCCGATTTTCAAGGTTTACAGAGATAGATAAATCATTACTAACAGACCAATCAGAATGAAGATTATAATTAGGTGTTATGACCCCAAAGATGTAACAGCAACCATGAGTATTTGGAACGAAGTGGTAAGAGATGGTATCGCTTTCCCGCAGGTAGAAGAACTGACGTCGGGAATAGCCGACGATTTCTTTCGCAGTCAGTCTTATACAGGTGTAGCTGAAGATACAGAAACGGGTGAGGTTCTGGGGCTCTATATTCTGCATCCTAACAACATAGGTCGTTGTGGACATATTTGCAATACGAGCTATGCGGTGAGATCCGACAAACGTGGATTGCATATTGGGGAGCAGCTGGTGAAAGACTCGCTGACAGTTGGAGCGCGTCTGGGATTTCGTGTTCTCCAATTCAATGCAGTTGTCGCATCCAACTTTCACGCTCTGCATCTTTACAAACGTCTTGGTTTTACTCAGCTTGGCCGAATACCCCAGGGTTTTCGCATGAAAGACGGTCATTATGAGGATATAACCCTGCATTATATCGAATTAAGAGAAACGAGCAATAAAGCATAAGAACTATATTTTTACAATCGTAAATTATGAAGGTATTATTGATAAACGGTAGCCCCCGTAAAAGTGGTAACACATTCCTGGCTCTCAGTGAAGCTGCTAAAACATTAGAGAAAAACGGAATCGAAACAGAGATTGTTCAGATAGGTGTAAAACCGATTCGTGGTTGTATTGCATGTGGTCAATGTAAAACGAAACAATTGGGCAAATGTGTATTCGACGACGATATTTGCAACTCAATTTCTGTGAAACTGAATGATGCAGACGGATTGATTGTAGGTTCACCTGTATATTACGGACAGCCAAACGGATCGGTTCTTTCGTTGATTCAGCGCATGTTCTTCTCGGCAGGTGAAAAGGTTCAAAATAAACCCGCAGCAGCTGTTTGTGTGTGTCGAAGAGGTGGAGCTACAGCAGCTTTCCAAACGATGAATATGCCATTCCAGATGATGAACATGCCTGTTGTCACTTCGCAGTATTGGAATATCGTATATGGACGCGAAGAAGGTCAGGCTGCCCTTGATACAGAAGGCATGCAGACCATGCGAACGATGGCAGACAACATGGCTTGGTTGCTGAAGAAGATTCATGCTGACGGCCATACTGATTATCCAAAGCGTGAACCTTGGGAACCGATGCATTTCATCAGATAATATGTCAACTATGATAGATCAGATTATTGAATACAACAAGTCTTTCGTGGCTCAGAAGGGCTACGAGAAGTATCTGACGGATAAGTACCCCGACAAGAAACTGGCGGTACTTTCGTGTATGGACACCCGACTGACCGAACTGCTACCAGCTGCTTTGGGACTGAAGAATGGTGATGCGAAGATTATCAAGAATGCTGGAGGGCTGGTCATCTCCGCTTTCGACTCAGCTATGCGTAGCCTGATTGTAGCCATCTATGAATTGGGCGTAGAGGAAATCATGGTGGTGGCTCATTCACATTGTGGAGCCTGCCACATGAGTTTCGACCACTTCCACCATGAGATGATTGACCGCGGAGTAACAGATGATACACTCAATACCATCCAGCTGTGCGGCATAGATCTGCATCATTGGTTAGAAGGATTCAAGGATACACCTGAATCTGTCCGTAAGACCGTCGAGACCATCAAGACCCACCCGCTCGTTCCGAAAGATATCGTGGTTCGTGGATTCATCATCGACTCAGAAACGGGAGAGTTGGAAGAGATTAATCAGCTGAAGTGAATATTAAATTAATAAATGTAAATATGAAAAAAGTAATTGTAATATCTACGAGCTTACGAAAAGGCTCAAATAGTGATATGCTTGCTGACCAATTTGCTAAGGGAGCAAAGGCTGCCGGAAACGAAGTGGAGAAGATTTCTCTCGTGGGGAAAACCATTCAGTTCTGCAAGGGTTGCTTCGGGTGTCAAAAATTGGGTCGTTGTGTTATCAATGATGATGTGAACGACATCATGGCGAAAGTGATGAAAGCTGATGTGGTATGCTGGGCTACACCTATCTATTATTATGAGATGAGCGGTCAGATGAAGACCCTTATTGACCGTATGAACGCCATGTATGAGCAGGATTATCAGTTCCGTGACATCTATCTATTGGCTACGGCTGCAGAGGACGAATTCGATACTCCGGAACGTGCAGAGGAGGGTTTAACGGGTTGGATAGACTGCTATCCTAAGAGTCGCCTTATTTATACGCTTTTCTGTGGAGGTGTGAATGATCCTCGTGAAATTGAGGGCAATCCTAAACTCCAAGATGCTTTCGAGTTAGGAAAGAACGTATAAACGTATAGAATAACATGAATATGGAACGCCAAAACGATAAGTGTATAAAGCGCGAAGTGTGGGTGGACTGGCTTCGAGTGTTTGCCTGCTTGTTAGTGATGGTGGTTCACAGTTCAGAACCATTCTACCTCGACGGCTACGATACATTGATACTGACCGATGCTGACCTGATATGGGCTTCGGCTATTGATTCTGCAGCGAGGATGAGTGTACCTCTGTTTGTGATAGCCTCCTCTTATCTGCTCTTCCCCTTGCGCTATTCGTCAGGCGAGTTTTTCAAAAGAAGGACCGTGCGGATTCTCATACCCTTCGTCGTCTGGTCGGTTGTATATGCTTTATGTTATGGCGACCCTTTAACTAACCTCTCTACATTGTTGCTCAATTTCAACTTCACGGCTTCACACCTTTGGTTTGTCTATATGCTAGTTGGTATTTACATCTTGATGCCGATACTATCACCTTGGGCAAAAGATGTCAGTAAGAAAGAGTTGAAGGTTTATTTGGCACTTTGGTTGCTGACGACTATTATTCCCTTGATTCGCGATATTATGACCTTAGGCAACGTGAGTTTTATCATGGGGCCCTCATTTATTCCTCGGCAGGCAGACTACCCCCTTTGGGGTGAGTGTAGCTGGAACCCCAACGGCACATTCTACTACATCAGCGGTTGTATCGGCTACCTCCTCGCAGGTCTTTATTTCCGTAGGTTTGTTGGCGATATGAAGTGGAAGAAAGTCCTCATCGTGTCTTTGCCGCTATTGCTTATAGGATTTGGTGTTATTGAAGGCGGATTTGTGCTGAAAGCATTGTCGAAGTCCGAAGGCATTTTCCCCATCCGAGGAGATTGGGGCAACACGATATGGATGGAGACAACGTGGCACAACGAAACGCTGGGTGTGGCACTCATGACTTTGGGAACTGTTGTGCTATTAAAGAAGATAAAAGCTGACGGAATGTTCTATCAGAAACTGATAGTTCCAATATCCAAAGCCAGTTATGGCATGTACCTGATGCACCTGATGTTGCTACCTGTGGTTTCCAACGCTTTACGTCATGTTTTAGGTATAGGTGAAGAAGGCCTGCTCGGCTTTATGACCACACCGACCATCATTCTTCTGACTGCCCTCGTCACGTTTATTCTGACAGCATTCGTATCGATCGTCATTCAGCATATTCCCAAGATTGGGAAATATATTGTCGGATAATCGTTCGTGCCTCAACGCTTCGTCTTTGCTCTCATACGACGAATAATAAGGAGGCTGACAACCAGAACGACAGGGAAGACCGAAGCGACAAGCAGACCGCTCTGGATGTTGTTCTCGCTGTTTTGAGTGCCCAATCCCACAAGCGACGGTCCTAAGGTTCCTCCCACATCACCGGCAAGGGCAAGTAAGGCAAATAGAGCCGTACCACCTTGGGGAATACGTGCAGATGTGAGGCTGATGGAGCCAGGCCACATGATGCTGACAGCCAATCCGCTCAGCATACAGCCTATAAAGGCTACAAGAGGAACAGGTGCCAAAGAGGCGGTGAGGTAGGCAACAAAACATACAATACCTGCGATGGTCATATAGGTCGAGAGATCCATGTTCTGACCTTTCTTTCCATACCACATTCGTCCAAGTCCCATGCAGAAAGCAAATCCGCAAGGACCAGCCAAATCTCCAATCGACTTATCAACACCCAACGATGCTTCTGCAAAAGCAGAGGTCCATTGAGCCATAGAACTCTCGGAGGCTCCCGTAGCAATCATCAAGATAAGGAAAACCCAGAACATCCGATTCTTCAGCAACTGACTCATACTCATTCCCTCCGAATCCTGTACGATTGGCTCGATGGGGCATGTAGCAAAATTGATGATGTTATAGAGTGGAATCAATGCCCATATACATGTCAGGATGCGCCAGTTGTCAAGCCCGAAGAAGGTAAAGAACAACGTGGAACCGATAATCACACCCACAGCGCCCCAGCAATAGAACGAATGGAGTAAGCTCATCATTCCTTCCTTATTAGGGAAAGGGCATGCTTCGATGATAGGGCTACACAACACCTCTATCAAGCCACTTCCGACGGCATAGATACACACACAAATAAGTATGCCAATCAGCGGATCGGGAAAGAGCTGAGGCAGAAAGGCCATGCCTGCAAGACCAAGTGCAGAAGTGATCTCCGACACGATGATGCTCTTGCGGTAGTCGATATTCTTGAACTTAGCACACAGAAAGTCGGTCACCAGCTGAACAGCATAAAACACAGCAGGAATGAGTGCCAAACTCGCAATTGGAATATCATACTCACGATGAAACGCAATGAACAGAAGGGGAGTGAAATTGGCAACAATGGCTTGCGTCACAAACCCCAGATAACACGCCAGTTTGGTTTTATTATAGTCTTTTAATGTCTCAGTCATTTTAAATTGATAGTTGACAGTTGAAAAGAAAAGTTTACGAAACTGCCTACAAAGTTAAGCGTTTTTTTTCAATTACAAGTTCCTTTTCTCGTTTAAAATACAAATTCTGTTTAGAGTGTTATCGCAATTCGTCATTCTTTGTCCGTTACCTTACTTTTAGCATTGTTGTGCTACAGTCTTCTCACCACTTATAAATAAAGGGAATAGGACAAAAGAAATTGACAAAGAACTCTACGCATGAAGAATTCGAGCTTAGCGAAACGGTTGAGGGAAGAATAAAGGATATTGTTAGCGAGTTTTTAAGGTATTTTCATAGAAAAAGTGTGAGAAATGACTTTATTTTGTGTTAAAAAACAGGTATTCACACAAAAATATTTGGCAGATTGAAAAAAAAAGTATTACTTTGCAAACTGAATAGAGTTAAATAAACCCTTTTTATTATTTTAAATTTCAACAATTAATTAATTAACTTATGAACAAAAAACTACTTTTGCTTAGTGTAGCACTCTTATCGTTTGCTACATCGTTTGCACAGAGTTGGGATCGTCCGCGTGCGACTGAGTTTAAGTTCGTGACTGAGATGAAGCCAACCTTGCAGGCAAATGAGCCGTTCTGGAAAGGCGATTCAGCCGTCTATTATTTATATAATGTGGACGCTGATGCTTTCTTGACTAACATGAATTGTCCGTCACACTCTCAGTGGGCTACCCATGCAGCCGTGAGAGCTGACCAGGCTAACAAGGTGATGATGGCCCAGTATCGTCTGGCTCCAATCATTGTGACTGACACTACTTATTTCGACAGTCTGATTGTGCAGACTGATCCTGACACTTCGTACACGCAGCAGTTTATGAAGATTGATACTGTAAGCGTTACTATCCCTGAGTGGGACGGTGTGACTTACAAGTTGCTCGACTTCTACAACGGCAGCTATCGTGGTGTATTCCCAACATCTTCTTATGCGATGTTCGTGGACCGCGGAGATCAGGCTGACTACATGTGGAACGTGAAGTCAATGGGTAATGGTATTTATCGTATCTACGTATCTGACCTGAACCCTAACTACAACTCACACTTGGCTGACAGCTTGTTCGGCAATCCTGAAACTTATCTCGGTTTCAACATGATTGACCCTGACTACAATGCTGACGAAGTTCCTCCTGTAATGCCTTTGACTCCTATGTTGAGTATCACTGGTAAGGCTTACAATCCAAGTCCTGCTGAAGGATTCGAGAGCTTGGAAGACGCTGTTCTGGCTATCGACTGGATGTTTATGTCTGAGGAAGAGTATAACAAGTATAACTCATACTGCAAGGCTTGGGACTACATTGCTAGCGGTGAAATCGATAACTTCATTGCTGAGGTTGAAGACCAGTATGGCAACAAGGTTAACTGCAAGGTTCTGTATGACATCCTTGACTCACAAACTCGTGTAAGCTATGAGGAAATTGAGGCTGCAATGAAGAATGTTGAACAGCAGATTCGTGATTATCTCATTGCTACTATCTTCAAGGATGCAACTGATGAAAATCCTGCTAACGTAACTCAGTTGATGGAGAATCCTAACTTCGACAAGGGTAACAAGGACGGTTGGGACATCACTTCTGGTATCGGCCAGAACCTCCAGTACAACTACAACGACGGTGTTCACGACTACAATTTGCCTGACGGAACTCCAATCCATGGCCACTACAACTCTGAAACTGGTGCTTGGATTCAGGGATTCATCGAGGCTTGGCATCAGAGCAACAACCTCGGAAACGGTACAATCAGCCAGACTATCCTTGGTTTGCCAGCTGGTAAGTACAGCTTCTCTTGCGACGCTATCGCATGTCGTCAGGGTTCTGGAAAGCAGTCAAACGTAGGTGTTTTCCTCTTCGCTCAGGGTGGTGACGTTAACATGAGGACAGCAATCTCTACAGACAACGAGAAGCCAGAACATTTCGAGATGACATTCGTCAGCAGCGGTGGTACTATCGTTCTCGGTCTGATGTCACAGGATGCAACTGCAAACTGGATGGCAGCCGACAACTTCGAACTTTGGTACTACGGAGAAGTTGATCCAAACGAAGATCCTTACAAGGTTATTCTTAAGGGAACAATCGCAAGTCTCGAGAAGAAGTATCCTGACGTAGAAAGCTTGATGGCTAACGTTGACGTGAAGGAAGCATACACAACAGAACTCGAAGCAGCAAAGAATTGCGAGGCTGACTTCCAGCAGGAAGACTCAGTTCTAAACGCAGCAGCTGCAGCGCTTGCTAAGTCAATCGACGACTATGTACGTATGGAAAGCTTAATGGCTGAAGTACAGGCTCAGTCAGAGAAATTCGAAGGCACAAGCTTCGACGAACTGAGTGAAATTCTTGGTGAGTGGTACGAAATGACCCTTATGGAGGCTTATAACGATGGTACTGCTGATGGTAACATGATCGACTCTATCCGTATCAACATGAGTAAGATGATCGTTGACCACATCACAGCTAATGTGAAGCCAGGTGACGAACTGACTCCGCTCATCACTAACCCAGCATTCGACGACAACTTCTCTGGTTGGTCAACTACAGGCTCTACTCCTGCATTCGGCGGAAAGGGTGGCAATGGTGCCAACGGTCTCGGCGACATTCCATCACTCAACAGCGGTAATGCTGAAGTATATCACAATGCATTCAACATGTTCCAGCTTGTACGCAATATGCCTAAGGGTGCCTTCAAACTTACTGCTCAGGCTTACGAACGTAACGACGAGCCAGCTGGTGTATGGGAAAGCGAATGGGACGAAGGTCCTCAGGTAGGTATCCATGCGGTTCTCTACGCTAACAACTTCGAAAGCAAGGTGAACAACATCATGGCAGGTGCACAGACAGATTGCGTATATCGTGTTAACGACTCTGACAGTTATCCAACCGATACTTACGCTTCAGGTCACGATATGTGGGTTCCAAACTCAATGGACGGTGCAAACTTCTTCTTCGCTATCAGCCCTGAGACTTATAAGGTATCTGTTGACTTTGTACTTGGTACTGCAGGCGATAGCATCACAATCGGTCTGAAGAACGACTACAAGAGTAGCTGGGTAATCTTTGATAACTTCCGCCTGTTCTATGTGGGTGATGGTATGGACGCTCTCGAAGAGCCAGTTAACAGCATGTTGGCTAAGCTCGACGAAGTGATTAACGACGAAGAGTCTCTCTTCGGTGCAGACGTGAAACCTGCTGCAGAGAAGGCACGCAAGGATTTGGCAGACGCATTCACAGCTAATGATGCCGATGGATGCTACGCAGGACTCGATAAGGGTAACGAAATCGTTGCTTACGCAGCTGAGTCTGCTGCAGCTTACGAAGCTCTTACTACTGCATTCGACGGTTTGACTAACGACTACTATTCACACGACGAAAGCGAATTCTCTGCAGAGAGAAATCAGGCTGTGAAGGATGCTCTTGACAAGGGTGATCATGCGCTCACATATCTTGACCTTACTGCTGATGAGGCTTATGAGTTGGCTCAGACGATGAAGGAACTCAAGGCACTTCTCACATTGCCAGAAGGTGGTTATGTTGACTTAGTTCAAGATGACTTCTGCAACTGGAACGGATGGGATGAGAAGGCTGAGAAACTTGGCACAGCAGGATGCGCATACGCTCTCAACCAGAATACTCAGATGGTTTATGGTGACGCAAACGTAATGTACAACAACTATGCAGACCTCTCTGCTGCTGACGTTCTCGTTATCGTAGCAACTACTGGTACTCCTCGTTTGCTCTTCAACCGTCCTGCACCTGAAGCAGGAGGTTCTGACTCTCATGGTGGTGCAATCCCAGTAGAATTGCCACGTGACGAAGGTCAGGGTTGGTGGACTGTTACTGATAACGGTGACGGCACGAAGACTTATGTAGTTGACGTGAAGCGTATGGTTGAGGAGTACGGATACTGTCACCTCAATGCCGTTAAGGGTGCTAACTGGGCAGATACAAATGTAACTAGCATGCAGTTAGGCTATGGTATTGGTGGCGAAGATTCAAGTATCGCAACTCTCAGCTCAGACAAGAAAGCTGCTGCTGGTATCTACACCATCACTGGTGCTAAGGTTAATCAGCTCAGCCGCGGTATCAACATCATCGTTGACCAGAACGGTCAGTCAAGAAAGGTATTTGTGAAGTAATCACATACCCGACTACAAACAAGAAGGGGTGCCCAATAGGGCATCCCTTTATTGTTGCTCGTTCATGAGTTTATTTGATTACTTATTCATGAACTTTCTTGCGGCTTGATGATCGGACAAAAAGTATCAACCTATCATTTATCCGTTGATGTAGCTTAGAATCTGTTCTGCGTGAATCTTGGTTTTGATTTCCTTGGGTGTAAAGATCTTCTCTATTACTCCTTCTTCATTCACAAGATATGTGGTTCGGAGTGTACCGATAGTTCTACGTCCACAAGCAACCTTCTCGCCCCAGCTACCAAGTGTCTGGAGTAGGGCAGTATCGGTATCAGCTATGAGCGGGAAGTCGAGTGAATAGTTGTCTGCGAATTTCTTCTGCAACTCAGCTCTATCCTTGCTTACCCCGATAATCTCATATCCTGCAGCCTGGAGTTCTGCTTTGTGTTGTTGAAGCGAACAAGCTTCAGCTGTGCATCCACTTGTATTGGCTTTCGGATAAGTGTACAGAACAATCTTCCTACCTTTATAGTCGCTTGATTTTATTTCCTTACCATTTTGGTCTTTACCCAAAACATCAGGAATCTTGTCTCCTATATTCATCGGACTTTATTTCAAGATGGTCTTAATCTTAGCAGTAGCCTGATTGTATGCCTTCTCCCAATCGGTATCGAGTGAGAATGGAGTGTAGGTCTGCTTGTCGTTTACATACACAAAAGTGGTTTCTTTGTCTGAATCGTTGAAAAGCGGATTGTTGAGCGATGCGTCACGATAGCAGGCAATCACCTCAAGACGTTTCTCGGTAGAGATGGCTCTTGCCTTGATAATGTCTGTCTCGAAATCGGTAATGAACGAAGCGAGATTGACAGCCTGAGAGTCATAGAAATAGCTGTCCTTTGTCAGACCACGTTTCTTCACCTGATTGGAGATGTAGTTGAGAACCGTAATCTTATACTGGTTGATTTGAATCTGCTGGTCGTTTGACGCAGCATTGTTGACAACTGCTGTAGCATTGTCAAATACTTTCTTGTAAAGGGTCTGCGCACTTAATGTCATATAAGACGAAGCGGCAACCATCATAACTGTTAAAACAAATTTGTTCATTGTTGATCTATATTTATAGTTTGTTAAGTTTCTTCGCCTGCAAAGGTAGGGAAAAATGAAGAATTAGTGAATTAAAGAGTTTAAAAAAAGAAGTTCAAATCTATTATTTGGCATTTATTAACACTCGGATTGTTAATAAGTTAATTATTCTTCTTCCTCAATGTGCAGATTGTCGGTATGCCAAGTTGCATTATTCCCGTCGTCGTCAGCATAGATGAAGTAGGCTTTCAATTCGGGATGACGTTTGAGTACGTTTTGAGCACTATCCAAACCTAACACCATAAATGCTGTTGCATAGGCGTCAGCTGTAGCGCAATCTGTCGCAAGTACGGTTGACGAGAGGATGCTGTGCTGAACAGGGTAGCCTGTACGTGGGTCGATGGTGTGTGCGTAGCGTTTATTTCCCTCTTCGTAGTAGTTGCGATAGTTTCCCGATGTAGCCATAGAGATGTCTGTGAGATGCAGAATCTGTTGCAATTCGGTTTGTTCGCCTGTTACATCAGGTATAGGCTTAATAATGCCGATATTCCAAGTTGAACCCTGAGGATTCTGTCCCCGAACTCGAACTTCACCTCCTATTTCCACCATATAGTTATTGATGCGTTTAGACTCTAGCAGCCGTCCTACGGCATCTACTCCATATCCTTTAGCGATAGCGCTACAATCAAGCATGACTGCCGTATCTGACTTTACGATACGGTTGTCCCGCAACGATACTTTTTCGATACCTACATGTGTCAGCAAGCGAGCAATCAGGGTGTCGGTTACGGTAGCTTTGTTCTTGAATCCGAATCCCCAAGCATTGACCAACGGGGCAACTGTGATGTCGAAAGCACCATAAGTCTCAGCAGATATCTGTTTTGCAAGTGTAAATACATCGCGAAACATCTCGTCTGTTTCGTCACTCGTCCCATAATTGATGGCTGTGATGACAGACTGCTTGTTGAATGGCGATAATGAATGGTCAACTTCTTGCAATCTAACTTTGATGCTGTCTTGCAAGTCCTGAGTGTACTGATAGGTGATGTGATAGAAGGTACCGAATATCTCGCCTTCACACTTGAGGTAAGTTGCTTTCTTGTTTCCATCGTTCGGGGCAGAGTTCTTAGTGGTTATGATAAATACTGTTCCGGCTATGAGAGCAAGTAACAGAATGACATGCCACCAACGAATGCGGTGTGGCTCTGCTTTTTGGTCGAGTTGACGATCCATATCGTCGTATAGTTTTTTTAATATACTCATTGTGATAGTTGATAATTGACTGTTGAATGGAGTTAAAGATGTTCAATCAGTATCTTGATGCCGATACCGACAAGGATGATTCCTCCAATGAGGGTTGCAGGAAATCGGAATCGCTGACCTACATACACACCAATGATATTTCCTATTGCAGAAAGTACGAATGATGTCACTCCTATTATAATAATGGGTGAGGTAATAGCTCCAAGCGTCTTCATGTTCATACACTCGAAAGAGATACCTACCGCAAATGCATCGATACTGGTGGCGATTGCCAGTAATAATACGACTGTAAATTTTGTCGGGTCGAACGAACTGCGTCCTCCTCCCTTGAAATAATCATATATCATCTTTGCGCCGATAATGGCTAACATGCCGAACGCAATCCAATGGTCGAAACTCTCTACATATTTGCCATAATAAGAGATTCCATACCAACCGAAGAGTGGCATGAGTGCTTGAAAGAATCCGAAACAGAATGCCATCATTAGGATTGAGGGAATATCATATCGCTTCAGAATCAAGCCAGACGATATGCTCACGCTGAAGCAGTCCATTGCAAGCGCTAATGCGATTAGTATTTGTTCAATGATACTCATTTATTCTGCGTTGATTGGTGTACGTTTCAGTTTTTTCTTTCCCCAGTTTAGGTCGAAGATGAGGTTGTATGTGCCTCCCCAGCATGAGGTATCTGTGGTTGTTCCATAACCAGGGATGTAATAGGGCTTCGCATAGTCGGGTTGTCCGATTTTCATCTCCTTCTTGTAGCGTACACTCCAACCCATGTGGAAGTTGCGCCAAATCTTCGTTTGTGCTCCAAATACAAACTCTATCCATCCGCTGTTCGAACTGGCATCCTTATAGTTGAAAGGTGCAGAACCTCCCCAAATTGGGTCTTTCATATTGGGACCGCTCATGTCGAACTTGAAAGAGCTGAATCCATAGCGTGCTCCAACAAACAGACGATTATCCTGTAACTTATTCTTGAGAATGTTCCAATCGAGACCAATACGGAAGTAGGGGGCGCTTGTTGCGTAGTAGATGTCGGTTTCTGGATCTGTTGACTTGCAAGTAGCATAACCCACTTCGACCGTTGGGAAGAATGTGCCCTTCAGGTTCAGACGTAGAGCTGCTTCTATATTCCCATAGTCGGTAAAGAGATAGAGACCTGGTCCGAGAAGGTCGCCCGAGATGGTAAATCCCTGAAAGAAGGGGAGGTCAGGTTGCTCTGTCAGGTCTGCAATATATTTCGTAGGGCGTATCGTGTCTGTCTCGTTCACGACTACCACAGGTTCGTCCTGAGCAGATACGTTACCCGCGACCACCATCAGGAGGACCACCATCACAGTCTTACTCCACCACGCCATTGAAAAATATCTTGATGTTCTCTTTTCCTCCATAATCTACGAGTGGATTTATGATTTCTATATGGTCAATAGCTGCGTCGGTAGAGCGTATTGAGTGCAGGTGATGGTAGACATGTGTTCCACATTCCGGCAGTTCCACATGTGCAAATCCATCATGTTCTATGATAATGGTATCTTTGCCTGATATATTGTTGTATGAGAATATTAAGGTGTCTGCTTTATTGAAATAGCTCATTGGCACCTGTATGAAGGAACGATCTGATGCCTTGTTGACGAGTAGGGTATCCTTACGTGTCGTACTGATTGTTTCGGAGAATCCTTCGTTGAGCAAAGTCGTGTCACGCTGGGCGTACGTAACGGTTTGAAATCCTAACTTTCGATAGGTGTACACCGTTTTGTTTCCAGGTAGCAGGGTAGTTACCGTGATTGCGTCATTATACTTGATTGCAACACCGTTTTGGTCATAGAAAAAATAGTTGCACAGCACGGTACTTTCCAACGGACAGTTGTTCGAAGAGCAGGCGAATAGGGCGGTGAGGGACAATATGCACAAGAGTTTCTTCATCGTCAAATCACCTTACTTATCTGATAGTTATTACGTTCGCTTGAATTGCGGCTAATCATGTCACCCAAGAATCCGGCAAGGAACAATTGGGTACCAATCAGCATGGTGGTGAGCGAGATATAGAAATATGGAGAGTCTGTCACCAGTCCTGGATTGTTGCCGTTGTATAGGCCAATCAGTTTGTAGGCTCCCACGACGATGGCTGCAATCAGTCCGATAAGGAACATGATTGATCCCAAGAATCCGAACACATGCATTGGCTTACGTCCGAAAGTACTGATGAACCATAATGACATCAGGTCGAGATATCCGTTTACGAAGCGGTTCCACCCCATGAACTTAGATACTCCATGCTGACGTGCCTGGTGATGTACACGTTTTTCTCCGATCTTTGTAAATCCAGCATTCTTAGCAAGATAAGGGATGTAACGATGCATTTCTCCGTATACCTCGATGCTCTTGACAACATCCTTACGGTAGGCTTTGAGACCGCAATTAAAGTCGTGTAGATTATGAATGCCGCTCACTTTCCGTGCTGTTGCGTTAAACAGTTTGGTCGGTATGGTCTTCGACAGCGGGTCTCCTTGACGGCGGTTCATCTTGTATCCGCTCACAAGGTCGTAGCCGTCGTCCATAATCATTTTATAGAGTTCGGGTATCTCGTCAGGACTGTCTTGTAGGTCTGCATCCATCGTGATGACCACATCGCCTTCTGCACGTTCAAATCCGCAGAACAAAGCCGGACTCTTGCCATAGTTGCGACGGAACTTAATGCCGTGTACCTCTGGATATTTTGCCGATAATTCTTCGATGACATCCCAAGAGTGATCGGTCGATCCGTCGTTACAGAATATGACTTCGTAGCTGAAATTGTTTTCGTCCATCACACGCTTGATCCATGCGTGCAGTTCTGCAATTGATTCCTCCTCGTTATACAGAGGCACTACAACTGATATGTCCATGTATGAAGTGTATTGTTTTTATTGATTATTCTGGATTTTATAAAGTTTCTCAGGATTGACTAAATGACATTTCCTGTGTGCTACAGCAGCCACAGGTATCGAGTAGAGCAACGATAAGAAGATATTGTTTACAAACAGGTTCAGCGTGATGTCGAGTGGAGTCAGGTTTGCCAACTCTTGCAGTTGCATGCGGCTTTGCTCTAGAAATTCGGTTGCTCCTATCATTTTGTATTGGGCTTCGGTCTCAGGCGATGCTAAGAAATTCATGAAGAAGTCTAAAAACTTGCCTTGATCCATATACTGGAAATAGACGAACTCACCTGCCCCCGTCATCACACTTGCGTAGAAGAACATTAGGATTGCAAATGCCCATGCCATACCCATCGAGACACGGTCGCCCGATTTTAAATGCTGCTTATAGCGCCATGCAAGATAAAGCGGCATCAGTAGCGTTATACCCATTAATCCCATCGAGAGCATCATCATCAGGATGTTGCCGCCTGTCATTCCACTCATCAATGTGAAAAACGTAGCCAGCCATATCACTCCCAACACAGTTCCATACTCTATTGCAAAATCCCTAGTTGTCTTAAACAAATCTAAATCCATTCCTGTTGTTCTGTTTCTTTCGCTCTACTATTTTCTTATCTTTTTTTCTCTCTCCAGTTTCTCCACATATTCTTTCCATGTGGTTTTCTTCCCTGTTTGTTCGGGTTTCCCCATTTGGATAAAGTGGCAATATGCCGCAGCCAATGCGTCAGTAGCATCCAGTTGGATATGCATGATTTCGTCGCTGATATTCAGCATCCTTTGCAACATCGCAGCTACTTGTTCTTTCGATGCAGCACCATTGCCTGTGATAGCCATCTTGATGCGTTTCGGTTCGTATTCGCTGATGGGTATGTCGCGCTGGATAGCTGCACAAATAGCCACTCCTTGCGCTCGTCCCAGTTTCAGCATACTCTGCACATTCTTTCCGTAGAAAGGTGCTTCTATGGCTACTTCGTCGGGATGGTACGAGTCGATGATGCTTGTCACTCGTTCATGGATTTTGCCCAGTCGCAAATAGTGGCTTTCGTACTTCTTCAACTGTATGACGCCGAATGCCAACATCTCTGCTTTATTGCCCTTCATACGAAGGATGGCATATCCCATCAGGTTCGTACCTGGGTCGATGCCCATGATGATTTTCTCCGGCTTTGCTTTCCCTCTGACAGTTACCATTTTCGTCGTTTATCTCACGAGTACCTTCTTTCCGTTGATGATGTTGATGCCTCGCTGCATTCTGTTCTGCTGTTGTCCACCTATATTATAGATGGTGACAGACTTGTCCTCATCGTTCTCAATACCCTTCACGGCTGTGTCTTCACCTATGATTTCGAGTTTGTCAATGTTACACTTTTCGCCTGTGATAGTGATGCGGATGATTTGCTGTCCTGCTGCAAGCGTACGGTTGAACTGACCTTCAATTACCTTATAGATGGTATTACCTGTCTTTGGTATTTCTATGGTTGCCAATGAGTAGGTTGAGGTACCTCTCACCCAACTGATAGTGACTTTGGAGGTCTCGACGCTTGAGGCTGCCGTCAGCTTGAAGTAGTACTTGTACGATTCGGAGACGTTAACAGAATAGTCATACCATTCGTTTGCTGCGGTATATCCGATGGCAAATCCACCATTACCTTTGATGATGTCGGCACCTTCGTTGTCCTTACGGTAACCAGCTTTGCCTTCGTCTTTGTCGTCTGAGTCGTGGAAGGTCAGCCCCTCGCCACCTTTGTCAAAGTCTTCTGCCTCGATGATGCCAGGAACCGTCACTTCCTTGAAGGGGATTCGTTTGTTCTTGACTGCTACATTCACCTTTGCTACTTTTGACTCTTGACCTTCTGTGTTGAGCGCAATGGCTGAAACCACACAGGTTCCTTTACACGTTGGATAGATCTCGGCTGTGTAGGGCGACTCTGTGAGGATGGTGTCGAGCACTCCGTTCTGATAGATTCTTACTGCCGAGATGGTGCTGGTTGATGAGGTGGCAGATGCTCTTACGGTTACTTTGTTGCCTACAGTCACATTCGTCGAAGGAGTTGCTTTGACGGTGATGTTGATTGATTCGTCGACATCCACTCGTGAGAAGGTGATTTTGTCGATATGGCATTGTCCGCCAGTGATGTTGATACGTATCTTCTGCTTACCTTCCTTCAGCGGAACGAGCATACGACCGTTGATGGTCATGAAGTTGCCCCATTCGCCCAGTTCTTCACATTGAACAGGAACCTCTTCGGTGAGTTCCACTTGGTCATCGTAGTTGCTGAGTGCCAATTGGAACGAAGCGTTGTGTGCACCTGCTGATGCGAGGGCCTCGAAATTGTAGAGTCCTGCTTCCTTCACATTCACCGTGTATTCCATCCATTCGCCTTTCACGGTGTGACCAACGCAATATCCGTCTTCTGTTGCTAAGATGTCCACACCGCCTGTATTTGTACGATAGGTACGAACTCCGTCGTTTCTCGTATCAGAGTCGTGATAGGTGAGGGCGTCTGCTCCTATGTCGAAGTCTTCAGCTTCGATGGTGCCAGGCAGTTCCATGTTCTCGTTGAATGGTCGGCGTGTGTTGTTGAGGGTGTTGAAGAGTGCCAGACGCTCATATTTGCTGCTATCGGTACACGTCACAATCGCCTTTAGGTCGTAAGCACCTTGTGCAAGAGGCTTGTAGTATGCAACGTATGGTTCTTCTGTCATACGGACATAGAACTTGTTCTTTACATAGAGGTCGACATGATCTACCGTCTTAGTACGCATCTTCAGGCGTACGGTAATAGGAATGGAGTCGGCACGAGCTACGTTCCAACCAGCTGCTTTCACATAGAGCGATGCTTCCTTCTTCATGCCTGGGAACGGACTCTTTGCTGTCTTTGCTTTATCTGTAGCCATGTATTGGCGTAGCCAAGTCATCGCCTTACGGTCCTTTCCTCCTTTTATAATACCTGAGTTGTCAACCCATGTTGCTCCATGAATGTAACCCCAGAGGGTGACACCTGCGCAATATTCTGCCTCCCACATCATTGGGAAGATGTTCTTGTATTGTTGCTCCTGCTGTGCATCGTCGGCTTTGTCAATATCCAACTCTGTGATGTACATAGGCATCTTCAGCGCGGTCTGTATCTTCGACATGGCGTTCCTTAATCCGCTTGCGCTGATATCTGTCACATCATGCGACTGGCATCCGTAGGCATCAATAGGTGCTCCGGCATTACGCAGGGTTTGAACAAGTTTGATAAAGTTGTCAGTATCCCACTGGAAGGTGTTGTAGTCGTTGTAGATGAGGATTGCATCGGGCCAGCGCTCGTATGCCAACTCGAAAGCCTTGATGAGCCAGTCGTAGCCAGTCACACCTTCGCCACCTAACGATTCCTTCATCATCGGGTTGCCGTTCTGGTGCATACCGATAGCCTCGTTGACCACGTCAATCAGTTCCAACTTCGGATATTTCTTCTTGATGGCATCCATCCAAGTGACAATGGCCTTAAATCGCTCTGCCGGTGAGAGGTTAGGCAGCCAGCTTGGGTACTGAGCACCCCAAACGAGACAATGGAACTTGAATGGGAAATGGTGATCTCTTGCGTAGTTGAATGCGTTGTCGCATCCTCCCCAGTTGAAACTGCTACGATTGCCCTGAACCGAACTCCATTTCGATTCGTTCTCGCAGGTAATCTGATTCCATAAGGTGTAGTACTGAGCGACACCTCCGCCAGCTTCAACCTGGCCTCGAGTAGTAATGTTACCTAAAAACTTGTCTGGGTTTTTCGACAGTTGGGCTGATGCCGACAAAGAAGTGAGCGTCAAAATCATAGCGCCCAACACGGTTTTGATTGGTAATAATCGATGCATATCCTTTTTAATTAATGTGTATAAATTCTATTTAGATTGCAAAGATAGTGAAAGCTGAGCGAAGTACAAAATAAATTTGTATTTATTTTAATTTCAAGTGGTTTTTTATCTTCCTCTTAGTCAAAGATGGTGAATTATGGCTCAATACTATCCTACATTTTGAAGTTTTTCACCTTTTATGCCCTACGATTCATGATTATTTCGTACCTTCGTCCCCAGAAATCGAATATAGAAATGTAAATCGTTATGAAACCAACGAAGCTATATCTACTCGCAACTATTCTACTCTGTAGTGGATTGATAGGACAGGCATGTAGCAGAAACGTCCATATTGTCGCGGCCGATTCGTCTGCACTCGACACTTGGCAGGCAGGTACAACCGTAACTCCTGAAGCGATAGCCGCTTTCGGAGGCATCGACCGTTGCTTTGCTGCCGAACCCATACCCGAACGAGTATGGAAGCGCATGCAAGGAAAGACGTACAAGCAGAACCCACATATCGGGCGCAATGACCTACGTCATGTGCGTGCTCTGCATTGGGACTACGACGAAAGGATACACATAGGCGAGATGATTTGCAATAAACGAATTGCCGATCAAGTGGTAAAGATTCTGCGTACTCTCTACGACAATCATTACCCGATACAGCGGATGGTGCTGCCCGATGTCTACGATGCCGATGATGAACGCCAGATGCGCGACAACAATTCATCCTGCTTCTGCTACCGCACCATTTCTGGCAGTTCCAACCTGTCGAAACATGCTCGAGGACTGGCTGTTGACATTAACACCCTCTACAATCCTTATTGTCGCGTACTCAATAATGGCAAACGCATCATACAGCCAACCACAGCTGCTGACTACTGCGATCGTACGAAGAACTTTCCATACAAAATCGACCACAACGACCTCTGTTTCCGTCTATTTACTGAAGCCGGATTCGAGTGGGGTGGGGACTGGACCTCACTCAAGGACTACCAACATTTCGAACTGAAAGGGAAATAAATGCCTATTGGCTGTTGATTAAACTGACCCTTTTAACCATAAGAACTAGGCATTATCGACTGATAATGGTGGGTTATTAGCAGTTAAGGACTGGTTATTGTGAATACGTGGACGAATAATAGTTGTCGTAGAGACGGAAAACTCGACTAATAGTCTCAACAATAATAGACAATTTACGTTTATTATCGCCACTTTTTGCTACCAAATTGGCCATTTTGCTACATGAGTCCTCTCAATTGCGGTAAAGATGTTGAAATTCTACATCGTTCATTTAAGCACCAAGTATAGGTAAAAGCATCGAAATCGAGGGTTTTTGCATGATTTTTGATGCCAAAAAAGCAGGATTTTGATACTTTCTGTCCCTTTGTTGAGTGTTGGAATCATGGTCAATGAGGATCAGAAACATCGTAATTCATTGATTTTCAGCCATTTAGATGAACTCAGAGTCTCAGTTGTTTTTTAAGGTATCCCATTCTTCCTTATTATATATTATATATTATATATAACTTATTATATAACAATAAGTTACAAGAAGAAAGAGAAAGATTTTTCGATGTGATGAGTATCCATTTTTTTGAACTGTGACTGTGACTGTGACTCTTCACACTATTTTCCTACTAGGCCTTTGAGCGCATTGCGCAGTTCAAGATGGAGTCGCTTGGTGCTTTGTTTTGTTGTTTTTCTTGATTTTACTTGGTGGATAATAATAAAAGGTGTAACTTTGTGGGCTGAAATGAAGAATTATTTGACGTTACGAGGAAATATGCGTGTATTGAACGATAGGCCATTGGTGGCGCATCTGTCGATGTTTGGTGCCTGTGCAGGGTGGGGACTGATGGCCCCTATCGGCAAAGATGCCATGACCCATGGTGTTGATGGCATCACATTGGTGACGTTCCGTGTGGTGGGGGCTTGTTTACTGTTCTGGTTAGCTTCGCTTTTCGCTCCAAAGGAACACGTGCCATTACGCGATAAGTTGCTGTTTATCGGAGCAGGGTTGTTTGGATTGGTGTGCAATCAATGTTGCTACACGATTGGGTTGAGCATCACTTCGCCTATCAATGCCTCGATTGTTACTACTTCAATGCCTATCTTTGCGATGTTGTTGTCGGCGTTGATACTGAAGGAGCCGATTACGGGCAAGAAAGCGATTGGTGTGTTGCTGGGCTGTAGTGGGGCATTGATGCTGATACTGACCTCCGTGGGTAGCGTTTCAAGTGAGGTGGGCGATATCCGAGGCGACCTGCTTTGTTTGTTTGCGCAGTTCTCGTTTGCACTCTATCTGTCGCTCTTCAATCCGCTGATTCGACGATATAATGTGTTTACCATTAATAAGTATATGTTTATGTGGGCATCGCTCATGCTGTTGCCTTTTACAGGCGTTCATGTCGTTGAAGTAGTGTCTACACAGATTCCCATAAGAACGTGGTTGGAGGTTGCTTATGTGGTGTGTATAGGCACTTTCGTATGCTATATCCTCACGATGATTGGTCAGCGCACACTTCGCCCTACGGTGGTTAGCGTCTATAATTATGTGCAACCTATTGTTTCTGTAGCCGTGTCGCTATTGATGGGTATCGGTGTGCTGAAACCATCGCATGCATTGGCTGTGATTCTTGTCTTTGCTGGTGTGTGGTTGGTGACCAAGTCGAAGTCGCGTCGTGATATAGAAAAGATGAACTGCAAGTCCCTTTCTTGATGCTACTTAGCCGTCAGAGCTTGAATCAATGCTTCAAGTTGATGTTGGTTCATGCCGTGAGACAGCAGAAAGTTGGAGAATGCTTCCGCATAGTCAATATTTGGCAGCTGTGACTCGTCGCTGACACCTGCATAATACATCAGGTAGGGGTTGAGTTTTAGCATCACCAATATTTCGCAAATACTAGGGAAATAAATAGGACTTACCTGATAATAATTGTCGTAGGTTATCAGATAGTCATCGACCATTTCTTCATAGGTTGCTCCGCATAGTCCTTCAAGGAGTGCACACACAAATCCAGTACGATCCTTTCCTTCTGTGCAATGCACGACGTAAGGTGCTGGGTAGGAGGGGAGTATCTTCAGCGCCTCTATCAGTTTTTGGTTGTTGTCGTCCGAGGTTGGGTCGGCAGTCAGCGGGCACAGTATTACATGGCCTCCATCCCAAAGTGTATGGCTGTAGGATGGCAGGTCGTAGGCTTGCATCTTAGCCTCCGTGTCGGCAAGGTTGAGCACGGTCTTTACTCCTTCTCGTTCGAGATATTCAGAAACGTAGGAGGCGCGGTTGATCTTGCTGTTGAATGGAGAAGAACAACGGTAAAGTCTATTATTTGCAATCTTACCAGCTTTTATAACGCGTGCATTGGCATACTGCTCGTCAGAGAGTGTGGGATAATCGCTACGTTCGTTGGTGTATTTCATACCCAACGCTTCTTGCACGATAAGGCTTCCGCCCTTTTCCTTCATCTTGATGGTGACGGTATGACCTTCAAGCCCTAAGAGTTCTTGGGGCAGTCCGACGTTGCTGGTCGTGAAGCAAATGCTGGGATAAGTGGGGTAGGCCACGAGCAGGTATTCTCCGTTAGGAGCATAATAGCCGTCGTAGTATGGCATGACAATTTCTTTGTCGTCGATGGTGACGCTGATAAGGTCGCCGAGAGTAAATCCGGCATTCTTCATGTCGGCCTCCGTAAAGTCAAGCATGGCTCCGTTAAAATTGTTATACATTACAATACTACCGCTTATCGTCGGCTCAGGGACGGGGATGTCGTCGTTTGAGCAAGATGTAGCCAGGGTGAGTAAACTTATAAAGACAATGAGGAGGGACGACCTCCAACCTATCTTCAATAATGATGACGCTTTGTCGTTGCCAAATTGAAACGTAGTCATTTTTTCTATTTTCTACAAAAGGACGCAGCTAAAATGGCTACGTCCTTACGATATATGATTAATGATGTTATTTTACCATGAACTTGCAGCCGGCTGCCTTGGTGTTGGATTCCTTTACAGTTGCCATATAGATGCCCGTAGGCAGATTGTTCAAGTCAACTGTAGTGGTACCTGTCGTAAAGTTAACCGTCTGGCTCTTGAGCAACTGTCCTGTAGAACTATAGATGTAGAGCTGTGCAGTTCCCTCGGTAGCTGCCTGAAGGACGAGGTTGCCTTCAACAAATTTAACTGTGATATCCTTGCTCTCAGCAACAGGTGTGTTGATGGCCAGTTCTGGGTTGTCAACAATCACTCCGTCGTCCATTCCGATGAATTCGTCATAGGTGTGGAGCAGGTTGTTCTGCCCAATGGTCGGACGGTTCATGACATAAAGGCTGTTACCTCCATCAGGGAAGCGTCCAACGGTCTGGTCGCACTTGTGTGCCTTATAGACGATATGGTCGGCAAAGTACTTGAGGGCAGGATGCTGGTCGAAATATGCCTGGTTGTTTGCAATGAACTCTTCAGATGAAGTGATGATGACTTCCTGTTCTTTATCTTCATCATTGCTGAGCTTGAAGCCAGAATGAATGTTTGAGAAGTAGATGCCTTCGCGTACGACATTGAGCGGAGTATAGGTGAACACAAGGTTCTCAGACTCAAGTTTGTCGGCCCAGATGATGAGTTTGCCGCCTGGCTTGATGATGGTCTGAACTCCCGGATTACCTGCAGGTATCTGATACTTATGAGGTTTTTCGGGATTATCGCTCACGTAGAGACCTGCTACATTAATGGTAGCGTCAGTCGAGTTGTAGAGTTCTATCCAGTCGTTCTTCTTATACTGCTCGTTGATGTAAATGGTGTTGCCTGCGCTGACTTCGTTGATGCGGATAGGTGCATAAGCAACTTCTTCGCGATTGGCAATAATGTCATCATCGGCAATTGACTCATAATAGGCAATGATGTTGGTGTGACCAGAGGTTGAGGCAACGCTCTCAAGATTGAGTTCAGGACTGTCGGAATTTACGAGACCTGTTCCGTTTGCAGATTCTGAGCATGTAAGGTTGGCAGACCAGTAGATGTCGGTTGATGATGCGTTGTTGTTGTGTACCTCGACAGCTATAACGTTAATGCCTTTGTGGAGCAGGGTAGGGTCTATGGTGGTTGTGCCAGTTACTTGCTGACCTTCAGAGTTGGTAGAGAACTGACTATAGGTGACATTACCCTCAGGCATGAAGTTGCGATGTACCTCAGTACCATTAACGTAAATGATGCAACCATCGTCGACAGTATATGTGAGACTATAGGTCTGCTTATCGGAAGGAGTCGCAGAGAGGTTGAATTGACGACGAAGATAGTAGGTTGGTCGCTTGTTGTTGGAGTCAGTACCCCAGTCAAGGGTAGTGGTGACACTATTTTGGTTGTTATAGCCAAGTGGTGCTGCTCCTGATCCCCAGCCGGTAGTGCTATAAGAAGGCGACTGCCAGGTCTTTCCATCGAGCGATCCCTTGTCGTAATACTGCCAAGTATCGTTGTCCTTGATGACTTGGGTGGTGGTGGTAGCAGACTCTCCCTCTACTTTCCATCCCTTGAATGCATAACCCGCAGGTGCGCTGGTAGTGATGACTGCTGGTGCGAATACGGTACCTTCGAGTTTTCCAGTAGGTATCTTCACGTTGTTGAGCATTAGGACAGCCTTGTCGAGGTTGCTCTTGATGGTGACATCATATCCGTCAGGCAGACTGAAGAAGTTCTTCATGAGGCGGATTCGTTCTGCACGTTTGTTCTTGTCTGTAATTTTCGTGAGCAGTGCACGGCCCGCGATGTCGTTGCCTGCAAGGTTATGTTTGCCTTGAGATGTCCATGGGTTTTTGCCGTCAAGCGCCAATGCTGCCTCGCTATATGCAGCCATGCTGTTGATAATATCCGATGAGCGGGTTGAGTCGAACACGCTTCCGTGAATGATGCAGTAGGTGTCGATGAACTGCTTGCGGAATCCTTGGTGTGTTAGCAAGTTGGAGAGAAGGTCGGTGGTCGGTGAGGGACTTGTTGTCGAACCAGCCGCCGCCGCCTCCCCAGCCGCCCCAGCCTCCCCAGCCGCCGCCACCGCCTTGGTTAGCTTTGTTGGCGTTGAATTTGCTGAAAAGATCGGTACGGTTAAAGGCTTCGTCGACATCGAAGAACACAAAGTGGAACTTGCCGTCATTGCGATCGCGGAATCCCTTTGTATTGTTGTTATTAGTAATCCAGTCCTCAGAGCCTACATACAGCTCAGTTGCGAAATAATTGCATATCTCGTCGATATCGCAGAGTTCGCATATCTGACGCCAGATATCTGCATCTGTAGGCTTAGATGAGAGGTCGTTACAGAGGGTAGTCCATTTTACAAAAGCTGCGTCATCTCCTGCTTTCTGTGTATAGCCTCCACCTCCATATTCAAACTGGTCCATCTCGTCTTTATCTATGCCGTAGTTGCTATAGCCAAAGTTCTTGTTGTTAAGCTCACGAACGTTGAACATGAACTGATACTTACCGTTGATGAATACGTGAGCGGGCTGATATGCCTGACAGTCGAGATAAAATCCTGAACTGAGGATGATTTCGTCAATTGCAGCATCGACCATGCGACAATCGCAGTCGTTACCACCATTGCGGACGAGAACAGCCTTGTTCTTGATGTATGGTTTCTGTGAGAAGATGGGATAGGGCAAAAAATTGTCTTCACCATATATCTTATCGGCAATGAGTTTGAAAGAAGGAGCTGGTGGGAAGTGTCGGCTCCAACCGCCACTCACTTCGAAATCGACTTCTTGGTTGAGTACGACACAATATTCACTTGCTGAGTCAGGAACGATATACTCGAAGTTAACAGGACGATCCCACGAGCGATTCTTATTACTTGTTCCATTTGAGCCATGAACAAACTTATAGCCGCCAGAATCACTTGTACCGTTCTTACCATCAACATAACAACCCATCATGTCGTCGTAGAGATTCTTAGGATTTGTAGTCACAGATACGATAGGAAGATAGTAGTTGCTGGTATTATAAATATAAGTGTGTGTAGCTACTTCACTTGGGAGATAGCCGTCCTTATAGAGGCGGAAACGATAGACGTAGTTCTGTTGGTCACCTATGTTGAACACACCATCTTCGCTGGTTGATCCGTTGTCGAGGTCAGGTGTAGAACCGTCAGTAGTGTATCGGAGTGTAGCACCTTCAGGGATGTCAACATGAATGTCGAAAGGATTGCTATATACAGTTCCTTTACGGTCAACACGAGGCATATCAATTTGCTCATCTGCAAAGATGCTCCCTACGTTTGTCTTACCTTGAGTTGGTGTGTAGGTATATCCCCATTCGTCTCCTCCATCGGTCTTACGTGCAAAGCTGGTGCGAGCAATGGCTTTTGGACAAATCTGGGTGATAAGCAAATTACCGTTCTTATCGGAAATATAGAGGGTGTCGCCCTCAGGATAGATTTTGAAGTCAATTTGATTGCTGCCCAAAGTACTACCGGTGTTTCCACCCCAACCTCCATTATTAGCTTGTTCGTAGTGGTCGAACCACAGGGTCTTGAATCCTTTTGCAGGAACTGAGCCGTTTCCTGATGGAATGGCTACTTTTTTCAGGTCGTTTTTGTCGTAACTGATGTACATTCCGTTCAAGCTGATGGCTGAGTTAGTTGGGTTGTAGAGTTCAATCCATCCACCATAATTGTAAGAAGGGTCGAGCATCATGTCGATGTTGCGTGACATGATTTCGTTGACTAAGAGAGCTGCTGCGTTACTTTGTGCATTTGCCACTTGGAAGCATGACAATAGTGTCAATGCTGCCAAACTCATAATTTTTTTCATTTGATTTGATAGATATTTTCTTTATATGATTTACAATTGATGTAATTGGTTTAGTCAGCTTTAACCAAAAAAGTCCATTCTTGTTGCAAAGGTACAAAGAAAAATGGAAAAAGGAAAAGGGAAATTTCCTTTTTTTACAAATAAAGGTACTTTATCGAAGAATAAGGGAGCGTTTTTTATCTTTAGAGTTCACTTATTCGTCTCGTGAGGAAGAACATCGATGACTCGCTTGGCTCCTATATAGCGCTTGATATAATAAGCGGAAGTTGCATAGTCGTCAATGGTAATCCCTTTGGAAACGGCGGCATGGATGAACTTGAAACTGTTGTTCTTTTTGTCGACACTATACACGATTCCCACATGTCCCGCACCATGAACAGATGAGCGGGTGAAGAATACCAAATCGCCCGGACGCAGGTTTTTCCGTTCGACAGGAGTTCCTTGCTGATATTGACCAGCAGCAGAACGGTTGAGTTTGTATCCGAATTTCGCAAAAACAAATCCTGTAAATCCGGAGCAATCAAAGGTAGTTGGTCCCATGGTGCCGTAACGATAGCGTTTACCTTTGTGAACCTGAGCCTCTGCCAAAATCTTCAATGCTGTGACATAAGCCGATTCGGACGTTGAGATGATTTCACCATTGTCATCAATCTGAAGAGGAGTATGAGGGAAGAAACGTGCGGTTTGTCCTTTGATGATTTTCAATGCTTCGTTCGAAGTATCCAAGATAGGACCCTGAACGTTCTGCTGGCGATATGAAATGATGTGTCCGTCCTTGAAAGTTCCGTCCGTAAACACATTCGCTTCAATCATTGGAGCTGCTCCCAGTTCGCCTAAGTAGCTCGCTCCGTATGGTGTACAGAAATTGCCCAATCCGTAGATAATCAATTTATCTTTGTATAATTCCAATGGCTGAGGTAGATTATGACCATTTCCATAAACCACATCTGCTCCTGCGTCAATACATGTATGTGCAAATGCAATTGCACTATTCATAAATAGGTTGCGGTTGGTAGATGGGTTAAGTCCGCTGCGCAGGCTGCTTTCTGTTTCATTGAAACTAAAGGCAACCACCACGATATCGCATTGGTCGTCCAAGCCTGTAATCAACTGGCGAATAGTCGTTGAATCGTTCATCGAAAGGGTATGGACAGAAGACCCGAAAGCAATGAATCCATATTTGATTCCATCGCGATCAAAAACTTTATACTCTTGTAAAGACTTTAAGCCCGCAATCTCAATGTTATTGGCTTGCATGGCATTCATTGTGGTCTGTACACCCTCTACACCAAAGTCAGAAACATGGGAGTTAGCAAGACTGAGTGCTGTATATCCTGATTGGGCGAGCGAAGAGGCATAGTCGGACGACATACGGATTAGCTTACGAGTGCCAATCATGTTTGCTTTGTTTGGTGTGCCATCTATGTCAATCAATACTGTACCGAGGGTTCCGAATGTGGCATGACCCGACTTTAATTTGTCTGTTACGTTGGCAAAGAGCTTTTCTGCATCGATTTGTTGCTGATAACGCATCGCATAGTTGTTGCCGACATTCACCTCACCGGTGAAAATCAGCTTCACTTCATTCTGAGCGCGAATACCCAGAGCTATAAATATAAGGAATATAATCGTTTGTATTCTCATGTTTCTACGTAAAAATATTATTTTTCGGGTAAGGTTTTTGAGTGTGGGAGAGTCTTGTAGAGTTTCATCTCAAACACGAAACGCGCCCCTCCTGCCGTATAGGTCGTATCCAAATAGATTTTGCCATCAAGCAATTCTGCTATGATGCGGCATATAGAAAGCCCAAGTCCTGTGCCCTGTACAAACTTGTCGAGTTTCTTAAACCGCTCGAAAATCTCTTCCGCCATCTCTGGTGGGACCCCTTTTCCTGTATCTGTTACCGTAAATGTGATCAATTCTTTAGGCTCGTTCACCGAGCAATGCAAATGGATTTCTCCCACACTGGTGTGTTTGCACGAATTGGTCAGCAAATTCATGAGCACCTGCTGGACACGATGGGTGTCAGTAAACACTTTATAGTTGTCATCCACATCACTTGTAAAGTACATCTTGACATCCTGCGGGCAACGAATTCTAGCGGTGTCGACCGAGAAGCTACATATTGTATTAAGGTTATATTCGTTCGTATGCAACTTGTAGTGTCCATTCTCGATTTCTGTAAGTGAAAGAATATCTTCAATCAATGATGTCATCATGTTTGCGTTTGCCTTGATGAGCGCTCCGTATTCTTGTTTTTCCTCACGTGAAATAAATCCGTCCATTTGCGGGTCACTCAGCATTTGAGAGAATCCTACAATAGCATTAAGTGGAGTACGTATTTCATGGCTCATGTTCTGAATGAAGTCATCTTTCAAATTGTTGGCCACGATTGCTTTCTGCTCTTGCTGTATCGCATGTTTCCATGCACGTTTCAGACGGACAATAACCCTTCCTCTCATTCGGGAATAGGCAATAAAGATGATGATGATGATCAATGTGATAATTGCCAGGAACACAAGCATCATGCGGTTGGTCTTAGCATCGTGCTCAATATTTTCAAGTTCCAGCTTCGTGTTCTCTGTTTCAAGAAGAGCAGTCTCCATCCTGTTTGAGAGATCCGACAGTACCAGTTGGGTTTCTGTTCCGATAGATCTCCTCGTCATTTTCAATAAGGAATCGGCTAGGATGTATGCCTCCTTATAATTCCCTAATGTTAATTCGTAAACCTGACGATAAATGATTCTGTCGTTATCATTATTGATACTATCCAATGCCATTAGATACTTGTTGTACTCTTTCTTTAGCAGATAATGATGCAACTTGAGATAGAGATATGCATTGTTAGTAGGTACACCACATGTTTTCGATAAGGAATCTACACGAATATACAGATTCTCCATTTTCTCGAACTGTCTGTGTCTATTGGCAAAATTGGCCATTTCAACCAAGACATTCATACGGGTCATATCATCGTATGCAGCATTATATGCTTTTTCAAGGTAGAACTCAGCGTATTCGATTTCGTTCATGTTATTGTAGCAGTTTGATATGTATATATATATAGATACAGTTGGTTGATTCGCAAGTTCGTAATATTTAGTTGCCTTGAGGTAGTAGTCAACAGCTAATTTATAATTATAGGTGTTACGCGCCAAATGGCCGAGTTGGGTATAACAGCAGGCCCATCCGTATGGGTAATCGTCCTTCTGTGCCCATTCTTGCAGATCCTTCAACACCATCTTCACTTTTGCATACTCTCTCATGTTGATGAGCATCGTAATTTGTTCAACATATGCATAATAGAAATACTGAAGGTAATCGTTCTTACGAGCCACACGTTTACATTCTTCTACTGCTTTAGCCATTCCTTCCTCGTTGTTCTTTTTGAAGAAATATTTGAGTGCTAAGGTATGGGCAAGCGATTCTGCTTTAGGATCATTATATTGCTTTGCTAATCTTACGATTGAATCTGCATATTGGAAGACAATCGTATCGTTTATCAAAGTAGTTGCTTTTTGGTAAACGGGAAAGATTCGGTCATCAATCGACATGATGTTGTTTTTGGTCTGACCATAAAGATGTGTGTAACCAAAAATAACCAACAAAAAGATTATTATACTATATTTATAATATTTATAATGAGTAAACATCTTCGCAATTCTATATTAGTTTATGTGTTTCGAGCTGCAAAGTTAGTGATTTTACAGGTTTTATGCAAAAAAAATAGGTTAAAATTTGTTTAGTTGGTGAGAATTTACTAACTTTGCACGCTTTACATTAAGTAACTAATTAACGTTTAAACAATATTAATAATTAATTATGAGTCAAAAAAGAGTCTATACTTTCGGTAACGGACAAGCCGAAGGTAATGCCAACATGAGAGAATTGCTTGGCGGTAAAGGTGCCAACCTTGCGGAAATGAACCTCATCGGAGTTCCTGTTCCTCCAGGCTTCACCATTACAACTGATACATGTAATGAGTATTACGAAGTAGGGCAGGAGAAAATCGTTGCTTTGCTTCAGGATGATGTATTAGCAGCTGTTAAGCATATTGAAAAACTGATGAATTGCAAGTTTGGCGATGCTACCAATCCTCTGCTCGTTTCTGTACGTTCAGGTGCTCGTGCTTCTATGCCTGGTATGATGGACACCATCCTCAACCTCGGTTTGAACGACACAGTTGCAGAAGGCATGGTTGCAAAGACCAAGAATCCTCATTTCGTTTACGACTCATACCGCCGTTTCGTACAAATGTATGGTGACGTTGTGCTTGGTATGAAGCCTGTTAACAAAGAAGATATCGACCCATTTGAGGCAATCATCGAGAAAGTGAAAGAAGAACAGGGTGTTGAACTCGATAAGGATCTCTCAGTAGAGTCTCTGAAGAAACTTGTTGAATTGTTCAAGGCTGCTATCAAGCAGCAGACTGGTAGCGACTTCCCTAACGATCCTATGGAACAGCTTTGGGGTGCTATCTGTGCTGTATTCCGCAGTTGGATGAACGAACGTGCTATCCTCTATCGTAAGATGGAAGGTATTCCAGACGAGTGGGGTACTGCCGTATCAGTTATGGCTATGGTATTCGGTAACATGGGCGACACATCTGCTACAGGTGTATGTTTCTCTCGTGATGCAGGTAATGGTGAAAACCTCTTCAATGGTGAGTATCTTATCAATGCTCAGGGAGAGGACGTTGTTGCTGGTATCCGTACTCCTCAGCAGATTACAAAGATCGGTTCACAGCGTTGGGCTGAGCGCGCAGGTATCTCTGAAGAAGAGCGCCTTGCTAAGTATCCTTCAATGGAAGAGGCTATGCCTGCACTCTATAAGGAACTTGATGAGCTGCAGACCAAGCTTGAGAACCACTACCACGACATGCAGGATATGGAGTTCACCGTTCAAGAAGGTAAGCTTTGGTTCCTTCAGACCCGTAATGGTAAGCGTACAGGTACAGCAATGGTAAAGATTGCTATGGACCTGCTCCACGAAGGACTGATTGACGAGAAGACTGCTTTGCTTCGTTGTGAGCCACAGAAACTCGACGAATTGCTCCACCCAGTATTTGACAAGATTGCACTCCAGAAGGCAAAGGTTATCACTCAGGGTCTTCCTGCTTCTCCAGGTGCTGCGTGTGGTCAGATTGTGTTCCATGCTGACGATGCTCAGGCTTGGCACGAAGATGGTCACAAGGTCATCATGGTACGTATCGAGACTTCTCCAGAAGACCTCGCAGGTATGGCATCAGCAGAGGGTATCCTTACCGCCCGTGGTGGTATGACTTCTCACGCTGCTGTTGTAGCACGTGGTATGGGTAAGTGCTGCGTATCAGGTGCTGGTGCAATTAATGTTGATTATAAGGCAAAGACGGTTGAAATCGACGGCGTAGTATATAAAGAAGGTGACTACATCTCTCTCAATGGTACAACAGGTCAGGTTTATGCTGGCGAAGTTCCTACGAAGGCAGCTGAACTCTCTGGAGACTTTAAGGAGTTGATGGATCTCTGTGACAAGTACACTAAGATGGAAATCCGTACCAATGCAGATACTCCACACGATGCTGAGGTAGCACGCGCATTCGGTGCTAAGGGTATTGGTCTGACTCGTACAGAGCACATGTTCTTTGAGGATCAGAAGATTATAGCTATGCGTGAGATGATTCTCGCTGACAATGTTGAAGGTCGTGAGAAAGCCCTCGCTAAGTTACTCCCATACCAGAAGGCAGACTTCTACGGCATCCTCAAAGCCATGAACGGACTTCCAGTGAACATCCGTCTGCTTGACCCACCTCTTCATGAGTTCGTACCTCACGATCTTGCTGGTCAGGAAACAATGGCAAAGGAAATGGGTGTTGATGTAAAGGAAATCCAGAAGCGTGTAGCATCACTCGCAGAGAACAACCCAATGCTTGGTCACCGTGGTTGTCGTCTTGGTATCACTTTCCCTGAAATCACAGCTATGCAGACTCGCGCCATCCTCGGTGCAGCATGTCAGTTGAAGAAGGAAGGTTTCGACCCACGTCCAGAAATCATGGTTCCACTCATCGGTATCCTCTACGAGTTCAAGCAGCAGAAGGAAATCATTGAGAAAGTTGCCAAGGAAGTATTTGCTGAAGAAGGAGTAGAAATCAAGTTCGAAATCGGTACTATGATTGAGATTCCACGTGCTGCCCTCACAGCAGGTCGCATCGCAACAGAAGCAGAGTACTTCTCGTTCGGAACAAACGACCTTACTCAGATGACATTCGGTTACTCTCGTGATGACATCGCAAGCTTCTTGCCAGCATATCTTGAGAAGAAGATTTTGAAGGTTGACCCATTCCAGGTTCTCGACCAGAACGGTGTTGGTCAGCTGATTAAGATGGCAGTTGAGAAGGGTCGTGCCGTTCGTCCAGGTTTGCGTACAGGTATCTGCGGTGAGCACGGAGGTGAACCATCATCTGTTAAGTTCTGCGCTAAGATAGGCATGAACTACGCATCATGTTCTCCATTCCGTGTGCCAATCGCACGTCTCGCCGCCGCGCAGGCTGCTGTTGAGGAGTAAATATCACTCTGATATAATGTAAAGGGATTTGTCCGCTTGGGCAAGTCCCTTTTTTCGTATCTTCAAGTATGCTTTCGACGTTTTGGAGATAAAAACGTCGCAGAATATGCGATATTTTGCGTTTTTATTTGGTAGTTCAGCATTATTTTGGTATTTTTGCCGCAGAATTTGCGACGTTATATATGAAATTTTGTCGCATAAAGTACGAATGCATTATGTATATACACGAAAGAGAAAATTGGATGGACTTCCGTTGGGACACTTCTAAGATTTCACTCCTTCAGGAAAAAGTATTCCGTAAGCAGGGCTTGCTATACGGCAGGTTGAGTTCGTTGGGTTTTGACAGCAAGTTACGTGCGATGGCAGAGAACCTGACTTATGACGTGGTGTATTCTTCGGAGATTGAAGGCATACGGCTGAACATGGATCAGGTACGTTCTTCCATTGCCAGAAGGCTGGGCATTGATAACGTGAAATATACTGCTCCTTCACACTATATTGATTCTGTTGTAGGTGTTATGCTGGAAGCTGTACAAAATTATAACCAGCCTCTTAGCAAAGAAAAGTTGTGCGCCTGGCAATCCGCTTTCTTTCCTTCGGGTTATAGCGAAGGAAACCAGATAGAAATAGTACAGTACCGTACAAACGAGGAGCATATTGTTAGTGGAATGTTCGGACGTGAGAAGATCCACTATATCGCTCCATCGCCTGACCGTGTCGAAGAAGAAATGCAAAAGTTCCTCACATGGTTCGACAAGGATGAGCCAGTAAGCAGCGTCATTCGTTCTGCCGTTGCTCATTTCTGGTTTGTGAGCATTCATCCTTTCGAGGATGGCAATGGACGCTTAGCTCGTATTCTTTCAGACATGCTTCTGGCACGTGGCGAAAAGAGTGAATTCCGTTTCTATAATGTCTCATCACAGATTAACAAGGATAAGAACCACTATTACGACATCTTGGAGCGGATGCAGCATGGCGATGGTGATATAACAGAGTGGTTGGTGTGGTACATGCAGAAATTGGTTGATGCACTTGACGAGGCAGACACCATCGTCACCACAATCCTGAATAAGAGTTTCTTCTGGCAGAAGGCATCGGCAGTACCAATGACCGAACGTCAGACTCAGATGCTCAATCTCTTTCTTGACGGCTATGAAGCAAAGATAACGTCAAAGACATGGGCAACATTGGCAAAGTGCTCGAAGGACACGGCCATACG
>CACZXN010000032.1 GCA_902785075.1 uncultured Bacteroidales bacterium | reverse complement strand
TCAACCAAGATCGCCATCACCTGCTACGACAAGGACGGCAACATCGTCAAGCGTGTCACCTCTGCCGACACCGACGACGTGGAGGACGGTGAGGACGATAGCGGATCTACGGATTCAGGAAACAACGGATCTACGGGTAACGGCGGCTCTCAGAACCAAGGCGGCACTCAGGGCGGCAACACCAGCCAGGGTGGTGACGAACCGTTTGATGGAGGAAACTAAAGACCCCCTCTAACTCCCCCTTTAGGGGGGAGGACGAGGGAACCTAGAAACCCCGTAGGGGTGACATAACAAAGGATAGGGTGTCAACCCTATCGGAACGACACCCCCACCACCCCAAAGCGCTGTAAGTGCGACATAATATTTCGCCCCTACAGGGCGATGGGTGGGGTGATTAAACCGAAATAGGGCTTCCGCCCTATCCTACAATATTTCGCCCTTACAGGGCTAAGAAATTTGTAAATAAATCAATTAAAATCAATCGTAAATAGTCAATCGTCAAATCGTAAATAAGTAAGAATGTATGAACGAGAACAAGAAGAAAGCGGTGGTCGAGATCATCCGATTCATCATCACCGTATTGGGAGCTTTGCTAGGCTCATCTGCACTGCAGGCATGCTGCTAATCTCTCCGCTCGTGGCTGACCTCTAGGATAGGGTTGCACGATGTGCAGCCCTTTTGTTTGGCCATTTTGTCATTTTGTATTGTCAAAAATAAAATATCGCAGTAATCACCATTTCTTTAACCGATAACGATAACGAAAAACGAAGAACAGACCCCTAGCCCCTTTAAGGGGGAGAAAATAGCAGAAATATCAAATTTTATAAATAAATCGTAAATAGTAAATGGTTAAATAGTAAATAAAACTAGGACTTTCAACTTTTTTTCGTATCTTTGCAGCGTAAACAGTTTAAACTTAAAATTCATGAAGAAAATTCTGATGATTGGAGCCTCGCTCCTTTTTACAACCTATTCACTACAGATGAATGCTCAGTATCTGGAGCATTTGTATGATTACATTGAGAATACAGCCGTTTTTGAGGAAGGTCAGGAAGAGGGCCATGCTTACTATCTGGCTAAGGATCATTTGTCGCTCAACGGGCCGTGGAGGTTCTATTTTGCTAACACGCCTGAGGAGGTGCCGCAGCAGTTCTTCCAGACAAACTTCAAGGACAGCAAGTGGAACACCATCAATGTGCCTATCAACTGGGAGATGGTGGGCTATGGCGATGCGCAGTTCCGCAATGTGCCTGCTCCGTTCAGAGCTAATCCGCCTTATGTGCCTAAAGACTATAACCCAACGGGGGCGTATCGCAAGACGTTCACCTTGCCTTCGGCTTGGAAGGGTCAGCAGGTGTTCCTGCGTTTGGAGAAGACTCAGAGTGCTTCGTTCGTATGGATGAACGGTCAGCAGGTGGGTTATAACGAGGGTGGTCAGGAGCCTGCCGAATATGATGTGACCCCTTATGTGCATTCGGGCAAGAACGTGTTGGCTGTCTGTGTGCTGAAATATAGTGACGGCTACTATCTGGAAGGACAGGACTACTGGCGACTGGCTGGTATCTTCGATGATGTGACGCTCTATGCCACTCCCAAGACCCGACTGTTTGACTGGTACGTCACTACCGACCTTGACGACCAATACCGAGATGCTACGCTGAAGGTGGCTGTGGATGTGAAGAAGTATGAGGATGTGGGCGGTACGTATGCTGTGCGTGCTACGCTGACCGACAAGGCTGGCAAGCAGGTGAAGGTGCTGACAACCGACCGCTTCACGATGAGCGGCAAGGGCAAGAAGTCGGTAGAGCTGTCGTCGCAGGTGTCGAACCCTGACAAGTGGACCTCAGAGACTCCCGTGCTCTACAACCTGAAGCTGGAGCTGCTGAACGAGGCTGGCAAGGTGATGCAGGAAATCGTGAGCAAGATGGGATTCAAGGAGACGGAGATTCGTCATCAGGTGTTCTATCTGAACGGCAAGCCTATCAAGGTGAATGCCGTCAACTCACACATGCAGCACCCCGAGACAGGTCACGCTATCAACGAAGAGACCGTCCGCAAGGATATGGAGATTCTGAAACAGCATAACTTCAACGCTGTGCGTACTTCGCACTATCCACCTGTGAACAAATATCTGGAACTGGCTGACGAGTATGGCTTGTATATCATCGACGAGGCAGGTACCGAGGCTCACGCTACGGAATACATATCGAACGACCAGAAGTTCCGTGAGATGTATCTGGAACGTGTGCAGAAGCTGGTGTTGCGCGACCGCAACCACCCCTGTGTGCTGTTCTGGAGTGCAGGTAACGAGAGCGGTGAAGGTCCGTTGATTACGGAAGTCATCAAGGAGGGAAAGCGTCTTGACCCCACACGTTACTTCATGTATGGTGGCAATGCATACGCTCATCCTGGTGAGGAAATCATTGGTCCACGCTATCCTTCGCCATACGAGTTGGAGATGAACACGGCGATGGTGCCTGAATCGGAGGATCCACGTCCGTCGTTTATGGACGAATATCTGTCGGTAGCAGGAAATGCCGGAGGTGGAATGGACGAATACTGGGCAGTGATCCGTCGTCACCCTCGACTGATGGGTGGTGCCATCTGGGACTTTGTCAACCCAGGTCTCACGGAGCATATCCGTCCATTGACTGACAGCTCACCTTTCAATACGCCTGCTCACCTCATGGGTCATGCGAAGGTGGAGAAAGGTGTGTTGCACCTCAGCGGCCACGATGAGTGGGTGGAGGTATATCGCAGCAACAATGTGGAACTCTCGAGCAAGGAACTGACCATCAGCTTCGACGTGAAGCCAGGTAAGCTTTGCGGTACTTACGAGGGTGCACCTTATATCACGAAGGGCAATACGCAGTTCGGAGTGGTTCAGAGGGGACAGAACAAACTGCAGTTCTATCTGCATTCGGGCGTGAAACATACACTCGAGGTTGACCTGCCAGAGAATTGGATTGGAAACTGGCACCATGTGACTGCATCATGGGACGGTAAGGAGATGAAACTCTTCATCGACGGACAACAGAAAGGTTCAGAGGCAACTGGAGCAGCACCTGCACCAGGGAACCGTCGTGGTGGAGGCGGCGGTGGCGAACGCGGCATGCTGAGCAACTTCCCATACCCAATCAACATTGGTCGAATTGCAGGCAACCACGCCATAGACCCAATGACCACCTATACGGCTGATGCCGAGATGGACAATGTGGCTATCTACAACAAATGTCTGGCTGACGGTGAGGGACGACCTGAGGATGCTGTGCTCTACCTCAAGTTCGAAGGTAACGGCGACACAGGTACTTTCTATACGATTGGTGGCAACATGCGTACATACGGCTGTATATGGCCCGACCGTACCGTTCAACCTGAGATGAAACAGATGAAATGGACTACACAACCTGTTAGCATCCGTCTGCTCAATGCTGAGACGGGCGAGGCAGAAGTGACCAACCGCCTGTTCTTCACCGACCTCTCGCAGTATGCCTCACATTGGGCATTGATGGCCGACAACGAGGTGCTGGAAGAGGGCGACATTCAGTTCACAACAGGTCCACAGCAGTCGCAAGTAGTGAAAATACCTTACCACAAGCCTACCATCGTAGCAGGAAAGGAATACAGAGTGCTGATTACCTCTACGCTGAAGCGCAACGAAGTGTGGGCAAAGGCTGGTCATGAGGTTGCATGGGATCAGCTGGAACTGTCATCGTGGAACCTTCCTGCTCCTACTCCTCAACTGACAGCGAAGAATCTCAACACGCAAGAGGACGACAAGCAAATCAAGATAAGCGGACCGGATTTCTGCTATGTTATCAATAAGGAGACAGGTAACTTGGAGCAGATCGAGGTAGGAGGCAAGGCTGTGCTCAAAGCACCAATCGAGTTCAACCTGTGGCGTGCACCTATTGCCAATGAGTTTGACTCATGGGATGCCTTCCGTGTGAACGGAGGATATGCTGACGGTTATGGCAACCAGGTCGCTACACTGTGGTATTCGAAGGGTGTGCAGCAGCTGCGCATCCGTCCGGCAGGAATCAAACTGACTCATAACCAGCACGAAACAACTGTCTCACTCAGTCAGCTTGTGCAGGTAGGTGCTTCCTCATACGGTGCTCTCGACCTGTATATATCAGGAGTGCAGTTGGCAGGATTCGTGCTCGACTATACCTATACATTCTACGATGACGGAACCGTCAAGATTCACAATCATCTGAGTCCACAAGGCAAATTGCCAGAGATGCTGCCACGTATTGGCTTCACGACCTCTGTGGCAAACGAATTCGACAACATCACTTGGTATGGTCGCGGACCAGAGGAGAACTACCCCGACCGCAAGACAGGCTATCAGGTGGGCATCTGGACGAAGACGGTGAAGGACATGTACGAACCATACCTCATGCCACAGGATCATGCCCTGCGTACAGATAACAGATACGTTCAGCTGACAGACAAGAGTGGCAAGGGTGTGCAGATATCGATGAACGAGCCATTCAACTTCAATGCCTATCAGTTCACGACTGACAATCTGACAAAGAGCCAGTTTACCTATCAGTTGCAGCCACAGGCTGACCGCTACACCTTCAATCTCGACTACGCAACAACTGGTGTAGGGTGTACCTGCATCTATGTGCTCGACGAATATAGGGTGAAACCCGCATCGTTCGACAGAGAAATCACTATCAAACCAAAGAAATAACCATGAAAGAACAAGTATTACAATGTATGCGTGAAGCAGGCAAGCCTGTTTCTGCAGGTGACGTGACAAAGGCTTTGGGTGCTGACCGTAAGGAAATAGACAAGGTTTTTGCAGAACTGAAGAAAGAAGGTGCAATCATCTCACCTGTCCGCTGTAAGTGGGCTCCTGCAAACTGATGAGTGAATTCGATCTGCAGGGCTACATGAGCGACGCTATTCGTCGTATCATGAGCAAGGCTTACACGAATCTTGAGATGAAGCGTGTGATGAAACTCTAATACGGCAAACTTAAAGGAGGGTCGATGCGACCCTCCTTCTGTTTAGTATTCCTTCATTATTTCTTTTTGTCAAAGCCTTGCTTCAGTTGCTTCAGTTCCTGATTGCTGACGGCATAGTTGTAGATGCGTAAGTCTGCTACGTCTGTCTGTGTCAGGAATTTGTCGCCTCTGAATGGGGCTCGTCCGATCCAACAGTTTGCAGGAGCCTCTTTGAAGATTTCTGCGAGGATAGGCATTTGGTCGTTACGCCCAATGAGTTTTCCATCGAGGAAGAGTTCGCCCTTGTGGCCCTGTTGCCGATAGAGAACGTGTATCCATGCATCGCGTTTGGGCTTTCCTCCCTGCATAATGATTTGCTCGTGCTCGTAGCCTCCTGTTGAGGTTTCGAAGCGTTGCTCATTCAGACGCATAGCCATATAAGGACCTTCGTGGGCACTATTCTCTGCCAGTGTGGAGAAGGCAAAAAGGAAATGTCCGTAGCCATCGAGCTGGTTCTCCGAACTGACTTTGAACCATACGGAAACTGAGAAGTCACGCAACTCTTTGATGAGTGTTCCTGTAGCGGCTGTGAGGTCGTAGTAGCCATTATCGGTTCCTAAGTGGAGAATGGTAGGGTTCGACTCATCGATTTTGGCATTACGCCGCAGAAAATCTGATTGCCAATTGAAACGGTATTCAGCTTGCTGCGGTGTTTTTATTGTTGGTTGAGGTAAGGCAGAGGTCTTGGTAGCAGTCAAGCGACGGATGTGGTCTTTCAGAATTTTGTATGCAGGCTGAGGCATGCTCCCGTGGTCGTAGCCTTGCATCTCGTAGAGCGTCACGTCTTTGTGTCCTACGAGTTTCAGCATGCGCCAGAAGTAGGCTTGCTCCTCGTAGCGACCATACAGTTCCAGTTCTCTATCGCCAGAAATGATGACCATTGGTGGAGCATCCGGACGAATATGAGTGAGTGGGGCGTATTGGTCGATAGTAGCCTGTAAGGGACCGATACCCTGTTGTTTGCGGAGGTTGTAGTGTGTGATGCATTGTCCGCTAAATGGTACTAAGGCTGCCAAAGAATCGGCATCTACTCCATATTTCGCCAACCATTTCTTGTCTAACCCGATTAAATCCAAGAGGTAACCGCCTGCGGAGTGTCCTGCAACGAAAATCTTTTGACGACTTCCTCCGTATTTGGCGATATTCTTGTAAGTCCAAGCTACTGCAGCTGCTGCATCGTCGAGGATATCGTCGATTTTGGCTTTGGGTAGCAATCGGTAGTTCGGTGCTACTACCACTAACCCACTATTTTTCAGTTCTTGATCGATGTGCTTGTTGCCCCCTTCGATGCCTCCACCATGAAACCACACGACTACGGGTACATCTTTTCGATTGGTGGGGTAATAGACATCGAGTTTGCAACGCTCTTTAGCGTAAGCATCTGTCGATTCGGAGTAGGAGATGTCGTTTTCTTGCTTGTACTGCGCCTTGATAATCGTTGGGAGCAGTATGAGAATAAGGATTGCGATAATCGTCTTCTTCATGGCTGTGATATGATTGTGATTAGTTATTAGTCATCTGTTGCCGAACGGCTTCATACATCAGGATAGCAGCGCTGACAGACACATTGAGGGAATCGAGTCGACCCAACATCGGGATGCGGATGTGGGCATCTGCAGCTTCGCGCCAGATGGGCGAGAGACCTGTGGACTCTGTTCCCATCACGATAGCTGTAGGGCGACACATATCGGCATCGTAGTAGACACGAGAGTCTTGAAGCTGTGCTGTGAGTATCTGAATTTGGTGTTGCTTCAACCAACTGATGCATTCCTCACTGGTGCAAGCTACTGTGGGCACTGTGAAGATAGCTCCTATGGAACTGCGGATGAGGTTGGGGTTGTAGAGGTCTGTCAGTGGGTCGCACACGATGACTGCAGCCACTCCAGCTGCGTCTGCACTGCGCAGAACAGCTCCCAGATTGCCAGGCTTCTCTACACTTTCTAATACGATATACAATCCGGGTTTCTTTGCTGTCGATAAGTCTCCAAGTGACCTTTGGGGAGTCTTTACTACAGCTATGATGCCTTCCGTACTTCCCCGATAGGCTATCTTCTCGTAAACGTAGGGGGAAACGTAGATAGTTGATAGTTGACAGTTGATAGTTGATAGATTGGGGGCCATTTCTTCGCAGCAGAAGATGGTGTCTATCTGTAAGCCTGCTTCGATGCAATGCTGTAGTTCTCGCTGTCCTTCAACAACGAACAACCCCGTCTTCCTGCGTTCGGACGACTTCTGCTGCAAGGTTAGCAGCTGTTTGATGCGTGGGTTCTGCACGCTAGTAATCACGTTTTCCATTTCCTAAACTCTCAACGAATTAGCTGGATTGTTTTGATTCTTTTACTTTTTCCATCGGCAAAGGTAATTATTTCTTTTGAGGTAGACAAATATTCCTCGGATTTCTGTCGTTTTTTGTTCTACTTTGGCTATTATGATGGCAATGATATAGGAGTCAGCACAAATGCCTTGCCTATATAAAATTTTGCAGCCCCTAGGGGAAAATAAATTTTCCCTTAAGGGGAATTAATTTTGCAAAGCGTTACCTCTGTTTTGCACACGAAGAATTAGGTGTGTGCGCATATTATATAAATAATGTGTTTTATGGGTGATGGTTTATGATTTATTTCGTAACTTTGTGCCCGATTTCGGGAACATAGTTACAATCATTGTTTCTTTTGGGCACCCGAAAGAGGCTCGCTTGGATTGAAAGGTAAAAAGTAATAAATAGGATATGCAAGACATTAGAAATATTGCGATTATCGCGCACGTTGACCACGGAAAGACAACGCTTGTCGACAAAATGTTGTTGGCAGGAAACTTGTTCAGAGAGAATCAGCAGACAGGTGAACTGATTTTGGACAATAACGAACTGGAACGTGAACGCGGTATCACCATTCTGTCGAAGAATGTATCGATTGTTTACAAGAACACAAAGATAAATGTGATTGACACTCCAGGACACAGCGACTTCGGAGGTGAGGTGGAGCGTGTGCTGAATATGGCTGACGGCTGTATTTTGCTAGTTGACGCTTTCGAAGGTCCGATGCCTCAGACACGATTCGTGTTGCAGAAAGCTTTGGAGATTGGCCTCAAGCCTGTTGTGGTCGTGAATAAAGTTGACAAGCCAAACTGTCGTCCAGAGGAGGTGTATGAGATGGTATTCGACCTGATGTGTTCACTCAATGCCACAGAAGACCAATTGGACTTCCCTGTCGTTTATGGTTCTGCTAAGTTGGGTTGGATGGGCGAAGACTGGAAGACTCCTACGAACGATATCACATACCTGATGGACACCATCCTGAATACGATTCCTGGTCCTGAACGTCTTGAGGGTACCCCTCAGATGCTGATTACATCGCTCGACTATTCTACATATACAGGCCGTATTGCTGTAGGTCGTGTTCATCGTGGTACCTTGCGTTCTGGTCAGAACATCACAATCTGTCATCGTGATGGCTCGATGGAGAAGACCAAAATCAAGGAACTCCATACATTTGAAGGAATGGGCCACAGAGCTACAGATGCTGTCGAGAGTGGTGACATCTGTGCTGTGATTGGATTGTCGAACTTCGAAATTGGAGATACCATCTGCGACTTTGAGACACCAGAAGCACTTCCTACCATCTCGATCGATGAACCAACAATGAGTATGCTGTTCACTATCAACAACTCACCATTGTTTGGCAAGGAAGGCAAGTTCTGCACCAGCCGTCATATACACGACCGTCTGCAACGCGAGTTGGAGAAGAATCTGGCTCTGCGAGTAGAACAGAAAGAAGGGACTACCGATCAGTGGATTGTAAGCGGACGTGGTGTGCTGCATCTCTCTGTGCTGATTGAGACGATGCGTCGTGAAGGCTATGAACTGCAAGTAGGGCAGCCACAAGTCATCTATAAAGAAATCAACGGAGTGAAATGTGAGCCAGTTGAAGAGCTGACCATCAATGTTCCACAGGAGTTCTCCAGTAAGATGATAGATATGGTCACCCGTCGTAAGGGCGATATGCTGTCGATGGAAGCTCAGGACGATCGTGTGAACATAGAGTTCGAAATACCGTCTCGTGGAATCATCGGATTGCGCACGAATGTGCTGACTGCCAGTCAAGGAGAAGCCATCATGGCTCATCGATTCAAGGAGTATCAACCCTTCAAGGGCGAAATGGTCCGCAGGGTAAACGGCAGTATGATTGCGCTCGAAAGTGGAACTGCATTCGCATACGCTATCGATCATCTGCAGGACCGAGGTAAGTTCTTTATCTTCCCACAAGATACCGTTTATGCAGGTCAGGTAGTAGGCGAACATGTACACGAGAACGACCTCGTGGTGAATGTGACGAAAGCCAAGCAACTCACCAATGTACGCGCATCAGGCACAGACGAGAAGGCACGTATTATTCCGCCTATTCAACTCTCGCTCGAAGAAGCCCTTGAATATATTAAGGAGGACGAATACGTTGAGGTGACCCCCAAGAGTATGCGCATCCGCAAGATTATTCTTGACCACCTCGAGAGAAAGCGCACGAACAAGAATGAGGCATAAAACTGCATATCGGAGTAAGCAAAGTGCAAATTTTATGAATGGATTTTGCACATGAATCGATAAGCGTGTGCGGAAAATGGTAAAATAATCACTGAAAGAGTGTAAGCTTTCTGAATTATTTCGTAACTTTGCACCAGATTTAGAAAATCGCTAAACAAAATATTAATTAACTTTTTAAACATTTAAGATTATGTCTGAAATTGAATCAAGAGTAAAAGCTATCATCGTTGATAAGCTTGGCGTAGACGAAGCAGAAGTAAAGCCAGAAGCAAGTTTCACTAACGACCTCGGTGCTGACTCTCTCGACACAGTAGAACTTATCATGGAATTTGAGAAGGCTTTCGGTATCAGCATTCCAGATGACCAGGCAGAGAAGATTTCAACAGTAGGTGATGCTATCAAGTACATCGAAGAAAACGCAAAATAATTTTTTTGAGCAACAATAACCATTTACGGACCTCCATTGCTTTATATATATAATAAGGTGTGGAGTAAGTAAATGGTTTTAATTTTTAATAATATGGAATTGAAAAGAGTTGTCGTAACAGGAATCGGTGCTGTTTCTCCACTTGGAAATACAGCTGCTGAAACTTGGGAAAACTTGAAGAATGGTGTCAGCGGATGTGGACCGATTACTCAGTTCGATGCTACACAGTTTAAAACACAATTTGCTTGTGAAGTGAAGAACTTTGATCCTGCTGCTTATGGCATCGATCGCAAGGAAGCTCGTAAGATGGACCGTTATTCTATGTTTGCACTTGCAGCAGCAAAGCAGGCAGTTGAGGATGCCGGTATTGATCTTGAGAACGAAGACAAAAACGAAATAGGTGTGATACTTGGTGTTGGTATCGGTGGAATCCGTTCTTTCGAAGAAGAGGTTTCAAACTATGCTATCAACGGTCCTACTCAGGGTCCAAAGTACAATCCTTTCTTCATCCCTAAGATGATTGCCGATATGGCAGCTGGATTGGTATCAATCCAGTATGGTTTCCACGGACCAAACTATGCAACAGCTTCTGCATGCGCTTCTTCTTCAAACGCTTTGGCTGATGCATTCAACCTCTTACGTCTGGGCAAGGCAAACATGATTCTCTCTGGTGGTGCTGAGGCTGCTATCACAGCTTCTGGTATCGGAGGATTCAATGCACTTCACGCCCTCTCAACACGTAACGATGACCCTCAGGGAGCAAGCCGTCCATTCAGCGCAAGCCGCGATGGTTTCGTAACAGGTGAAGGATCTGCAATCATCGTACTCGAAGAATTGGAGCACGCAAAAGCTCGTGGTGCAAAGATCTATGCTGAGATGGTTGGTGCAGGTATGTCAGCTGACGCACATCATATCACAGCTTCACATCCAGAAGGATTTGGTGCTAAACTCGTGATGGAACGTGCGCTGAAAGATGCAAACCTGAAGCCTGAAGACGTAGATTACATCAATGTACACGGAACATCTACTCACGTAGGCGACATCTCTGAGGCTAAAGCGATCAAGGAAGTGTTTGGTGAGGCAGCTTATAAGCTCAACATCAGCTCAACCAAGTCTATGACTGGTCACCTGCTGGGTGCTGCTGGCGGTCTTGAAGCTATGGCAACCATCCTCGCTATTCAGAACGACATTGTTCCTCCAACCATCAATCACACTGAAGGCGACAATGACGAGGAAATTGATTATAACCTGAACTTCACATTCAACAAGGCTCAGAAGCGTACGGTCAATGTTGGTATTAGCAACACGTTCGGTTTTGGTGGTCACAATGCTTGTGTAGTGTTCAAAAAGTATAACTAATTGTGAATCTCAACCTCGAGAATACAATTGACTATGTAAGGCTCTTGCTCCGTAAGGATAAGGAGCCTTACTTACGATTGTATAACATCATGGGGTTCTATCCTCATGACCTTTCACTCTATCGAGTGGCTTTGATGCATCGATCGACCACCTCGACCAATCGGAAGATGAAGCACGTCAACAATGAGCGTCTCGAGTTTCTGGGTGATGCGATTCTTGGAGCTGTCGTAGCAGACATCGTCTATGACCGCTACAGGAGAGAACAAGAGGGATTCCTCACCACCCTGCGCAGTAAGATTGTGAAGCGCGAGACCCTCAATGAATTGGCGGTGAAAATCGGACTCGACAAACTTGTCATTCACTCTGAACGTATGGTCGCAGCCCATAACAATTATATGAATGGCAATGCGTTAGAAGCTTTTGTCGGGGCTATCTATTTGGATAGAGGGTATGAGTATTGCATGTATTTTATGAAAGAACGCATACTTCATAACTTTATCGATATAGACAGAATGTCAACCAAAGAGGAGAACTACAAGAGCAAAATCATCGAATGGTGTCAGCACGATCAGTTCAAGTTCGACTTCGTGGTGACTGACGAAAAGATGGAATCGGGGAATGCTCCAAAATTCTTTGCAGAGGTAAGAATCGAGGATGTGGTATGCGGAAAGGGTGTAGGCTATTCTAAGAAAGAGAGTCATCAGAAGGCAGCACAACAAGCATACAGGAAAGTGCAGAGCGATGTGAAGTTCGTGAATGGATTAGTCGACAAGCGCAACCAGCGTATCAATGGAAAGATAGAAAACCGACAGCAAGAGTCGCAGCCGACACAACCTCAGCAACCGACACAACCTCAGCAGCAATCTCCTCAACAACAACCGTCACAGATACTTTCTCAGCAAGAGGTGAAGCAAGAAGTTCCCCCAAAGCCAAAAAGGAAGGCAAAAGAGTCAAGCGTTGTAAACGAGGGGCCAGTAAAGCAGGCAAAGCCTACTAAGGAGCCTAAGTCTACAAAGAACTCTGAACCTTCAAAGGAAGCAAAACCTTCAAAGGAAGCAAAGCCGGCAAAGGAGGTTAAGAAGCCAGCAAAGACGTCTAAGACATCTCAATCAACCACAGATGAGACAGTAACTGTGACAGACGAACCTGTGAAGAAAAAGCCAAGACGACGTCCAAGTGCTTCTAAAAAGCCAAAAACGACATCGGAAGAATAACGAGAACAATCAAGACAATGAACCTAACGCCAATAATCAATAAACTATATTTTGCCCGCCGTGCAAAAGCAATCGAAAACTATGTGGGACATGCTGAGGAATTACAAATGCATGTCTTGCGCTATTTGGTACATGCAGCGGCAAAGACCGAATGGGGTATAGAACATAGGTATTCTGAAATACAAACTTATGAAGACTTTACTACCCATGTAGGAATCAATACCTACGAAGAGTTGAAAGGCTACATCCAACGTATGCGAGAGGGACATAGAGATGTGTTGTGGAGAGGTCGGATTAATTGGTTTGCAAAATCTTCGGGTACGACCAACGATAAGAGCAAGTTTATCCCAGTCAGCAAAGAAGGGTTGAAGAACGTACACTATCTCGGAGGAACGGACTGTGTGGCAAGTTATCTGAAAATCAATCCGAAAAGCAGGTTGTTTGCTGGAAAGAGTTTAATTCTCGGAGGCAGTCATGCCCCTAATCTCAATACACCGAATAGTCTGGTGGGAGACCTTAGCGCCATTTTGATAGAGAATGTTCCTTCTTTGGTTAACCTCACCCGCATCCCTCCCAAAGAGATCGCATTACTGAGCGATTTCGAGGAAAAACGCGACAAGATTGCCTATTATGCCAAGAATCGTAATGTGACCAACATCAGTGGCGTTCCTTCATGGATGCTTTCTGTTTTGAAACGCATGATGGAATTGATGAAGACAGATCGCCTTGATGATATCTGGCCTAACCTTGAAGTATTCTTTCATGGAGGTGTGGCTTTTACCCCTTATCGTGAACAATATCGGAATATTATTACGCTGTCGGGCATGCATTATATGGAGACTTATAATGCAAGTGAGGGATTCTTCGGTATTCAAACCGACCTTAACGATCCTGCTATGCAGCTGATGATAGACTATGGAGTGTTCTACGAGTTTATTCCGATGAGCGAGTTCGGGCAGGAGAATCCTACCGTATTGCCGCTCTGGAAAGTTAAGCCAGATGTTAATTACGCGATGGTCATCAGTACCTCTTGTGGATTGTGGCGCTATCTCATTGGCGATACTGTTAAGTTCACTCAGACAGACCCTTATAAGTTTATCATAACAGGGCGCACCAAGCATTTCATTAATGCGTTTGGTGAAGAACTCATTGTTGATAATGCGGAAAAAGGACTTGAACAAGCTTGTATTGCTACAGGGGCATTGGTGAAAGACTATACTGCAGCTCCTATTTTCATGGATATCAATGCAAAGTGCCGTCATCAGTGGCTGATTGAGTTTGCAAAGCGCCCTACGAATATTGAAGAGTTTGCCACCATTCTCGACCGTTCGCTTCAAGCCATCAACTCCGACTATGAGGCTAAACGTTACAAGGATATTACCTTACAGCCATTAGAAATCGTCATAGCAAAAGACGGATTGTTTGATGAATGGCTGAAAAGCAAAGGCAAACTGGGTGGTCAGCATAAGATTCCACGATTGAGCAATAGTCGTGACTATATCGAGGAATTGATGGCGATGAATGGAAGTGAAAACTGAAAAGTATGTTGTGTGGAGTTGATGTGATTTGTTCATGAGCGTATTATTTGGAGTTCATATGGAAGGAATAAAGGAATACTTTAAGGAGGATAAAAGAAGGGGAATATACTTCCTCGTCTTCCTTTGTTTCCTGCTTTACTCATGTGCCAATTTAGGTACACCGGATGGAGGCCCTTATGATGAGACTCCTCCGCGTATTGTCCATACAACTCCTGATTTTGGGGCAACAGGGGCGAACCCTCGCAGGATTGTCCTTGAGTTCGATGAGAATATTAAAGTTGAGAATGCTGCCGAGAAGGTTGTTGTGTCACCTCCTCAGATGGAACAACCTGAGATAAGCGCTTCAGGCAAACGTATCACCATCGAATTGATGGACACTTTGATTGAAGGAGTGACCTACACAATCGACTTCGCAGATGCAATAGAGGATAATAACGAAGGAAATCCATTGGGTGACTATGCGTTCACCTTCTCAACAGGTGAGTCAATTGATACGATGCAGGTATCGGGTTATGTGTTGGATGCTCAGAACCTCGAACCCATCAAAGGAATTGCAGTAGGCTTGTATGCCCTCGATGATTCGCTGGCTCAACTCCCTGATTCTGTGTTTAAGACAAAGCCGTTCGAACGAATATCCCGTACTGACAGCCGAGGCCATTTTATTGTAAAAGGACTCAAGAGAGGTCGTTATCAAGCATATGCGCTGAAGGACCAGGATCAGACTTATTCGTTCACACAGAAGTCGGAGATGCTGGGATTTAATAACCAGATATTCACTCCGAGTAGCAAACCCGATTTGCGTCCCGACACGGTCTGGCATGATAGTATCCACTACGACTCTATCATTATGCGTGGCTACACTCATTTCTTCCCTGACGATATCGTACTGCTGGCGTTCAACGAGAAACTGACCGATCGCCATTTCCTGAAGTACGAACGTCCAAATCTGCGTGAGTTCTCACTCTTTTTTACTGGCGAAGCTGACACTCTGCCTGTCATAAAGGGAATGAACTTCAATGCGGATCAGGCATTCGTTGTAGAAAGCAATAAAGCGAACGATAGTATTCGATATTGGATACGCGATTCCCTTATCTACAATCTCGACACATTGGAAATGAGCCTTACTTATATGGCGACAGATACGTTAGGCGAACTCTGTGAGTTTTGTGATACCCTCTCTATTGTGTCAGCGGTTTCGAAAGCAAAAACTGATAAACAACGGCAAGAGGCTTACGAGAAATGGGTGAAGGAATACAAGAACGAGGTGAAGAACGAACGGAAGCGTGCGAAGGCAGAAGGATCATCAGAAGGAGACGAAGCAGACAAGAAGAAATCGAAGAAGTCGAAAGACGATGATGAGGAAATAGAAATTCCTCCGATGCCTGAAGAGTTCCTCGATTATAAAACGTCGAATACGACCCTTGATCCTGACAAGAATTTCGACCTCCTATTCAGTGACCCTATTGACACTGTTTATCAAGAAGGAATCCATTTCTTCGAAAAGATTGATACAGTGTTGCAGCCTTGTGAGTTTTTGTTCCAGAAACTACCAACCCCTCATAACGCATACCGTCTTTATGCCGAGTGGATACCGAGTCATGATTATGTAGTCAAGATTGATACAGGTACTTTCGTCAGCATTTACGGAAAACGTTGTGAAGCCATCGAGCGCAATCTCAAGGTGAAAAGCCTTGATGCCTATAGTGCTTTGTTCATTAACCTGAGAGGTGTTGATTCGTGTGCTGTCGTACAGTTGCTTAGCAACGATAAAGTGGTGAAGACGGTGAAGGCAGATGGTAACAAGGCAGAGTTCTATTACGTCAATCCAGGAACCTACTATTTGAGAATGTTCATCGACCGTAATGGTAATGGAGAGTGGGACACAGGCTCTTATGACGAGCAACTTCAGCCCGACGACATCTATTACTATCCCAAGTCGTTAGAGTTGCGTGCCATGTGGGATGTGAGCCAAGACTGGGCTCCGATGGCAGCTCCGCGATACCAACAGAAGCCTCTTGCGATTACAAAGCAAAAGCCTGATAAGGAAAAGCAACCGAAGAACCGCAATGCTGAACGAGAAAAAGAAAGAAATAAGAACAAGAAATAATTAACCAAGACTTATAGTTTATGAATTGTAGAAGATTATACTATCCGCTTATCGCCTTCGTCTTCTTTACGCAGGCAATCTCCATGATGGCTCAATGCAAGTATCCCAATACGGCTTTCAGCCCAGGTGAGTCCTTAACATACGATCTTTATTTTAACTGGAAATTTATCTGGGTAAAGGTGGGATCTACGCATTTCGGTGTGAGGTCGGCTAATTATGAGGGACAGCAGGCATTGCGTACTGATATCCTCTTTAAGAGCAACAAGAAATGCGAGTCGATATTCCCCATGCGCGATACCTTGATTAGCTATACCACTCCTGACCTTGAACCGCTCTATTTCCGCAAAGGAGCCTTTGAGGGAAAGCGTTATACGGTTGATGAAGTGTGGTATTCTTACGAAGGAGGCAAGACACTGATGAAGCAAAGGTTTCGTGATCATGAAGGTGTGTGGACTGATACTCAATCATCAAGCGATGATTGTGTGAATGACATGCTCAATATCCTGCTACTGTCACGTTCGAAGAACTACGACGATATGAAAGTCGGTCAGCGCATCAACTACAAGATGGTGACAGGAAAACGACTCAGTAATCAGGTGCTCATCTTTAAGGGAAGGGAAAAGTTTAAGGCGAACGACAAGCAAACCTATCGCTGCTTGGTATTCTCCCTCTTGGATGATAAAGAGAAAAAGAAGGAGAAAGAATTGCTGCGATTCTATATCACCGACGACAAAAACCATTTGCCTGTTCGTATCGACTTCAACCTGAAGTTCGGTTCTGCAAAGGCATATTTCCTTTTTGGAACAGGAATGCGCAACCCGATGGATTCAATCATCAAGAAGAAATAAATAGTGTTATCTCCTTTTTATTATAGTGACAAGATTGAGGCTGGTTGCGATGAGGCTGGTCGAGGTTGTTTGGCAGGAAGTGTGTATGCAGCAGCTGTCATCCTTCCGAAAGACTACCACAACGACCTGCTGAACGACTCAAAGCAACTTACTGCTCATCAACGTTATCAATTGCGTGAGACGATTGAGCACGATGCAATCGCTTGGGCAGTTGGTATTGCGACAGCTCAGGAGATCGACCAGATGAACATCCTTCGTGCAAGCATTACAGCCATGCATCGGGCTATCGATCAACTATCCGTTCGTCCAGAGGCTCTCATCATCGATGGCAACCGCTTCTATCCCTATCACGATTTACCTTATACTACCATTGTGAAAGGAGATGGAAAATATCTGTCGATTGCAGCTGCTTCCATTCTTGCCAAGACCTATCGCGATGATTATATGCGTGAACTCCATCAGAAGTATCCCTATTACGGATGGGATCACAATGCTGGGTACCCTACGAAAGAACATCGTCAGGGTATCGCTCTGCACGGCCTCACACCCTATCATCGCAAGACATTCAACCAATTGGGCGATGGTCAACTATCACTTGAATTTTAGCCAATAGGAGTTTCCCCCATTTCTTTAGGAACTTTTCTTTTGTCACTTAAAAAAAGTGCACTACCTTTGCAGCGTCAAACAAAAGATAAGTGTAAAAACAAAAGAAAAAAAACAGGTACAAAGGTCACAAAGACCGGCAACCTCAAACCATAAAAATAAAAAGAAAGGAGAAACGATTATGAAGACTTTAAAGACTACCATCGCAGCAATGATGATCATGTTGACTTCATTAGCAGCAAGCGCACAGCCAATGAGTGTTTACGCAATGCGCAACAATGCACGTTTCCTTACTGACCGCATGGCATACACATTAGGAATCAGTGCTGCACTCTTGGACGATCTCTATTACATCAACTACGATTATATCTGTGGTGTAAACGATTATCTCGATGCAGTAGCGCTCGGATACCGTTACGATGACTATATGGAAATCGTCTATGCTCGCGACTATGCACTTCGTCGCCTTCTCTCTGAGCGTCAGTGGGCTCTCCTCATGACATACGATTACTTCTATCGTCCAATCGCATTCAACAACCATCGCTGGAGTTTCAGCATCTATCTGCATGACCGCCGCATGGATCACTTCTTCTATGCTCCTCCACGCAGATTCAATGACTACCGTGGTGGTACCTTCTTCGGAGGAATGCGTAGGGTAGATGTACCGGGAATGCGTCCAGGTGGACATGGTCCAGGTATGCCTCCTCCAGTTCGCTCAGAAGTTAATCCAGGTAACAATGTCCGTGGTAATGCCCCTATGGGTGATATGAGAGGTGAAGTAATCCGTGGAGGTAATACTCCTGCAGGCAATGAGCGTCCATATCACTTTGAGAGCACAACTCCAAATCGTGGGAATGTGGGAAATGGTACAACTGTCGTAAACCGTTCTGGTGGCTCCACTGTAATCAGTCAGCCTAATAGCGGAAACAATGCAACACGTTCCGTTCAGCCTAACGTCAACCGTAATGCAGGTACTACTGTAATCAGTTTTCCAAACAGCGGGAACAACACTACTCGTTCCGTTCAGCCTAACGTCAACCGTAATGCAGGTACTACTGTAATAAGTTTTCCAAACAGCGGGAACAACACTACTCGTTCCGTTCAGCCTAACGTCAACCGCAATATGGGCACTACTGTAATCAGTCAGCCTAACAGCTCTAATTACAACAATAGTCGCACATCTGCAGCCTCAGTGGTCAATCGCTCCTTTGGAAATACAACAACTCGTAGCACAGCAACTCCGACTCCTCGCACATCAGGTTCAACTGTTACCAGTTTCCCTGGTTCTGCTAGCCGCACATCTACTCCAACCACTCGTTCTTCTGTAACGACGAACATGAGTCGACCTACAACGTCAAACATGAGTCGTCCTTCTGCAGGAACTTCTTCAAACCGTACATCTGGAAGTTCACAGCGAGTATCTGTTGGACGTCGTTAATATTGTCATAAACGTTAATAAATAGCACAATTAAAAGCAGCTTTCGGGCTGCTTTTAATTGTTTCATACCTTCTGTGATGTTGTACTTCACTTCTATCTCTATTGTTCCTAGTTCTCAACCTTCTTCATTTGGTGGCTGTTACATAGTTTTAAACCTTTGATTTGAATCATTGTCATATAAACAAACGATAAGTATTAATTAATGAATCTGTATTGATTTTATGAACAAGTGTTTCAATCATTTTGCACGTCTGCTAATGGGCGTCATAGTGCTGACTGCTGGTATCGGGATGATGTCAGCTGCCAAGAAAGATCAGGTTACAATTGTCTATGCTGGCAATTCTGTAAAAGTGTCCCAACCTAAAAACAAAGACATCCAGATTAAACACAACGGCGCTAAGGTCGTTGTGGAGAGTGCTGTTACTGATAAGGAGGTTGAATATGTACTCAAGGGCAGTTCTGCGAATGGAAGTTTTGAACTAAACGGAGCATATAAAGCAACGGTAACGCTCGACGGACTCGAACTAACGGCTCAGGAGGGTGCAGCCATTAATCTGAAGTGTGGCAAACGTATGAACCTGAACATTAAGAATGGTTCTAAGAATGTGCTGGAGGATGGGGCTGATACCTTGCACAAGGCGTGTATCTATACCAAAGGACATCTGGAAATTGAGGGTGGCGGACAACTGACCGTCAAAGCCAATTCTAAGAATGCCATTGCTGCTAAGGAATACGTTCAAATCAAACAATCTGCAGGAAAAATCGCCATCTCATCGGCGACAGGTAATGGTATTAGTAGCGGTTCGGATCTCACAATCGATGGTGGCACAATCGATATCAATCTTTCAAGTGTAGACAAGAAGGCGCTGAAATGTGATTCAACCCTTACCATCAACGGAGGAGCCTTAAAGGCTGTGTTGACGGGTGATGGTGGAAAGGGTGTAAAATGTGATGGTGATATGGTGATGAATGGTGGCTCGCTCGATATTGAGACCTCGGGCAACTATGTCAGCGAACGTCAGTTCGGCTTTGGTGGTTTCGGTGGTTTTGGCGGAGATATGCCCGACTTTGGTGGTGGAATGCCTGACTTCGGAGGTGGAGGTTTTCCAGGTTTCCCTGGTGGCGGAATGCCTGACTTCGGAGGTGGTGGTTTCCCTGGCTTCCCGGGTGGCGGTATGCCCGACTTCGGAGGTGGAAGACCTGATGATGAAAGACCGGGTGGCGGAAGACCAGGGGGCGGAAGACCTGGTGGTGGAATGCCCGACTTTGGCGGAGGAGGTTTCCCCGGTTTCCCTGGTGGTGGAATGCCCGACTTTGGCGGAGGAGGCTTCCCTGGTTTCCCTGGTGGTGGAAATCGAGGCGACCACATTCAGATTAGCGACTCCATCCGTCAAATGCTCTTTGGCGACGAACGCGAGGAACGAGGAATGGGATTTGCAAAGCGTAAATATAATGGTAGTGCAAAGGCTATCAAAGTAGCTGGAGCTATCACAATCAACGGAGGATCCATCACGGCGAAGACTGCTTCAGCTGGTGCTGAGGGTATGGAAGGAAAGAAAGGTGTGACGGTAAATAACGGGACGATATATGTGAAGGCTCAGGACGATGGTATCAGTTCGAATGGCCCGATCGTGTTCAATGGTGGAGATGTGTTCGTTTGGAGTGTTGGCAACGATGCAATTGATTCGAACTCCAATAGCAGGGAATCTCTTATCATCACAGGTGGTAAGATAACTGCTTGTTCACAGGTGGGTTCACCAGAGGAGGCATTCGACAGCGATTTCACCCAGATGACTCTGACTGGTGGAACAGTATTTGGAATGGGTGGTTCGATGATGGGTGAGGCACCGATGCCAAAGGAGTCGGATGCTACCCAATTGACCGTTTCGCTCAACGGTCTCCCGTGTCCTGTAGGTAAGACGCTCCAGTGTGTCGATGAGGCTGGAAAAGTGCTCTATTCTTTCGTTATTCCATTCACCATGCAGAGTAGTAGTAGCATCCTTTCATTGCCTCAGTTTGAGAAAGGAAAGACCTACAGGGTGAAGATTAAAGAGCCGAGTGTGACGTTGAAGGAATTCACGTTTTAAGCGGTTCAAAGTTAGTGGTTAGCGGTTAACGGAGTGAAAATGCATCGAAAGTTTTGTGCTTTCGATGTTTTTTTGTAATTTTGCCCAAAATTTTTACAGTGGAACGTAAACGAATATTGATAACCGGTGCAAGTGGCTTTATCGGCAGTTTCCTGTGTGAAGAATCGTTGAAGCGAGGGTTCTCTACATGGGCTGCTCTGCGTGCTACGTCAAGCCGTCGATGGTTGCAGAAGCCTGATTTGCAATTCATCACGCTCGATTTGACCAATCGCACAGCTCTGCGACAGCAGTTGAAAGGTTGTGGTGTGCGGTTTGATGTGGTGATTCATGCAGCAGGAGCCACTAAATGTCTGAAAGCTGAAGAGTTTGATTTCCATAATTATCAATGTACCCGCAATCTGGTTGAAGCACTCATGGAGGCCGATTTGATGCCTCATCAGTTGATTTATCTGAGTAGCCTCAGTGCAACCTATGGTTCTACATACGGGAATAGTAAACTGAAGGCTGAGCAGTGGTTGCACGACACGTTAGATGCAAGCAATACTGGGTTGGTGGTGTTCCGCCCTACAGGAGTGTATGGTCCCCGTGAGAAGGATTATTTCATGATGGCTCAATCGATAGCTCGTCATGTGGACTTCTCTGTAGGATTTGAACCTCAGATACTTACGTTCGTGTATGTGAAAGACCTTGTGGGTGCTATCATGGCAGCTGTAGAACGTGGGGTGAGCGAAGGGACGTTCAATGTAACCGATGGTGGTGAGTATGCAAGCCGCACCTTCAGCGACCTGATTCAGCAAGAGTTGGGCGTCAAGCATGTGCTGCATATCACAGCACCGCTTTGGCTGCTCAAAGTAATTTCCGTCATCAGTGAGGAATGGGGCAAACTGACAGGTAAGCCCAGCACCCTGAATCGTGATAAATACAAGATGATGGCTCAGCGCGATTGGCGTTGCGACATCCGTCCGATGATTGAAGTATTAGGATATCAGCCACAGTGGCAGTTGCCTCGTGGCGTGAAAGAAACAATTGCATGGTACAAAAAAGAAAACTGGATTTAGCAAGTGTCGAACTGACAACACTCATTTATATTGCTATCACGACGGTCATTATTGCTGTGTGTTGGAATCGTCTCGAAGATCCGATGGGGATGTTGGGACTCCGAGGCATCGCATTGCTTATCATGGGCGTCACACATTTCACCTATCGGTTTATGCCCTATAAGTTAGGACTTGCGTGGCGATCGTTTCCGTTGTTCGCTTTGCTGATATGGTGGTATCCCGAGATATACGATTTCTGCACCATGTTCCCCTATCAGGATCATGTGTTTGCATCTATCGACCAAACCCTCTTTGGCTGTCAGCCAGCGCTCGAGTTCGACAGAATGTTCGGTTCGGCTTTTTGGAGTGAGTTGTTCAACATGGGCTACTACTCGTATTACTACCTGATGTTCTCTGTCATTATATTCTATCTGTTATGCAGAACACACGAATACGACAAGGCTGTCTTTATTTTTATGGGGTCGTTCTTCCTGTTTTATCTTTTCTACGATTTCTTCCCTGTAGCAGGCCCTCAGTACTATTTCTGTGCGTTGGAGAATATCTATGGAGATGCTGGCTGGGGTGATGCCTATCCGGCATTAGGCGACTACTTTAAGGACCATTTGGAGATGATTGTGCCCGAGGTGAAAGGCATATTCGGTCAGCTGGTCATCGGAGCACAGGAAATGGGTGAGCGTCCAGCGGCTGCCTATCCGAGCAGTCATGTGGGCATGAGTACGGTATGCATGATGCTCGCATGGCGTACAGGCAACAAGTGGCTGTTTTGGATTCTGATGCCGTTCTACGTCGTCCTTTGTTGCAGCACAGTATATATCAAGGCTCATTACCTCATCGACTCCATCTCGGGGCTGTTCTTTGCTGCTTTCTTCTTCTATGTCACCAACAAGTTATATGAACGTTATTGTCGACGATAAGATACCCTACATACGGGGGCAGATTGAGCAGTTGGCCGACAAAGTCCGTTATCTGCCTGGTAGCAGCATCAGTAGTGAGGATGTGCACGATGCCGATGTGCTGATTGTGCGTACTCGTACCCGATGCGACCGTTCCTTGTTGGAAGGCTCGAAGGTGAAGCTGATTGTGACTGCAACGATTGGATATGATCATATCGACACCGCTTATTGTGACTTGGCAGGAATCAGGTGGACCAACTGCCCGGGATGTAATGCCAATTCCGTATGCTGCTATGTCCATCATGCGCTGGAAGCTACTGAACGACTGAATTCCTCATATACAATAGGTATTGTGGGCGTAGGGCATGTAGGCTCGTTAGTGGCTGCCGATCTCGAAGCTTCAGGCATGAACGTGCTTCTGTGCGACCCTCCACGCGAGGCTACAGGCGACTGGGTCGAAGGACACAACTTCGTTGACCTTGCTACCCTACAGGCCGAAGCCGACATCATCACCTTCCATACCCCCCTGACCAAAGACGGACCCTATGCAACTTATCATCTCGCTGATGCAGCCTTCTTTCAGCAGCTACGACATCGTCCACTCATCATCAATGCCTCACGAGGAGGGGTGGTGGACAATAAAGCCTTGCTGCAGGCATTGAACGACCGTCTGGTGGCTGATGCGGTAATCGACACTTGGGAAGGCGAGCCGGTCATCAGTCGTGAGCTGTTGAGTAGGGTAGCGATTGCAACTCCTCACATCGCAGGCTATTCGGCAGACGGAAAGGCAAATGCAACCCGCATGTCGCTCGAAGCAGTTGCCCGGTTCATCGGGAGCGACTTCGTGCCCAGTATCGTGTTGCCCGATGCGCCAAAACTGACTGTTGAGACCTTGATGGATGATTCCCTACGACTGAAACAATGGCCTGACGGGTTTGAGGAGATGCGTGGCAACTACCCCGTAAGGAGGGAATGAGTTGTAATGTGTAATACGTAGCAGAAGGCCTGAAACCTATCAAATGATGAAGAAAGCGAAGACAGACATCCACGATTTAGCGCTGAAGGCTCATCGTCACCCCGATGTCGATGTGCAGCAACTGATACGTCAGCAACAAGGGCAGCAGTTGGCGGAGCAGAAACTCCCCCTCTGGGCTTCGACCGAAGGCATCATCTATCCCCACCATCTTTCCCTCGAGCAATGTTCGTCACAGTTGACTGCTGCCTACAAAGCCTCGCTCATTGCAGCGATGCCCGTCAAGGACACGATGACCGACCTCACAGGAGGGTTCGGAGTCGATGCAGCCATCATCGGACGTCACTTCTCACACCTCACCTTCGTCGAACAGAATGCCGAACTCTGCGACTTAGCCCGTCACAACCTTCCGCTGCTTGGAGTTCGTCAGCTCGATGTCGTCAATTGCGACTGCACAACCTATATCCCTCAAATGTCCCGTCAGAACCTGTTGTTCATCGACCCAGCACGCCGCGATAAGAACGGTCGTCGCACATTCGCCATCAGCGATTGCACCCCCGATGTGTGCCAGCTGTTGCCCCATTTGATGCGACTGTCCGACCGTCTCATCATCAAACTCTCACCCATGCTCGACGTCACATCAGTCGTCAATAGCCTGCCAGGACTTACCGAACTCCACATCGTAAGCGTCAATAACGAATGCAAAGAGCTGTTGGCAATCTTCGATGAGACAGCTACTCTCGATCCTCCGATCGTCTGCGTCAATCTGAAAGGAACCGACTTCAACCCATCAACCACTCAATCCTACACCTTCACGAAGTCCTCGGAGCAATCATCATCAGGCATCTACACATCTACCGTCCTTCAGTATCTCTACGAACCCAATGCCTCCATCATGAAAGGCGGTTGTTTCCGTTCGATAACCCAGACCTACGGATTCCGACAACTCCATCCCAACAGTCACCTCTACACCTCCGACACACTCGTGGCAGACTTCCCTGGACGAATTTTCCGGGTGGAAGGAATCCACACCTTGAACAAGGGAGGTGTGCGTGAGTTGCAAGCCCTGAAGAAAGCCAACATCTCCCTCCGCAATTTCCCAGGTAAGACCGACGACCTCCGAAAGCGCCTCCATCTGTCCGACGGAGGCGACACCTATCTCTTTGCCACAACCCTTGACGACAACCGTCGGGTACTCATACAGTGCAGAAAGGAGAACTGAGCCCTCCTTCTCTCTACAACTCTACTCCCCCAGGGTATCGTCCATGAGCCGCAACAGGGCGGAATTATTTACGAATTGGTTTCTCCCTCCGTCCTCCCCCTAGAGGGGGAGTTAGAGGGGGTCTTGGTTTCTAGGTTTACCCAGCCCTGAAGGGGCGGAATATTGTAGGATAGGGCCTATTTATTTACGATTTGACCATTGATCATTGACCATTGATCATTGACCATTGATTATTGACCATTGACGCATTTTTGATAGCCCCAACGGGGCGAAATATCGTAGGATAGGGCGGAAGCCCTATTTCGTTTAAACACCCCACCCATCGCCCTGTAGGGGCGAAATAATATGTCTTTCCGATAGGGTTGACACCCTATCCTTTGTTCTGTCACCCCTACGGGGTTCTTGAACCTTGAAACTCCTCTGGAGGAGTGCGTCAATGGTGGAGGAATCTGCAAATATATGCAATATATGCGACACGATAATGTGACATATTAGACACATTATTATGTAACAATTTTTGTGTATTTCCCTTATTTTCCCCCATTTCATCGATGAAATATCCAAATTGAATGACAGAATTCCTTCTTCACATGAGTCTTGTTTTCTGTTTTTTATTTCATAAATACGACAAATCTTTTTATCCTGCCAAACTATTCAAAAATACTTTCCATGAACTTATAACTTATAACTTATAACTTTGGACATCTTGATTTTTCATTTTTACAGTAAAAACTGAAATTTAATACTTAAT
>CACZXN010000031.1 GCA_902785075.1 uncultured Bacteroidales bacterium | reverse complement strand
CAGGCGCGCCGATGGTACTGCACCGCAATGTGGGAGAGTAGGTCGCCGCCTTTTTAGTACAGCAGTCTTTCAGGAAATCTCCTGCGAGACTGCTTTTTTGTTTTGACTCATTGGTGTTATGCTCAAAACTTAATTGAATAATAAATGGTTGTTAGAATTGTGCAGTCGGAGTACGATTTTAAGGGTGGTAATCGTTTAAAAAGGGCTTTATAAGTTTAATTTTTTATTTAATTTGGGCATACAAAAAAAATATATTATCTTTGTACTCGAAATTAAAATGGAACTATATATGGATAGCAAAATTCAAGAACTAACAGACAAACTCTTAAGTGAGGGCGTAGAAAAAGGAAAGTTGGAAGCTGAAAAGATAATCGCATCAGCTAAGGACGAATCTGCTGCAATTATTGCAGACGCAAAGAAAAAAGCTGATGAGATCATTGCAGCTGCTAAGAAGGAGTCGGAGTCTCTTAATGAGAATACAAAGTCTGAGTTGAAAATGTATTCGGCTCAGGCATTGAGCGCTTTGAAGACTGAGGTGGCCAACGTGCTTACCAATAATGCTGTAAGTGAGGTTGTTAAGCAATCAGTGGCAGATAAGGACTTTATGAATAAGTTCTTGCTAAAGCTTGCAGAGAAATGGGGAGCACAGGAAGATATTGTTATTTCTGCTGAAGATGCGGAGGGTTTGAAGGCTGTGTTTGCAAAACAGGCAAAGTCGTTGCTTGACAAGTCAGTTAAGATTGAAGGTGTTCATGGACAGAAGGCATTGTTTACAATCGAACCTGCTGACGGCTCGTATAAGGTGAATTTCGGTGAAGAAGAGTTTGAAGATTACTTCAAGTCTTTCCTCCGCCCACAGCTGGTAGATATGCTATTCTAAAGAAAGATGGGGAGTTACTATTGTTTAATGGCTGGCTTGCCTGATATATCTTTGAGTGATACGAAGAAGGCACCAACGGTAGCTGAATTGAAAGAGGAATGTGAGAATGTCCTCTCCGATTCGGACAAGAAGTTGATGTTCTATTTCTTCCTGAAATATGATTGTCAGAATATCGTCAGACTATTGAAAAACCCAGATGCACAATTGTTGGCGAATGGTAATTATAGTCTAGAACAATACCAAGACTTGATTACCTCAGCGAGGGAGATGAACTTTAATGTACACCGCTACCCGACTTTCATGTCAATATATGCTCGAGAGTATAACTATAACAAGGATACGGCGGGTTTCTTTGCGGAAGATGCTATGATGTTGGAGTACTATAAGTATGCGATGGGTTGTTCCAACAAAATGATTGCTGATTGGTATGAGTTTAATTTTAATGTCACGAACATCCTTACTGCGATGATAGCGCGTAAGAATGGTTGGAATGTGGGCGATTTTATTCAGGGTGATAATGAAGTGACAGAGATTATACGTACAAATAATTCCAAGGATTTCAGCCTTTCGACAGAGTACGATTATGTGGCCGACCTGATGAAAGTAGTAGATGAGACCGACCCTGTGCAGAAAGAGAAGAAGATAGATGCGTTTAAGTGGTCCTGGCTTGATGAACGTACGTTCTTTGACATCTTTTCCATTGATGCTGTGTTTGCATATTTCTGCAAGCTGGAAATGTTGGAACGTTGGGAACATCTAGATGTAGAAGAAGGTAAGGAAACGTTTAAACAGATTATTGAAAATCTGCGCGGCGAAGCAAAAGTACCCGAAGAATTCGTTAGATAGAAAGATAATAAAGACAATATAATATGACAAAAGGAACTGTAAAAGGCGTAATCGCCAACATGGTAACGCTAGGCGTAGACGGTCCTGTGGCTCAAGGTGAGATTTGTTACATTGAGACAGGTGGTGACCGTTTGATGGCAGAGGTTATCAAAGTAGTTGGTTCTGATGTGTATGTTCAAGTGTTTGAATCGACACGTGGACTTAAAGTCGGAGCACCTGCTGATTTTACTGGTCACATGCTTGAGGTGAAACTTGCTCCAGGTATGTTATCCAAAAACTTTGACGGTTTGCAGAACGACCTCGACAAGATGGAAGGTGTCTTCCTGAAACGTGGTCAGTACACCAATCCACTGGACGAAGATCGTATTTGGGATTTCGAGCCTTTGGTAAAAGTGGGTGACGAAGTGCAATCATCTGATTGGTTGGGTAAGGTAGAAGAGAACAGCCAACCGCTGAAAATCATGGTACCTTTCCAAATGGAAGGAAAGGCCACAGTCAAGCAGATAGCTGCAGCAGGTCAGTATAAGATTACGGATACAATTGCTGTGCTTGTGAAAGAAAATGGCGAAGAAGTTAAAGTTGATATGATTCAGCATTGGCCAGTGAAGTTCGCTATGACTAACTACAAGCAGAAACCCCGCCCGTTTAAGTTGCTAGAGACAGGTGTGCGCACAATTGATACGTTTAATCCTATCGTAGAAGGAGGAACTGGTTTCATCCCTGGACCTTTTGGAACGGGTAAGACGGTGCTTCAACATGCGATATCGAAGCAGGCAGAAGCTGATATCGTTATCATTGCGGCTTGTGGTGAGCGTGCGAACGAAGTAGTGGAAATCTTTACTGAATTCCCTGAATTGATAGACCCTCATACAGGACGTAAGCTGATGGAACGTACCATCATCATTGCAAATACCTCAAATATGCCGGTTGCCGCTCGTGAAGCATCTGTTTACACAGCAATGACGATGGCTGAATATTACCGTTCGATGGGTTTGCGCGTGTTATTGATGGCAGACTCTACATCACGTTGGGCTCAAGCTTTACGTGAAATGTCGAACCGTATGGAGGAATTGCCAGGACCTGATGCGTTCCCAATGGACCTTGGAGCCTTGATTAGTAACTTCTATGGTCGTGCAGGGTATGTTTTCTTGAATAACGGTGAGGTTGGTAGTATTACCTTCATCGGTACGGTATCACCTGCCGGTGGTAACCTAAAGGAACCAGTGACCGAGAACACCAAGAAGGTGGCACGCTGTTTCTACGCTTTGGAGCAGGATCGTGCAGATAAGAAACGCTATCCTGCTGTAAACCCAATTGACTCATACTCTAAGTATCTTGAATATCCTGAGTTTGCTGAGTATATTTCTAAGAAGATTAATGACGAGTGGATACCAAAGGTATTGGCATTGAAGACCCGCATGCAACGAGGAAAGGAAATTGCAGAGCAAATCAACATTCTCGGTGATGACGGTGTACCAGTAGACTATCATGAGACATTCTGGAAGTCAGAAGTTATCGATTATGTCATCCTTCAGCAGGATGCGTTCGATGAGATTGATGCTGTTACTTCTTTGGAGCGTCAGGAAGAGATTCTGAACCTGGTGACAGAGATATGTGAGATTGACTTTAAGTTCGACAACTTCCTTGATGTCGTGGATTACTTCAAGAAGATGATTAACCTGTGCAAGCAGATGAACTACTCAGAATACAAGTCAGCACAATATAATGACTATGTAGCTCAGATTAAAGCAATGGTTGAACCACATAAAGTAGCATAATCACTATGGCAAAAGCATTCCAAAAAGTATATACAAAGATCAGCCAAATCACAAAGGCAACATGCTCTTTGAAGGCTAAAGGTGTTGGTTATGACGAGTTGGCTACCATTAATGGTAAGTTGGCTCAGGTGGTAAAGATTGCTGGCGACGACATTACTCTCCAGGTGTTTGAAGGCACGGGTGGCATTCCAACGAATGCCGAGGTAGTGTTCCTAGGGAAGTCTCCTTCGTTAAAGGTAAGTGACCAGCTCGCCGGACGTTTCTTCAACGCATATGGTCAGCCCATTGATGGAGGACCAGAGATTGAGGGAAAGGAAGTCGAGATTGGCGGTCCATCAGTTAACCCCGTACGACGTAAACAACCAAGCGAATTGATTGCAACAGGTATTGCAGGTATCGATTTGAACAATACTTTGGTATCTGGTCAGAAGATTCCTTTCTTTGCTGACCCAGACCAGCCGTTCAACGAAGTGATGGCGATGGTGGCATTGCGTGCAAAAGCCGACAAGATTATCCTTGGCGGTATGGGTATGACCAACGATGACTATTATTTTTTCCGCAATACATTTTCAAATGCTGGAGCACTTGACCGTATCATCAGTTTCATGAATACAACAGAAGACCCTGCGGTGGAGCGTTTGTTGGTACCCGATATGGCACTTGCTGCAGCGGAGTATTTCGCAGTTGAGAAACATGAGAAAGTTCTTGTGTTGCTGACTGATATGACATCGTATGCAGACTCACTCTCTATCGTGTCGAATCGTATGGACCAGATTCCTTCAAAGGACTCTATGCCAGGTTCGCTTTATTCAGATTTGGCAAAGATTTACGAGAAGGCAGTACAATTCCCAGATAGTGCAGGAGGTGGTTCTATCACCATTATAGCAGTAACAACCCTTTCTGGTGGCGACATCACACATGCCGTTCCAGACAATACTGGTTACATCACGGAAGGTCAGTTGTATCTTCGTCGTGATTCTGACATAGGTAAGGTCATTGTCGACCCATTCCGTTCATTGTCTCGTCTGAAACAACTTGTTGCAGGTAAGAAGACACGTAAAGACCATAGCCAGGTGATGAATGCGGCAATTCGTTTGTATTCTGATGCTGCCAATGCAAAGACGAAGTTGGAGAATGGTTTCGATCTCACAGACTATGATAACCGTTGTTTGGACTTCGCAAAGGACTATGCGGATAAGTTGCTTGCAATCGATGTAGACCTTGACACAACCGAGATGCTTGATGTTACATGGACATTGTTCCAAAAATACTTCAAGTTGGAGGAAGTTAATATTAAGAAAGAATTTACCGATATCTACTGGAAGTAAATGGCGATAAAGTTTCAATATAACAAAACATCGCTTCAGCATATCGAGAAACAGCTGAAGATGCGACAGCGTACCTTGCCAATCATCAAGAGCAAGGAGACAGCTTTGCGTCTTGAGGTGAAGAAGTGTAAGGAGGAAGCTGTTGAGTTGGAAAAGAAATTGGAACAGCAGATTCAAGGATATGAATCCATGTATGCACTTTGGGGGGAGTTCGACGCTTCGTTGGTCTCACTGAAAGATGTAGAGATGGATGTAAAGAAGATAGCCGGAGTGCGCGTTCCTATTCTTACCAATATCCGTTTGGATGTAAAGCCGTTTGGTGTGTTCAGTGCCCCAAAGTGGTATTTCGACGGAATCAACCTTTTGCAAGGACTTGCCAAGACAGCTGTTGAGCATGAGTTTGTTGCTGCAAAATTAGGTTTGCTTGACCATGCTCGTAGGAAAACAACACAGAAGGTGAACCTCTTTGAGAAGGTGCAGATTCCTGGCTATCAGGAGGCCATTCGTAAAATCAAACGTTTTATGGAAGACGAAGAGAACCTCTCTAAGTCTTCTCAGAAGATATTGAAGGCTTTGCAAGAGAAACGTAAGCAGGCAGATGCTCCTGTAGAGGCTGAAGAAGATGAAGAAGGAAAGGAGGACGAGGTATGATTCAGAAGATGAAGAAATTCACATTCCTTGTCACTAACAAGGAATACAATCAGTTCCTTGCAAGCATTCGTCAGTTCGGTGTTGTACATATTGAGGAACTCCAGAAGGGTGCTACGAGTGAGGAACTCCAATCCAATCTTGCGCTTGCTGAGCGCTATAAGCATGTGTTCTCTATTCTTGATTATGCAAAAGATGCTTATACGGTTTCCGATGTAGTTACTCCTCTTTCTTTGGATGATACGTCGCAGGACGCTTTGCTCAATAGTGTGGAACGATTGAGTGACGATGAGTTAGAGTTGAAGCATCAGCTCGATGCTGTGGAGAAAAACATAACTGCACTCGAGCCTTGGGGAGAATTCCAATGGGATACAATTCATAAGTTGGAGCAGCAAGGGTATATCGCTTCGTTTTATGTTTGTTCTTCAAAGTTGTTCAAGCAAGAATGGCGCGATCTGTATTATGCGACTCCTGTCAGTGACATCGGAGGTAAACTCTACTTTGTGACATTTACGAAGGAACGCCCGGATATTTCTGCTGAGATGCTGACGTTGCCAGAAAAAGCACTTTCTACTTATGTAGCTGAGCAGGCAGATATAGAGGCGAAGATTGTGGCAGTTCATGACAAGATGCTTGCAGTGAATGATCAGTATCGTGATGTGCTTGCTGCCGGTCAGTTGGATAATGAGAACAATATATCATTGTCAAAAGTACATCTCAGCCATGAATCAATTGCTGATGATGCTGTTCGCTTATTGGTTGGGTGGACATTAGAGGAGAAGTCACAAGCTGTTGTGAATTATCTTCAGCAGAGTCATATTTACTATGAGTTAGCAGATCCAGACTTTGACGATGACGTGCCGATTCTGATACAAAACAATAAGTTCGCTTCGTTGTTTGAGCCTATTCTGCGCATGTATTCGTTACCAAACTATCATGATATCGATCCTTTGCCACTATTTGCACCGTTCTTCATGCTGTTCTTCGGACTCTGCATGGGTGATGCGGGCTATGGAACCCTCATCTTGATTGCTAGCATAGCTATTTGTGTGATGAAGCCAGGCATCCGTAAGTACGGATTGCTGGGAGCTTGCTTAGGTGGTATGACCATCATCTGTGGCTTGATTACTGGTACATTCTTTGGTATAGACCTTGCAACAGTAGAGTGGGATTGGATTCGTCCGATTCAACCCTATTTCCTAAATGATAGCAAGAAAGACTCATTCTTTGGTTATTCACCTATGATGGTTATCTCTGTCATTATTGGTCTCATACAAGTCCTTATTGGTATGACGATGGCAGGTTGCAAGGCTGTAAAGAACTACGGATTCATTTACGGAGTGGGCAAGTTTTCTTGGGTTTTGGCTCTTGTCAGTGCTACCATTTTGTTTGGTCTCCCATTGTTTGGAGTTGAGCTTTCACAAGTCGTTCAGTACTTATTGTATGGATTGATAGGACTTTCTGTTCTAGGCATCTTCTTCCTCAATAGTCCTGCTGCCTATAAGAAACCTGTAGTTGGTACCGCAAAGAACATCGGTTCTGGTATTTGGGCTACCTATGGAATGGCAACAGGTTTGCTGGGTGACCTCCTCAGCTACATCCGTCTGTTTGCGCTCGGATTGACTGGTGGTGTGCTTGGCAGTGTGTTCAATTCATTGGCCATCGACATGACCTCTTCGCTTGGATGGGGTATCCGTTGGCTGCCACTTATCTTAATTCTGCTATTTGGACATGGTATAAACTTTGCCCTGTGTATGATTTCTTCGTTTGTTCATCCTATGCGTCTTACATTCGTAGAGTATTTCAAAAATGCTGAGTTCGAAGGAGGAGGCAACGAATATGATCCGTTTAGATTAAAGAAAAACTAATTATAAACCCAGGGTTCCCCACACCAAGTTAAGCCCTTCTCATGGGTGGTAGGGGTTAATCCGCAAAAAACATTTATCAAAACATTATGTCACCAATTTTATTAGCTTATGTGGGAATTGCCCTTGCTGTGGCACTTTCTGGAGTAGGCTCCGCTTACGGAGTAACAATTTGTGGTAACGCTGCAATTGGCGCTTTTAAGAAGAATCCAGGCGCATCTGGTTCGTACATCGGACTTGCAGCCCTTCCATCTTCTCAGGGATTGTACGGATTCGTTGGATTCTTCATCCTTAATCCGTTGGTTAGTGCAACCATCAATATGGGTCAGGCATCAGCCATCTTCGGTGCAGGTCTTGCTCTCGGTCTTGTTGCCCTCTTCTCTGCCATCCGTCAGGCAAAGGTCTGCGCTAACGGTATTAGCGCAATCGGAGGTGGTCACAAGGCATTTGGTACCACTATGGTGCTTGCTGTGTTCCCTGAATTGTATGCCATCCTTGGTTTGCTCGTGCTGATTCTTATCTCTGGCATTGTTCCTACTTTGGCATAAAACGAAAACCAATTATTGAATTAGTCCCATTGGGCGACTGAAAGCAGGATAGGGTGATACTCTGTCCTGTTTTTATTTCCATACTACAAAGCATTGATTATACTGCCGATGGCATGCCTTTCTGTTTCTATTCGTGAACGTTGATGCATTCTTCCTAACTCCTGATTTGTTGTTCGTACGTTTTTTGCATGATTTTCTTGCCATTTGCATATTTTTTTATTATCTTTGCACCGTAGATTAATAATAATCCAATTGTCCTTTGTAAATAATTAATTGTATGATGAGACGTTTATTACCGTTTGCTGTATTATTTATCACGATGATGGAAATCGTGTTGGCACAAGGTCCTAATCAATCGGGAACTTACTATCAAGCTGCCGATGGAAAGAAGGGTGCAGAACTGAAGACAGCATTGTGTAACGTAATTTATAATCGTAATGAAGGTGGAGACCTCAGTACTGCCTACAAGGCATTATGGACTCACTTCAAGACGACTGATGCTCGCCCAGATGGATCGGTTTGGGATATGTATTCAAATAAACGCGCATTCACCTTTGATGTAGATCAAGCTGGAAATTACAAACAGGAAGGCGATGTGTACAATCGTGAGCATTCTTTCCCAAACAGTTGGTTTGGTGGCAAGGTAATGCCGATGTATACCGATTTGCACCACATGTATCCAACTGATGGTTTTGTCAACAATAAGCGCGACAATCATCCCTTTGGCGAAACGAACGGAGATAAGTATAAGTCGGCTAACGATTTCAGTAAGTTGGGTTCTTGCACTTTTGAGGGATATTCAGGAATTGTCTTTGAACCGAACGATGAATATAAGGGAGACTTTGCCCGTACTTATTTCTACATGGTGACTTGCTATGAGGAAAAGTTGCCTGATTGGTATAATGCCTACGGGGTTAATAATGCTAGTGAAACTTCTAGAAATGCAGTCTTAGCTACGTTGGATGGTAACACTTATCCAGGACTTAGTAGTTGGCAATTAAAATTGTTGATGAAGTGGTCGAAGAACGACCCGGTCAGCGAAAAGGAAATAAATCGTAACAATGCAGTTTATGCAATTCAGAATAATAGAAACCCGTTCGTTGATTATGAGGGGTTGGAGGAATATATCTGGGGAGTAAATAAGGATGTTCCCTTTAGCTACGATAATTACGAGCCCATAACTTCCATTAGCGAAGTCGGTTTCTCTGCAGGTGTTAAAAGTGGATGCTATACGATTGATGGGCGCGAACTTCCATATGTACCAATGGCTCCAGGCCTTTATATCTTAAACGGAAAGAAAATTCTGGTAAAATAAGGAATGAATAAACTAAGTGGAACCATCATTTTGTGTATGTTCATCCTGATGATGTCAGGATGTTGGGGCGGTTCAGGTTCTTCGGATGAAGGGGCTGATTCAATTGTAGTGCTCCCTACTATCAAGACATTACATGAGGAGAGCCTGCTGTTAGTGGACGATGATTATACTGACACATGCTACGTGGAGGATATTACATGTGATGAGTCCGGGAGAACAATGATTGATAAGTTGCATTATGGTGGTGGTTCTGTGTTTTCTATTACGTTCGCATACGATGGAGAGTTGCTAGTTCGGAAAGACTGTGGATTTGAGGGGCAAGATACAGCTTCGATTTACTATAGTTACGATGATGAAGGACGGCTTCAATCGGTGAGCGACAACAAACACCCGATGCCGATAGAGACTTATCTTTATGATGAGAACGGAAGGAAAGAATGGACGTTTACACACGACGGAGAGTCGGATAGTATCATAAGTTCCTATCACACCCAGTATGACTTGCTCGGCAGAGTTGAGGAAGAAGTGCAGTATGGTGTGGAGTTCGAGAACCAAGTACTTGAAACGCATACATATATCTACGACAGTGATGGAAACCTTAAGGAAGAGAAAGTAGAAAATGCTGATGGAGTGACACTAGTGTTGTATGAATACGACGAATATGATGAATTTGGCAGTTGGACTCTTTGTTATAAAACAGAATATCAAGTGCCCTCAAGCAATGGTAAAAAGACGCGTACTACACGTATATTAACCTATTATTAAACTTTTTTGACACTTCTCACTCTATGATTCATGTTTTTTTTGTACCTTTGCAAACTGATTGAAGAGGCGAGTTGTAAAAGGAGAGAATAAGGTAAAGAGATATAAGAAATTAAAAGCAAATTAAGCATTCTATTCAACTATGGAATTAGCCACCAAATATAATCCTTCGGAAGTAGAAGGAAAATGGTATCAGTATTGGCTTGACCATGAACTGTTTGCCAGCAAACCCGATGATAGAGAACCCTATACAATAGTTATTCCGCCACCAAATGTGACGGGTGTGCTCCACATGGGCCACATGCTTAATAACACCATTCAAGACATCCTTATCCGTAAGGCTCGTTTGGATGGTAAGAATGCTTGTTGGGTGCCAGGAACTGACCATGCAAGTATCGCCACAGAAGCAAAGGTGGTGAACAAACTGGCTCAGCAGGGCATCAAGAAGCGTGACCTGACTCGTGAGCAGTTTTTGGAGCATGCATGGGATTGGACCAACGAACATGGAGGTATCATCCTGAAACAGCTACGTCGATTAGGTGCTTCGTGCGATTGGAGCCGTACTGCTTTCACAATGGACGAGAAACGTAGTGAGAGTGTGCTGAAGGTGTTTGTCGACCTTTACAATAAGGGACTCATCTATCGAGGTCTGCGTATGGTGAATTGGGATCCAAAAGCCCAGACTGTACTCTCAGGCGAGGAAGTCATCTATAGAGACGAGAAGAGTAAACTGTATTATCTGAAATACTATGTGAAAGATTTTACAGAGCCCATAGGTCCCAAGGAAGAGAACATTATCCACAAGGATGCCCAGGGCTACTACGCAGTTGTAGCTACCACACGTCCTGAGACAATTATGGGTGACACAGCAATGTGTATCAACCCAAAAGATCCTAAGAATCAGTGGCTCCATGGACAGAAGGTAATTGTTCCATTGGTGAATCGTGTTATCCCTGTTATCGAGGATCGCTATGTAGACATCGAATTTGGTACGGGCTGTCTGAAGGTTACTCCAGCTCACGATGTGAATGACTATGCTTTGGGTAAAACTCACAACCTTGAGACCATCGATATCTTCAATCCGGATGGAACAATCAGCGACCAAAGTCCGCTCTATGTAGGAATGGATCGCATGGATGTGCGCAAACAGATTGTCGTAGACTTGAAAGATGCCGGATTGTTGGAGAAGGTAGAGGACTATGAGAACAAGGTTGGCTATTCGGAACGTAATCAAGATACTGCTGTAGAACCACGTCTATGTAAGCAATGGTTCCTTTCGATGAAGCATTTTGCTGATATTGCATTACCACCTGTGTTGAATGGAGAAATTAAGTTCTATCCTACGAAATATGTCAATACATACCGCAATTGGATGGAGAACATTCAGGACTGGTGCATAAGCCGTCAGTTGTGGTGGGGTCATCGCATACCTGCCTACTTCCTTCCAACAACAGACGAAGAGGAGGAACAATACGTGGTTGCTTTAACTGCAGAAGAGGCATTGGAGAAGGCACACAAGATAAAGGGCTATGAGAACATCACCATAGACCAACTCACTCACGATGAAGATGCCCTTGACACATGGTTCTCTTCTTGGTTATGGCCAATTTCGCTATTTGACGGCATCAACAACCCAGGCAACGAGGAAATAAACTACTACTATCCAACCTGCGATCTCGTGACAGCACCAGACATTATTTTCTTCTGGGTGGCTCGCATGATTATGGCAGGTGAGGAGTATCAGAAAGACGTACCGTTCCGCAATGTCTATTTTACGGGTGTTGTACGCGACGAATTGGGACGTAAAATGTCGAAGAGTCTTGGTAACTCACCTGACCCAATCGCTTTGATTGAAAAGTACGGAGCTGATGGTGTTCGCATGGGTATGCTGCTTGCAGCACCTGCAGGAAACGACATCCTTTTCTCCGAGAGTCTTTGTGAGCAAGGTCGTAACTTCTGTAATAAGATTTGGAATGCCTTCCGTTTGGTCAAAGGGTGGGAAGTAAGCGAGAACTTGGAACAGCCAGAAAGCAACAAACAAGCGATTACATGGATGGAAGCAACCATCCGAACAGCTGTTGCGGAAATTGATGACCTGTACAGCAAATATCGTCTGAATGAAGCACTCATGGCCATGTTTAAACTCTTTACTGATGAGTTCTCTGGCTGGTATCTTGAGATGATTAAGCCCGCTTATCAGGCACCAATTGATGCTGCTACTCTGACGGCAACACTTGGAATCTTTGAACAGTTGATGAAGATTGTTCATCCATTCATGCCATTCATTACAGAAGAACTCTATCAGAATATTAAAGAACGCAATGAGGGTGAGAGTATTATGGTTGACACCTTGAAACTTGATGCTCCTACAGAACAAGATGCACAACTCATTGCACAAATCGAGGAAGCCAAGCAAATCATTTCTGGAGTACGAGCTGTTCGTCAGAGCAAGAACATATCGCCGCGCGAACCACTAACCCTCGAAGTTGTAGTTGGTTCTGCGGACGACAATAATATCACCAAGTGTCCTTCTTTAGGAACCATCATTAGAAAGATGGCAACATTGAGTGATATTTTGTATGTTCAGGCTAAAAGTGACGGCACGTCAGCATTCATGATTGGAACGACTGAATATGCTGTGCAACTTGGTAATTTGATTGATGTGGAGGCAGAAATACAGAAAATGGAAGCAGAGCTGAAGCATCTAGAAGGTTTCCTGATTGGTGTTCAGAAGAAACTATCGAATGAACGATTTGTGGCAAACGCACCAGCACAGGTGGTTGACTTGGAGAAGAAGAAGCAGTCGGATGCTGAGACCAAGATCGCTGCACTGAAGGAAAGCATAAGTGCTTTGAGAAAGTAGACACATTATTTATATATATGAAAGAAACAAAACTGGCTCCCAAATATATTTTTGAATCCTCTTGGGAGGTATGCAATAAGGTGGGTGGTATTTATACCGTCTTAAGTACGCGTGCCAAGACCTTACAGGACCAGTTGCACGATAAAGTTGTATTTATCGGTCCCGACTTTTGGATAGATAAGGAGAACCCTTTGTTTAAGGAAAACAAGCAGTTGCTAGCCAAATGGCGTAAGGCTGCAAAGGCAGACGGGTTGAACATCCGTGTGGGACGTTGGCAAATACCAGGAGAACCTATTGCGGTGTTGCTGGACTTTACACCGTTCTTTGAAAAGAAGAACGAGATTTACACTTGGGCATGGGAGCATTATCAGGTAGATTCTCTCCATGCATACGGAGATTATGACGAGGCATCTATGTTCTCATATGGAGCAGGAAAGGTCGTGGAAAGTTATTATAAGTTCTTTGGACTTACCGTAAATGATAATGTTATCTATCAGGCACATGAGTGGATGACTTGTCTTGGGGCATTGTATGTGCAGCAGGCTGTTCCAGAGGTAGCAACGATATTTACTACCCATGCTACCAGCATAGGTCGCAGCATTGCTGGCAACAACAAACCACTATATGATTATCTCACTGCATATAATGGTGACCAGATGGCAGCAGAACTTAATATGCAGTCGAAACACTCGATTGAAAAACAAACCGCATTCCATGTTGATTGTTTCACAACTGTCAGTGATATTACCGCTAGAGAATGTAAGTCCTTGCTGGAAAAGAAAGTAGATGCTGTGCTTACTAATGGTTTCGAGAACGATTTCGTCCCTGCTCAGGGTAAGGCATTCAATGATGCACGTCGTAAAGCGCGTAAGGTCATGCTGAAAGTGGCAAACAACCTGTTGGGAACAAACTTGAAAGACGATACAATTATCATCAGCACAGGTGGCAGGTATGAGTTCAAGAACAAAGGAATTGATATGTTTGTCGATGCTCTGAATCGTTTACGTCTCGATGAAACATTGAAGAAAGATGTGCTGGCATTCATCAATGTTCCTGCGTGGGTGAAAGGACCTAGAGTTGATCTTCAGAAACGACTTGAAGGCAAGCAGAAGCATTTGATACCATGTGGCGACTCTCGCATCACACACGATCTACATAATCAGGAGCAAGATATGGTGCTCAATCAGATGAACTGGCTTGATATGCATAATAGGGAGTCTGAGCACGTAAAGGTAATATTCGTACCGTGTTATCTAAATGGTAAGGATGGTATCTTCAACATGCACTATTATGATTTGCTGATAGGAAACGACCTTTGTGTCTATCCTTCCTATTATGAACCTTGGGGATATACTCCGACAGAAAGCGTTGCGTTTCATGTGCCATGCATCACTACCGACCTTGCAGGTTTCGGCCTTTGGGTGAATACACTAAAGGGTAGTTATAGCGATTTGGTGGATGGTGTGAAGGTCATACATCGTACTGACGGAAACTTTGTTGAAGCTGCCGAGTCGTTAAAGGCGGCTATTCTGAATTTCTCAAAAGCAGATAGTACCCAGGTTGCACAGATGCGCAAGAATGCAGGAAAAATTGCAGAGAAAGCTCTCTGGGAACACTTTATTAAAAATTACTATAACGCATATAATATTGCTCTAAATAATAGAAATAAAAGATTGAAGTTATGAAAATTAAGGCAAGTAATGCAAACACTCCGAATTGGAGAGACATCACAGTTAATACTACATTACCAGAGGCTCTCAAACCACTTGATGAGATTGCTCACAACATGTGGTGGTCATGGAGTCATGAGGCTAAGGAGCTATACAAAGCTATGGATGAGCAACTGTGGCATGATGTTGTTCAGAACCCTGTTTTGATGTTATCACGCATCAGCTACAAGAAATTGGAAAGTTTGGCTCAGGATAAGAAATTCCTGGCACAGATGCACGCAGTATATAAAGAATTCCGTGCCTATATGGATGTTGAACCTGATATGAAACGTCCATCAGTGGCTTATCTATGTATGGAATATGGTTTGAGCCATGTTTTGAAGATTTATTCAGGTGGTCTCGGCATCCTGGCAGGCGACTATATTAAAGAAGCATCAGATTCAAACGTACGTATGACAGCGGTAGGATTCCTCTATCGTTTTGGTTACTTCACACAAACCCTCTCTATGGATGGTCAGCAAGTTGCCAACTATGAGGCTCAAAACTTTGCACAGCTGCCAATCGTTCGTCAGATGGATGAGAACGGCGATCCAATGGTAATCGATGTTCCTTACAACAATTATACAGTTCATGCATTCGTATGGCGAGTAAACGTAGGTCGTGTTAGTCTCTACTTGCTCGATACCGATAATGAGATGAATAGTGAGTATGACCGTTCAATCACCCACTCACTTTATGGAGGCGATTGGGAGAACCGTATCAAACAGGAGATTCTGCTAGGTATTGGTGGTGTGCTCACACTGAAGAAGTTGGGAATCACTCCTGACATCTATCATTGTAACGAAGGGCATGCTGCACTTTGCAACGTACAGCGTCTTGTTGATTATGTGAAGGATGGTTTCCGTTTCAATGAAGCACTTGAGATTGTACGTACTTCATCACTTTATACTGTTCATACACCAGTACCAGCAGGTCACGATTATTTTGACGAGGGACTTTTTGGAAAGTATCTGTCTAATTATCCTGAGCAGCTCGGCATCACATGGGATGACTTTATGGGTATGGGACGTGTGAATCCAGAAGATCACTCAGAACGTTTCTGTATGTCTACTTTTGCCTGCAACACCTGTTCCTGGGTAAATGGTGTAAGTTGGTTGCATGGTAAGGTTTCGAAGGAAATGTTCTCTGGCATTTGGAAAGGATACTTCCCTGAGGAACTTGATAATGTAGGGTATGTCACCAATGGTGTTCACTTCCCAACATGGAGTGCAACTGAGTGGAAAGATCTTTATGCAAAGTATCTACCAAAGTCTTATTATCATGACCAAAGCAATGCAAAGTTGTGGGAGTCAATCTATAAGGTACCTGACGAAGAGATTTGGGCAACACGCCAATTGATGAAGGATAAACTGTTTGATTACATCAAGGCTCAGTTCCGTGAGGACTGGCTGAAACATCAGGGCGACCCTTCGCGTATCGTGTCTATTCTTGAGAAGATTAATCCAAATGCCCTGACAATAGGGTTTGCACGTCGTTTCGCAACCTATAAGCGTGCTCACTTGCTCTTCTCAGATCTCGACCGACTTGCAAAAATCGTGAACAACCCAGATCGCCCAATTCAGTTCCTCTTTGCAGGAAAGGCGCATCCGGCAGATGGCGGAGGTCAGGGTTTGATTAAGAAGATTTACGAAATAAGCCGTCGTCCTGAGTTCCTGGGTAAGATTATCTTCCTTGAGAACTACGATATGAAGTTGGCTCGTCGTCTAGTAACAGGTGTGGATATTTGGATGAATACCCCTACTCGTCCGCTTGAGGCATCTGGTACGTCAGGCGAAAAGGCTCTGATGAATGGAGTGGTGAACCTCTCTGTCCTCGATGGATGGTGGCTTGAAGGCTATCGTGAAGGTGCAGGATGGGCTTTGACGGATAAGCGTACTTATCAGAATCAAGATCAGCAAGACCAACTTGATGCAGCAACCATCTATAGCTTGCTTGAGAACGTTATCTTGCCGCTCTATTATGACAAGAAAGACAAGGATTATAGCGAAGGCTGGATTAAGACAGTTAAAAACTCAATCGCTCAGATAGCTCCTCATTATACGATGAAACGTCAGCTCGACGATTATTACGATAAGTTCTATAATAAGTTGGCTGAACGTCGTGAGTTATTGTTTGCAAACAACTATGCAAAGGCGAAGGAAATAGCTCGTTGGAAGGAGTTGGTTGCAGAGCGTTGGGATGACATTCGCGTAGTATCTGCAGAGAAACCAAATGAACTCATTGCTGGTAACGTACATACTGGTCAGGTCTATACTATTAAGGTGTGGATTGATGAGCAGGGTCTCGACGATGTTGTTGGAGTCGAACTTGTAACACTGCGTGCCGACATCGAAGGTAAGGTGCATGTTTCTCAGGTAGAACCATTCCGTGTAGTAAAACGTGAGGGTAATGTCTTTGAGTTCGAGGGAACACACACGATAGAGGCTGCAGGCGACATCAAGGTTGCTTATCGTATGTATCCAAAGAATGCAGACCTACCTCATCGTCAGGATTTTTGTTATGTAAAGTGGTTCAATTGATGAAATCATATTCTTAAGATACAAGATACTTCAAAAATTGAATGAATGATAACAAGCAGGGGTGTTCCTCCTGCTTGTTGCTTTTTCGCACATTTTAATTCCAAAAACGCACGATATTTGGCCGAATTGGGAGTTTTTTCATAAATATTGAAAAAAAAGTTCAAAATGATTTTGTCAGTATGAAAAAAAGTACTACCTTTGCACTCGCTTTGCGAAAAAGATTGCTGAAGTGTTAGCAAACAAGGGCGTTTAGCTCAGCTGGTTCAGAGCATCTGCCTTACAAGCAGAGGGTCGGCGGTTCGAATCCGTCAACGCCCACGTATAACACACAATGGTTCGCTAGCTCAACTGAATAGAGCATCTGACTACGGATCAGAAGGTTACAGGTTTGAATCCTGTGCGAATCACATTTAATAGGTTTGGCAGAGGCCAATCCTTTATGTAATAAAAAAGTCGGGCATATTCCAGAGTGGCCAAATGGGGCAGACTGTAAATCTGCTGGTTTTCACCTTCGGTGGTTCGAATCCATCTGTGCCCACTTTTTTAAGAGAATGCGTCGAAAGACCGTTCCCGTCAATGAGGTCGCGGAAGTAGCTCAGTTGATAGAGCACTAGCCTTCCAAGCTGGGGGTCGCGGGTTTGAGCCCCGTCTTCCGCTCAAAGACAAGAATTTATTGAACATTGCCTCTTTAGCTCAGTTGGCCAGAGCACGTGATTTGTAATCTCGGGGTCGTTGGTTCGAATCCGACAAGAGGCTCTTTGAGTCCGAAAGGATAGGCATAGCCAATCCGTTTTAAGACTCATTTGTTGAGTCCGAAAGGATAGGCGCAGCCAATCTTTTTTTATGACTCAGATGTTGAGTCCTTTTTTAAGGCTCACTTGGAGAGGTGGCGGAATGGTAGACGCGCTACTTTGAGGGGGTAGTGGGCAAAGCCCGTGTGAGTTCGAGTCTCATCCTCTTCACGCTCAATGCTTCAGTAGCTCAGTTGGTTAGAGCACATGACTGTTAATCATGGGGTCGTTGGTTCAAGCCCATCCTGAAGCGCAACATAATGCGTCCTTAGCTCAGCTGGTAGAGCAATTGACTCTTAATCAATGGGTCCAGGGTTCGAATCCCTGAGGGCGTACTTTTTAGGAGAGATGGCAGAGTGGTCGATTGCACCGGTCTTGAAAACCGACGTACTGAGAGGTACCGGGGGTTCGAATCCCTCTCTCTCCGCTAAGGATGAGAGGGATAGATGTAAAAAATCAATCCCTCTCTCTTTGCAAGAAGAAATACTTTAACGAACAAATATAGAGGGATAGATGTAATAATCAATCTCTCTTTCTTTTTCTATAAAACGAATAGGGAACCCAAGTGGATTCCCTATTTTGTTTTGTTTTGCTATGAATGATTAATGAAAGAACATGTAGCTAATAAGGATGGCAGCAATGATGCCTGCAAAATCTGCCATCAGTCCACAGACAACTGCGTGGCGGGTTTTGCGGATACATACACTACCGAAGTAGACAGCAAGGATGTAGAATGTTGTATCTGTACTGCCTTGGAATACACATGATAAACGTCCCACAAACGAGTCCGCTCCAAAGTTCGTCATTGCATCTACCATCATTCCACGTGCTCCACTACCGCTGAGAGGTTTCATTAATGCAGTTGGTAAGGCTGCTACGAAGTCGGTGTCAATACCGCATAACCCTATCACCCATCCAATGCCGTCTATCAGGAAGTCCATTGCTCCTGATGCACGGAAAACAGCGATACCTACAAGGATGGCTATCAAATATGGAATGATTTTGACAGCTGTCTGAAAACCGTCTTTCGCCCCTTCGATAAAAGCGTCATAAACACTTATCTTCTTGAAAACACCAAATAGGATAAATGTGATGATGATGGCAAAGAGCAGGATGTTTGCAAAGAGGGTGGACACTGTGTTCATTGTTTCGGAAGACATCTGGCTAAAGCCCCAAATGACTCCTGCTACGAGGACGCACATACTGCCGAGGAAGAGCAGCAGTGTCTTGTTGAAGAGGTTAATATGCTGGAATAGGCTTGTTACGACAAGTCCGGCAATCGTGCTAAAGAACGTAGCAAGCAGAATAGGAACAAATACGTCGGTAGGTTGTGCTGCTCCCAATTGGGCGCGGAACACAAGCACACTTACGGGGATGATGGTCAGTCCTGAAGTGTTCAGAACCAGAAACATAATCATCGGATTAGATGCGGTGTCTTTCTTCGGATTGATTTCCTGTAGTTCTTCCATTGCTTTCAGTCCCATTGGCGTTGCAGCATTATCAAGCCCGAGTAGGTTGGCCGAGATATTCATGAACATGGTACCCATCACAGGATGTCCTTTAGGAATATCAGGGAAAATTTTTGTCAACACAGGTGACAACAGACGTGCAAATAGGCGAATCAGTCCGCCTTGTTCACCAATCTTCATAATACCCATCCATAAGGAGAGGACTCCGGTCAGTCCTATGGATATCTCAAAAGCCGTTTTTGCGGAGTCAAAAGTGGAATTCATTAATTCAGGGAATACTTCGATGTCGCCAAAGAAAATCAGGCGTACTGATGATACGATGAAGGCGACAATGAAGAAGGTGATCCAAATGTAATTAAGTGCCATGTGAGTAATAGAATTTATAAATACAGTTGCAAAGGTAAGAAAAAAATAAGAATAGGAGAATTGAATAATTGAAAAACTAAAAAAAATCGTAAATAGTAAATGGTTAAATGGTAATTATTTCGTAACTTTGTACCGATTTATGTACATATCATAAAAAGAAGGGATAGAGTCGATGCGCATCATCAAGAAACTGGATCAATACATCTTTAAGAACTTCATCAGTCTGTTTGCTGGTACATTTTGCATCAGTCTGTTTGCTGTTATGATGCAGTTCTTGTGGAAATACGTTGATGAATTGGTGGGAAAGGGACTCGGTATGGATGTAATCGCTAAGTTTTTCTTTTATGCAGCAGAAACTCTAGTCCCAACAGCGCTTCCATTAGCTGTGTTGCTTGCTTCGTTGATTGCGTTTGGCAATTTGGGCGAGCGCTTAGAGCTGTTGTCAATCAAAGCAGCAGGCATCAGCTTGTTTCGCTCTTTCTACTCGTTGATTGTATTTGTCGTTTTACTTGCGAGCATCTCACTCTATTTCCAAGATGTAGTAGGTCCGCAGGCGCAGACAAATTTGTTGCAGTTACGTGCTTCGATGGCACAGAAGTCACCAGAGCTGGAGATACCTGAAGGGGCATTCTATGATGGTATTGAAGGCATCAACCTATATGTGAAGCAGAAGGATGATGAGACTGGTGTGTTGCATGATGTAGTCATCTACAACATGCGTGATGGGGTGGATAACGTGCATATCATCTTGGCCGATTCTGCACGATTGGAGACTAGTAACGATAAGCAGTTCCTCGTGTTACATCTCTATAGTGGTGAGCAGTTTGAGAACTTGCCAGGTGGAATGCTCAACACGCAGTTTGCACCCTATCGGCGTGAAACGTTTGTTCAGAAGCACTTCCTCATTGATTTCGATATGAATCTGAACTTGATTGATGCAGAGGCATTCTCAAATTCGGAAAAGACCAAGAATTTGTCGAAACTATTGGTAGATATCGACTCCATGCAACTCTCGGCTGACAGTTTAGGATTCACCTATTATGATGAGATGAAAAACGGTGCATTGTATTATTACGACCCTCAACATGCAGGTGTTGATTCGGCCCGGCAGCAGGAGATGTTGGATAAATTGGCGAAAACCGAAACGCCTGTTTTTGATACAGTCTTTGTGAAGATGAAGCCTTCTGAGCAACAAAATGCAGTCCGATGGGCATTGAATAGGGTGGAACAGCAACAGATGGGAATGGATTTCAAGCAAGATATCATGGAGCGACAGGATCGTGCCATACGAAAACATTGGATTGCGTTCTGGCAGAAAATCATGATGTCCTTGACCTGTATCCTCTTCTTCTTCGTAGGAGCACCGTTGGGAGCAATCATTCGCAAGGGTGGACTGGGACTTCCTGTCGTAGTTGCGGTCATCATATTCATCGTATACTACATCCTCGACACGGGAGCAACCAATATGGCATTAGAGGGCACCATTCCTGCTTGGTTAGGTCCTTGTGTCAGTATGATCGTATTGATGCCTGTGGGATTATTCTTCACCGTCAAGGCCAACAACGACTCTGTTGTCTTCAACATCGATTCCTATAAGGCGTTCTTCCGTAAGCTGTTGGGTATTCGTATGAAGCGACATCTTGTGCGGAAAGAGGTCATCATCAACGACCCCGACTATCCAGCGTTGGCAGAGCGATTACAAATCTTGTCGCATGAGTGTCGAAGCTATCGGAAGGGTGTACGGCGATTGCTGTTGATTCAGTTGTTGGTTTGTATTCTGAAAAACCGTCGAGATGAGAAGTTGCAATGGATATCAGACGAGTTGGAGGCATGTGTGGAGGAACTATCGAATGCAAAGGATCGTGCTGTTTTCTACTATCTGAATCGTTTGCCAATCATCAGCACCGAACCACGATTCCACAATCGATTGAGGAAAGACCTCAAAGCAGTCATAGAAGCTAGTGAACAATTAATACAGACAATAAATGGATACAAAAAAAATATTTAGCTGTGTCGAGGAGGCAATTGAAGACTTCCGTCAAGGTAAGTTTGTAATTGTGGTGGATGATGAAGACCGTGAAAACGAAGGTGACTTCATCACTCCTGCCGAAATGATTACGCCCGAGAAGGTGAATTTCATGCTCCGTGAAGGTCGTGGTGTGCTTTGTGCACCTATTACTATTTCGCGTGCGAAGGAATTGGGGCTTCAGCATCAGGTCGATAACAACACCTCTATGCTTGGAACGCCATTCACTGTGACAGTCGATAAACTCGAAGGATGTACCACAGGTGTTTCTGCTGCTGATCGAGCTGCAACCATTCAGGCGTTAGCTGATCCCGCATCCAAACCAGAGACATTCGGACGTCCTGGCCACATCAATCCTTTGTATGCACAGGATAATGGAGTGATACGACGAGCTGGCCATACTGAGGCAGCTGTCGACCTTGCACGTTTGGCTGGGTTGCAACCTGCTGCTGCGCTGATAGAGATATTGAATCCTGACGGCACGATGGCACGTATGCCGCAACTGATTGAGAAGGCGAAGGAGTTTGGCATGAAACTCATTCAAATCAAAGACCTCATAGCCTATCGACTTCAACAGGAGTCACTCGTGGAGAAAGGAGTCGAAGCTGATATGCCTACTCAGTACGGACACTTCCGCATCATTCCGTTCCGCCAGCGAAGCAATGGATTGGAACATGTGGCGTTGATAAAGGGAGAGTGGAAGAAGGATGAGCCTGTGTTGGTGCGAATGCATTCTTCGTGTGCCACAGGCGACATCTTCGGCAGCAAGCGTTGCGATTGTGGCGAACAGCTTCATCGCTCCATGCAACTCATCGAAAAGGAAGGCAAAGGATGTGTGGTCTATCTCTTGCAAGAAGGGCGTGGCATTGGGCTGATGAACAAAATTGCTGCTTATAAACTGCAGGAACAAGGGTTAGACACTGTGGATGCAAATATTCATCTTGGATTCGACCCCGACTTGCGCGACTATGGTGTAGGTGCACAGATTCTGCGCGAATTGGGTGTGACAAAAATACGTTTGATTACCAACAACCCTGTGAAGCGAGTAGGGTTGGAAGGCTACGGATTGGAGATTGTGGAGAATGTTCCGATTGAAATCCAGCCGAACGAGTACAACGAATACTATCTTCGAACAAAGAAAGAACGAATGGGACACTTGCTGCATCTTTAGAAAGAAATCTTAAGAATTAAGAATTATAATCAAACATAACAATAAAGAAATGGAACTATCAGAAAGACTTCAAAGACTACAACCGTCAGCTACCCTGGCTATGTCGCAGCGAAGCGGTGAATTAAAGGCACAAGGTGTCGATGTGATTAACATGAGTGTAGGTGAACCGGACTTCAATACGCCCGATCATATCAAGGAAGCAGCAAAGAAGGCAATTGATGAGAACTGGTCGCGTTATAGCCCTGTTCCTGGTTACCCAGAACTGAAGAAAGCCATCGTTGCCAAGCTGAAAAACGAAAACGGACTTGACTATCAGCCGTCACAGATTCTCTGCTCCAATGGTGCAAAGCAATCTGTTTGTAACACTGTGATGGCTCTTGTGAATGCAGGCGATGAGGTGATTATCCCTGCTCCTTACTGGGTGAGCTATCCACAGATGGTGCTACTTGCCGAGGGAACCCCTGTATTTGTCGAGGCAAAGATTGAACAGGACTTCAAGATTACTCCTGAGCAGCTTGAGGCGGCCATCACACCAAAGACCAAAGCTTTGATTCTGTGTTCTCCAAGCAACCCTACTGGTTCTGTTTACAGCTTGCAGGAGTTGGAGGCATTGAAGAATGTGTTGTTGCGCTATCCACAGATCATTGTGATTGCCGACGAGATCTACGAGCACATCAACTATGTGGGTCGTCATGCTTCTATGGCTTCGTTCCCCGACATCAAGGACCGTGTGGTGATTATCAATGGTGTGAGCAAGGCCTATGCAATGACGGGCTGGCGAATCGGTTTCATTGCAGCACCCGAATGGATTGTAAAAGGTTGCAATAAGTTACAAGGACAGTACACGAGTGGTCCGTGCAGCGTGAGCCAGAAGGCAGCTGAAGCTGCATATACGGGTAGCCAGCAGTGTGTAGAGGATATGCGTCAGGCTTTCGAACGTCGCAAGAACCTTATCGTTCGTCTGGCGAAAGAGATTCCTGGGCTTGAGGTGAACGACCCACAGGGAGCATTTTATCTCTTCCCTAAGTGCTCGTCTTATTTCGGCAAGACGGATGGCGAACGAGTCATCAACAACTCAACCGACTTTGCGATGTATCTGCTCGAAGTGGGACATGTCGCAACAGTAGGCGGCGATGCATTCGGCAGTCCTGAATGTTTCCGTATGAGCTATGCAACGAGCGATGAGAATATCGTCGAGGCGATGCGTCGCATCAAGGAGGTACTGGGACGTCTGAAATAGTTTCAAGTTCCCAGCTTCTTGGGCACATAAAAAACAGGTCGGACATTGATGCTCGACCTGTTTCTTGTTTGTTTACTTTACTAATGTTTTCTTTCCGTTGATGATGTTGATGCCTCGCTGGGGAGAAGGTAGAGACCGTCCTGAGAGGTCGTGAGTGCCGATAGGTTCGATGTAGCAGTCTTTCAGTTCCACCTCATTGATGGCAGTCTGAGGGTCTTTCACTTCTCGATACGACACGAATGGCACGAGATACTTGTTGACGGTGATGCCGTTGATGGTACCCGACTTGTTGTAGTTCTTCATGTGCAGTTCTACACGATCCTTATAGACATATACCATCAGCGCCTGAACGATGTTAGGTGTCTCAACAGGCATGTCGCCTGGGTCGATGGTGTTGTAGTAGTAGCGCATCGAACCCATGAAGGCAGAGAAGAAACTTGCTTCGCCCTGTGGAGTGACAAAAGCGGTGATGGTCCATACGGCCTTCGTATCAGTTGCCTTGAGGCTGATTTCCTTACCATCGCGAGTCACAGACAAACCCACGAGACGGTTACCGTTATAGATCTCGCTGGTAACAGCGTAGTACTTTGTCTGGTCGTTATTGTTGCGAACCACAATCACGTATTTCTCACCTTCCTCGATTTCGCTGACCAGTTCGGCTTTGATGCCAGAGTCGTCCATTTGAGTTACGTGGTACAAGTATGATGGGCAATAGTTGGTGTTCGCAGAGAAACGGCCAGAAGAACCCGAGTACAGATAATTTCCATTTGCTTCCGACCCTGAGCCTGCAACCTTCACTGCAAACTCACTGGTTGAGGTGTCTTTCGATTCGAATGTGACAGCAGCTGTCTGACTTACTGCTGATATGTTCAGCGAGTTGAAGCCTAGATACAGGCCCGATGCCTCGTTGAAGACGCTCCATGTGCCCTTCACTTCAGTGCCGCCAGTTGCTTTTGCCTCTTTGACGGTCCATACGATAGCTGGGTTGGCAGTCGATAGCGTCACCTTCGTTCCGTCGCTCGAACGCGTCACCTCCTCACGCTGCATACGCTGTCCTGAGCCGCCTCCGTTGTACAGGCTGTTCGACAGCGCATACCACTTGCCACTCTTCTCGCCTACAATCATGTAGCTATGATCCACTTCTGGGAATGCGGTCAGCGTGCCCTCAGTACCCTCAGCCGATACTTCGTAGAGGTAGAGACCTGTTGCATCGCCTACCGAATAATAACCATTGCTGCCAATGTGGATGTAGTTGTAAGGGCTACCACCCGATGGATTCGAGCCTTCGATGTCGAAGAGCAGCGCACCATTGCTCTGTTTGGTCACAGTAATCGCCTTCGGTGTGCTGATTGGAGCAATGTTATAGCTGTCGTAGCCGATGTAAGTGCTGTTCTGCGTGTTCACGAAGTAGAAAGCAGGAGCCTCCTCCGCTGCCTCGTCTTCAGGTACATATCCCTCAGGGAGAGAACCGTCCACATGTGTCTCGTCGTAAGTGTTGATGACCGCACCGTTCTTGTCATAGTGGGTCACACGCTGCGATGTCTTCTTGCGCGTATAAGCCTTATCCTCTCCGTGGTCGTGTCCGTACAACATGATGAGGTTCGGATATTTCGCCAAAGTACTCTTCAGCAGTTTCTCGCCGGCCGACGATACGATGCCCTTCGAAGCCGAACGAATGCTGTTCGAGTCGCTGAACGGAATATGCAGGGCAAAAAACACCGTTTTGTTGGGGTCGGCTTCATAGATCTCTGCCAGCTTGTCAGCCACCCATTGCACCGATTCCACCGAATACTCATAATGGCCCGCATCCTTGAACTGATACTTGCCGCAGTTCAGGATTACGAAGTCAAACCCATGAATCACATAGTGGTAAGCTGCCAGCAGCGACATCTGCCCCAAGTCTGCATTATCAGCTTTCTCGTAGAATGCCTCCTCAGCCGTCAGTTCCCCTATGTCATCCTTCATCGGGTAGGTGTAGTAGTCGCCGGCGTTGTACGTTTTCGGCAGGTCATACCAGTTCGCCACCTCGTAGTCGTGGTTGCCCGTCACATAAAGCACAGGTGTGTTGCTACTGTCCTGGAAAGCCTTCCGGCTGTAGTTTGCAATCATCTTCCTCACCTTTTCCCAGTTAGCCTGAGGAATGGTGGCATCGCTCGTGCAGTCGCCACCCAACAGCAGCACATCAATCTTCTCCTCGTTCCTGATGCGGCTTAACGTCTGCGAGAACGAGCCGCGAATACCGATATTATCAATATCCGTAATCAGTCCACGCTCCGTGTGAATGTCCGAGATACATGCCAGCGTCAGCAGCGGTTTCTCCTCCTTCCGTTCCTGAGCCGAAGCAGAGGTGAACCCTATCAGACCTACAACGATACACATCATTGTACGCAACCATTGATAAGTAATTTTCGTAGTCATCTTTTTCATAGGCAATAGTTATTTGGTAATCATTTCGCACTGCAAAGATAATGAAAAAACACATATCTCACACTGCAATTCCCCATTTTCTTCTTTTTTTTCGATGATAGAACCCTAAAATCCGTGATCGAATAAGGTTCTTGAGTTTACGTTTCTCCGTTCTTAGTTCCTCACCCTAAAGGGGCGGGGGCTTTTGGGTACAGCATCTCCGTACTGGCTTCGTTGTTGCCTTTCTCATTGATTTTGCCCTCCAAAATGAGTCTCGCTCGACCCCCTTTTTATTTTCCCTTAAGGGGAATTTTTGTTACCCCTAGGGGCTGCAAATTTTTTGGTTCGTGAGCGATGTTTTGCCCGTCCCTTGATTTGCAGTGCAAAGTTACGAATAATTTTACAAACGGCAAAATATTTTTGTAAGAAAATGAATTAAATACATATAATTTTTAATTATATGTATAATTGTAAAGTCAAGATTGCAAAAGGCGATAATTCTGTAAACAATGTGAATAGATAGGACATGGTAGGACATAGGACATAGGACATTTATGATTTTTGAAAAATCGAAGGAAAAAACTTAATATATAATATATATAATATATATATTATATATATTATATATTAAAATTATTATTTAAGATTTCTCTTACTTTCATTCTGCCTTGTTTTGTGAAAATCAGAATTAGTAAATGTCCTATGTCCTACTATGTCCTATGTCCTACCCTTGTACTACCCTAGAAAAAGTTGAATGGTTTTTACCTTAACCCTGCCATAGGTTGAATGTTCGTCCTTTGTCGGTTAAACGGATCAAAGTACCTGTCCCTTGTGATGTAAATGATATAAATAAATCGGAATCAGAGAAATGTGGTAACTTTCTCGATGAAATGGGGGATTTTTGGCGAAAACACATAAAACCATTACCTAATAATGTAGCAAACATAACACATTAATGTGTTGTGTATGATGCATGGATTTGCAGATTCCTTCACCATTGACGCCCTTAGGGCGGGGGCGTATGAAATGAATTCGGAAATTATTTCGCCCCCTTCAGGGCTTAGGTGGGGTAGGTGCATACATGAGATAGGCCTTAGGCCCTATCCTGTTTTATTCCGCCCCGTTGGGATTTAGAAAATCGTAAATTCATGTTATGTTTATGTTAGGTATTTGCAAATTTCACATTGTTCTGCATTTTTCGTCGAATCATCCGAGGAATTTGGCACACCGTAGGTCGAAACGGTCCCTTGCTGGGACTGTTTCGTTCCCATACTGGGACTGAAGCGGTCCCATATTGGGAATCAAGAATAGTTGGGCTAAGGTTGGACAATAAAGAAAGACATACCCTGCTGGATATGTCTTTTGGTACCGAAAGTGGGACTCGAACCCACACAGCCATAATGGCCAAGGGATTTTAAGTCCCTCGTGTCTACCATTCCACCATTTCGGCAGCCTGTTTTTTTGTTTGCGGCTGCAAATTTAAGAAATAATTATGAGTTATGACCTATGATTCGTCATTTTTTTTCATAAAAACTTTCTCATTACCTCTCTTATCTTGGATTTTGGTGTGTTT
>CACZXN010000030.1 GCA_902785075.1 uncultured Bacteroidales bacterium | reverse complement strand
TCGATTGACAGTTCGAGGTTCTTTGCTTTCTCACGCAACTTCTCCTCATCAGCCTTGGTCTCAGCAACGATTTCGTCCAACTCATTCTTCTTCACCTCAAGGTCCTGCAGACGCTCTTCCAGTTGGTTCTGGCTTGACACGAGCAGTTCCTCCTTCTGTTTCTCAGCTGTGATGGCATCACGAATCTTCTTGTTGCAAAGTTCCACTTCGAGGGTTTGGAATTCGATTTCCTTGTTAAGCGTATCGTATTCACGATTGTTACGCACATTATCCAACTGCTCCTTATAGGTAGCAATCTTACCATTTGCAATCTCGATATCGCCTTTCAAAGCATTCACGCTTGAACGGAGTTCTGTGATTTCGTTGCGCGTACGTTCCATACGAGTGTTGAGTCCTTCCACTTCGTCCTCTAAGTCTTCTACCTCAAGAGGGAGTTCTCCACGAAGGGTACGGATTCTGTCGATTTCAGACAGCACGGTCTGAAGCTGGTAAAGGAGTTTCAGCTTGTCCTCTACTGATAATTCTGCGGGCGTTAATTTTCTTTTCATTGTCTTTCTTGTTTATGATAGTGATGAATAGTTATTACACGTATAGTATAGGGTTGGTCTTTATCTGTGTATCGAAAATGGGCAAATCGGGTGATAACTTACCGATGATATCCCGGAACAGTTCAAGCGTAAACTGCTCACTCTCGTAATGTCCGATTTCCAACATCAACAGTTCGTTCTCATGACCAAAGAAACGGTGATAGCCTATCTCGCCTGTGATGAAGGCATCAGCATGGTCGGCAACTGCGTGGGGCAGCAAGAAGGCTCCTGCTCCTCCACAAACGGCAACACGGCGAACCTGGGTGCCGTTCCAGTTATTAAAGCGGACGCAATCGACCTTGAACACCTCTTTGACACGACGGACAAACGCATCTTTCTCGCAGACTACAGGCAAATCGCCTATGATTCCACTACCTCCCTCAATACCTGTTTTCGGTACGAGCCAAGTGAGGTGGGTCAATCCCAGTTTCTTAGCCATACGATGACTGACTCCGAAGGGAGCATTATCGAGATTGGTATGGGCAGCATACAAAGTGATGTTGTTCTTGATGGCCTTAACGACAACTCGCTCCACAAAGTCCTTGCCTGTGATTGACTTCAACGGATGAAACAGCAACGGATGGTGGCTTACCACCATGTTGCATCCAAGACTGACGGCCTCATCCACCACAGCCTCTGTCACGTCTAAACACAATAATACCCCTGTAGCATCTACGTCCTCCGGTAATCCAATCTGCAGTCCAGCATTATCATATCCGTCTTGCAGGGCCAAAGGCGCAAAGTCTTCAAGGGCACAAATAATTTGCCTGATCTTCATAAGTAGTGCAAAGGTATGAATTTTTTAGCATATAGCAACTTACTATTCACTTTTTTTTCAAAAAAAGAGAAAAAAAGACCCTTTTACTCATAAAATAAGGCATTAAACTGCAAGTTTTCAGTCAATCAGCATGCATTTCTCACACAAATGTATTAATTTTGTCTTGTCAATATAAATATTGAAAGCTGAAAAAGTTCATAATTAAAGTATATCACGTAAAAACATGAAACAAATCTTTACAATCTTGGGCATCGTGCTGATGAACATGTCGCTACAAGCCCAAAACTCCCAAACGCAGGGGAATCCCGTGTATCTTGATGAGAAACAGCCCATTGAAGCACGTGTGAATGATGCATTGAGTCGTATGACGCTCGAAGAGAAAGTGAAACTATGCCACGCTCAGGGTAAGTTCTACTCGAACGGCGTACCCCGTCTGGGTATTCCAGGCTTGTGGTCGAGCGACGGCCCTCATGGAGTCCGTTTCGAGATGAACTGGGCCGATTGGGGACATTCGGGATGGGAAATCGACTCGTGTACAGCCTTCCCTACCCTCACTTGTCTGGCTGCCACGTGGAACGAAGAGTTGGCCTACGCTTACGGTAAAGGTGTCGGTGAGGAAGCCCGCTATCGCAACAAGAACGTGATGCTCGGTCCTGGTGTCAACATCTATCGTACGCCACTCAACGGCCGCAATTTCGAGTATATGGGTGAAGACCCTTGTTTGGCTGCCACATTAGTGGTTCCATATATCAAAGGTGTGCAGTCGAATGGTGTAGCCAGTTGTGTGAAGCACTTCTGTGTGAACAATCAGGAGACGAACCGCATGAGTGTGAACGTAGAAGTGAGCGAGCGTGCCCTTCGTGAAATCTACCTTCCTGCTTTCCGTGCTGCCGTTCAGGAAGCAGGTGTGTGGGCACTGATGGGTGCTTACAATAAGATTCGTGGTCAGCATGCTTGTCATAACGAATATACGTTGCAGAAAATCCTGAAGGGCGAATGGGGATTTGACGGTGTGGTAATGTCAGACTGGGACGGAACTCACAATGCCAAAGAAGCAGCCTTCAACGGTTTGGATATCGAGATGGGTACTTCGAGCCGTCCTGACAAAGGTATCTTCGGACGCAATTTCCGTTTCGATGAAAGCTATCTCGGCAATGATTTCCTTGCAGGTCTGCGTAATGGCACTTACCCGATGGAACTGGTAAACGACAAAGCACGCCGTGTGTTACGCCTCATCTTCCGTACAGCGATGAACCGTCAGGGATTTGGCAAGATGGACTTTGTTGGTCATTCTGAAATCGTGAAAGCAATCGGCAGCGAAGGCGTAGTATTGCTGAAGAACGACCCATTAATCAAGAATAAGGCACCATTATTGCCTATGGATGTCAGCCAATACAATAAGATCCTCATCGTCGGTGACAATGCCACTCGTGTGCTCTCACATGGAGGTCAGTCTTCGGAGTTGAATCCGCAGCACGAAACATCAGTGTTGAAGGCATTCAAAGACCGCTATGGTGAGAAAATCATCTATGCTCAAGGCTATGCTGTAGAGCGTAATCCCAATGAACAACTACGTCAGGAAGCTGTAGAGAAAGCCAAGCAAGCAGATATTGTCATCTACGTAGGTGGACTCAACAAGGAGTCGGGACAGGACTGCGAAGGAAGCGACCGTCGCTCAATGGGACTCTCGTTCGGACAGAACGAACTCATCACAGCCCTTCTCAATGCCAATCCTCGTACCATATTCGTCATGATGTCAGGTAATGCTATGGAACTGCCCGAACTGAAACGTATGCCAGCCATTCTTCATGCATGGTATCTCGGAAGTGATGCAGGCGACATCGTGGCTGATATCGTAACTGGTAAGGTTTGTCCGAGTGGCAAACTGCCGTTCTCTTATCCTGTAAAGCTTACAGACAACGGAGCAATGTCGTTTGGAGCAGAGTCATATCCGGGAGTGAATGGCACCCAGACCTATAAGGAAGACATCCTTGTCGGCTATCGCTGGCACGATACAAAAGGAATCCCAGCCCTCTTCCCGTTCGGTTACGGATTGAGCTACACAACCTTCAAGTACGGCAAACCGACCATCAGCGGACGCACCGTTTCCGTAGCTGTTACCAACTCAGGAAAGGTTGCAGGAAAGGAAGTAGTACAGCTGTATGTAGGCGACGATCAGGCAAGTGTACTTCGTCCAACGAAAGAATTGAAGCATTTCAAGAAAATCAGCTTGCAACCAGGCGAGACACAGACGGTTACGTTCACCATTCAGGATGACGACCTCAAGTTCTACGACGAAGCATCGAAAGGCTGGAAACTCGAACCAGGTTCATTTACCCTTTACATCGGTAGTTCAAGTACCGATATTCGTGGAAAAGTAAAACTCACTATTTAATAAACTATTCAACCATTTATCAAAAACTATTATGACAGGAATAGGAATTATTGTTGGCGTCCTTGTTGGACTTGCCCTCTTAATCATCGGTTATTTCATTAGTACACAGCGTTCGCTCGTCAGTCTTGACGAGATGTGCAAGAACGCACTCAGTCAGATTGAAGTACAGCTCAACTCACGTTGGGACGCACTCCTTGGATTGGCTCAGGTAGCTTCGAAATATGCTCAACATGAGTCAGAAACCCTTATCAACGTCATCAAGCAGCGTCGTGGCGAAGAAGTCAACACGCCTGAGGCTGTGAACGAGCAGCAGAGTGCGCTCCGTCAGGTGATGGGTCAGTTGATGGCTATCCGCGAGAGCTACCCAGAACTCAAGGCCGACAACCTCTTTATCGAGGTGCAAGACGGAGTGAAGCAGTATGAGGAGAATGTGCGTTTGTCACGTATGGTCTATAACGACACAGCCACCAAGATGAACCGCATGGTACGTCAATGGCCATCATCGATTGTGGCAAACATGCTCCACTTCGATGTGAAAGAATATCTCAAAGCCGACGAAGAGCAGAAGAAGAGTTATCCCAACTTAAAGGAAGCATTCAGCTAAAGATGAAGCGTCTTATCTGTGGGGTGGCAGCCGGTCTGCTGTCCCTTTCCCTATTTGCGCAACACACGTTGCACGATCTCGACATTCAGGTTCAACTCGAGCCGAATGGTGATGCTTGGATTCAAGAGACACGGCAGATGACGATTGGACCAAGGGGTACGGAGTGTTACATTGTGATTAGCAATCTCAACGGAAGTGATATAGGTGACCTCAGTGTGTCAGACGAGACAGGAAAAGAGTATCTGAACATAGGGGCTTGGGATGTCAACAGCTCACGTAGCGAGAAAGCAGGTAAATGCGGTCTGGTGACCAAGTCGAATGGCTACGAAGTCTGTTGGGGTATAGGCGATGATGGTGAGCGCACCTACATCACCACCTATAAAGTCACAAACCTGATGAAGTCGTATGGTACATCCGACGGATTCAATTGGATGTTCGTCACTCGCAACATGCAACCCTCTCCTCAGCATGTCACACTTACCATGTGGGCAGCTGACGGGACGGAAATCAACGACTCGGTTGCCAACATCTGGGGATTCGGTTTTAAAGGTTCGGTATGGTTCGACGAAGGTTGCATCCACGCAGAAAGCAGCGAGCCGTTCGAAAGCGACTACTGCATGATTATCATGGCAGAGTTTACCGACAGCCTCTTCCAACCCGGCATGTCGGCAGGCGAACCGTTTGAGAGTCTGAAGGAAAGAGCATTAGAAGGGAGCGACTATGGAATGGATTTTGACGAGGGTAGCGAATCCGACGATGATTGGTTTGACATGATTCTCGGCGGCCTCATGATGATTGGAATGGGATTCTTCGGATTGGTAGGCCTCTTGTATGCGCCCGTCACCTATATTGTCAGATGGTGGAAGTACAAGAGAAACCTCGAGTGGTATCGCGACATACCATTCAACGGGAACCTTACGACAGCTAACAACGTGCTCAACAAACTGCGCCTCGGAACGGACTACGACAAACTGCTCTCAGCATGCGTCATCAAACTCGTCAATCTGGGTGCACTTGGTATCGAGAACCATCCTAACCGAGAAGGAAAAGTGGTACCTGCGTTCGTAGTAAAAGAATGGGATGGAAAAAATCAGCCTTCACTCTTGCGCAAAATCCACAATATCTTCAAACAGGCTGCAGGCGAAGATACTGTGCTCGAACCTTGGGAACTCAAGGCGTATATGAAAGACAAGAGTAACCAAAGCGAGATGGACTCATTCCTGAATGTCCTGCATGGTGTCAACATCTTCAGTCTGTCGAAACAGAAAGACGAAGTGCGCAACCTGATGGGCTTGAAGAAATTCCTCGAAGAATTCACACTCATGAGCGAACGTGGCATTCAAGAGGGCAAATTGTGGAAAGACTATATGGTGTATGCAACCCTGTTCGGCAATGCGAAGCGTGTCATTGCTGAGATGAAGAAAATAAATCCGGAGTACTTCAAGATGGACAACATTGCCAACCAGATGGCAGAAGGAATGACCGTTCCGACCATCTACACCGTATTCCATCGAGGAACAGCCGATGCTTATTCCGCAAAGATGCTGCGCGAACATCCCAGCTCGAGCCGAGGAGGCGGAGGCGGAGGATTCAGCTCGTTCGGAGGCGGAGGCGGCTTCTCGGGAGGCGGCTCGGGAGGAGGTATCCGTTAGATGATTCAGAAAACCTGTAAATATATTTATAAGGTGAATTTTATTGTTTAATGTTTAAAACCTTTTTGTTATGAAACTTAACAAAATCCTTTTTGGAACAATCATGATTGCTACCGTAGGACTGATGTTCTCATGTAGCAGCGACGACGACAAAGGTGGCGGAGGTAACAACAACCAAGGCGAACGTGAAGTCGAAGTGAAAGGCGAAATGAAGAAAGCCGAACTGCTCGGATTCGTTAAAGACGTTGACGGCAATGCTTTGGCAGGTGTAAAAGTAGGTAGTGGTACGGCTGTAACCACCACCGATGCTTCCGGTGCATTTGCACTGACAGACATCGAAGTAGTAAAGGGACGTACTGTAGTCGATTTTACAAAAGACGGCTATTTCGACGTAGTACGTTCGTTCGACCAGGCAAGCAAGGATAAGTGGGAAGTAGTGATGGTAAGCCGCACCAACTCATCGATTTCCACCAATGCTACTTACTCAGCATCGTCAGCAAAGACACTTGCGACTGCTGACGGTATGCAAGTGAAGATGCCTGCAGACGGCTACAAGGATGCCAAGACAGGAAAGGACTACAACGGTACGGTTCAGACCGAGATGTTGTATCTCAATCCCGACGACGACAACTTTGCCGACATGATGCCTGGTGGTGACCTCGCTGCTGTCGATGCAAACGACAAGACCGTACAGCTTGTCAGCTACGGTATGACCAAAGTCGAGATGAAAGACAATGCAGGAAATGCACTCCAGCTGAAGGACGGCAAGGAAGCACAACTCACATTCCCAATCCCCGAAAGCCTGAAGGACAAAACGCCTAACCAGATTCCGCTTTGGAGCTTCAACGAAAGTACCGGTTTGTGGGAGGAGGAAGGTATTGCAACCCTCCAGAATGGCGTATATGTAGGAACAGTGAAGCACTTCTCATGGGTGAACCTCGACTGGCCCGAAACCCGAGTAACAGTCAAAATCAAGGTAAAAACCACAACAGGTAAAGTTGTTCCTTGGACTCTTATCCATGTCGGACAGACCACTTGTGTATCGAATGCACAGGGAGAAGCTCAATGCTACATTCCTGAGAATACAGACGTGAAGATCTGGGTTGAATCCGAAGACTACGGAAACTACTCACCAGTCGTAAGCGTGAATGTACACGGTCAGGCCGGTGCTACCACCATCAACCAGACCATCACCCTGCCCGATTTGCCACACATCACAGGTAAGATAGTCAACAAAGAAGGAAGTGCACTCTCAACGGTTTGGATTACCTACGGAGGCAATGAAACCAAGTACTACCACACCGACTTCGACGGCAAGTTCAGCATCATGTCACCCCTTGACTATAAGGGTCCTGCTACTCTCAAGATTCGTGCATCAAACGGAGAATACTTCTCTAAGAGCTTCAACATCACAGGTCAGGACGTAGATCTCGGCGACATCGACATCAACGCGAAGATAGACCCGACCAAGACGCAGGGAGGTATCGTGCATGTCAACACCGACAACAACAAGAGCTACGATTTGCCAATCGTCATCACGAAGGAATCGCTCAGTTCCGGAGCAACCATCATCGACAACTCCTTCTGGATTGGAAACTACGAAGACGAACAGAATATCGATTGGGATGATCCGAATTTCGAGCGTACGCACTTTAGCTTCGGCAGTGAAAACTACGACCGTACAAAGGGCACAGCAACCGGCTACTTCTACTACATGCTCGAAAGCCAGACCAAGCACACCATGGCTGAGGTAGAAAACGCTAACTTCGAAATCCAGATTAAAGACAAGAAAATCACGCTCAACATGAACGGACGAGGCGTATTCCGCGATGAGACTCCAGGTGGCGAATGGGAAGATATCGATTGGGAAAAAGGCAATGCAGCCTTCATCGGTTCAGGGCTTACCTTCAACATCGTCATGATGGGCGAAACACATAAGCCGTTTACCAAGAACTATGCACCGTCGTTCATGCCATACATCGGCAACGAATACCCCGTCGGAATCGTATGCAACAGCACATACTTCAACCTCGGCGCACAGGCATTCACAGGTGGCACAATGGACGACTTCAATCGTCTTGTAGCCATAGCAGACCAGAGCCTCACTCAGGCAAACGGATGGGTGAAAGTCGTTGAAGACGTAGGCGAAGGCTCAGGATTGAACGAAGAAGGAGAAGTTACCCGTTATGCAGAAATTGCCTATTATAATGCAACAGACGGTAACATCGTCGTCATTGAGTTCGACCCATGGAGCAAGTGGAGCGATGACACGCTCAACAACATATCATCAGCCTATAATATCGATGCACCAATCACTGTCTATGCTTACCAAGGATTGACAATTGCGCCAACCAACTTCTACAATGAAAACGTACCAAAGGCAAAGAAACGCGCAAAAGCCAACCAAAGTCTCATGCAGAAGATTCAGAAAGCTATCCGCAAATAACATCGGATAACTGCTTATATGGTAAAAGGCTCCAGTGCGGAGCCTTTTACTTTTTCTATGTTTCACGATTCTAGTTTACTGCTTACTGTTCTTTGCTCTATAACTTTGAACTCTTGAACCTTGAATCTTGAACCATTAACCCTTCCTCTCCCCTACTGTTTTCTCCATTTCTGGAAGAAACGCACCACAGCATTATACACAGCTTGCGCATCCTCCCAAGGTTCGTGTGTACACCAAGTGGCATTGTATTTCGACCCATCCGCATATTCCATATATACCCTATAGATGGTGCCACCTGGCATCTTCTCATCGTAATTGTATCCACCTACTTTCCATGCCTCAATCGATGCAAGCATCTGTTCCATTTGATCGACGGTTTGCTTATCGATGGCATATTCCTTCTGCGTACTGTCATCCGTAAGCGCCATTGTTACGACTACCACTTTTGCAGAGTCGAGATTGTCAGCAATCAACTCGCAGTAGTCCTTCCCCATACCTGCACTACGGGAATCCGAGAAGCTACAATAAGTGAGTCGTCCCTTCGGAGCTGCAGGAGTCTCGCGAGGTTTGCCGCGAATCACACGTCGCTCCACGTGCGTCATCGGCTCTCTCCAAGGAGCAAAGAACGTCACGATTTCTCTCACAGCCGCACTCGCCATCTTATCCTCGGGCATACCGTCCCAATGTAAGTTATATACAGCACCCTTCGAGTAGGTGGCGGAAATCGTCAAGGCCTCTGGACTTGGGAGATATGATTTGGCAGTCTTCACAAGCTTATCTATCTTGTTGCGAGCCAGAATGTCCTGCAGTCGTTTCACGACTTCTTGATTGACACGATACAACTGAGTCTGCTCCTCAAACCGGACGGACTCATGGTCTATCGTGATTGCTACCTCAACGTTTCCCGTTTGATCTGCAATCAACTTGTAAGTATCACTACCCATTCCAGATGAACGGCTACAAGTGTACGAAAACTCGACAAGCGAACCCTTCGGGGCTGCCAACATACTCACCCAACAACCCATCAGCAGCGCCACACACGCTCCTACCTTTTCTAACCTTTTCATCATACTGAATCTTTTATTCTTTTTTTCTGTTGCTATTATCTTGACGCTGCAAATATACATGCTTTCCATGAAACTACCAAGAAAAACATCACTTTTTTCAAAATAATTATCTATTGTCAATTGTCATTTGTCAATTATTTTGTAACTTTGCAGCAACGAAAACATAACAGATCATCTGTGTACTACTTCATATTAGCTCAGACTGACCTATTTTACAATCAAATCAAAAGAAAACTGTCAATGAAAAAGTTATTATTATCAATCTTTTTGCTGGCTGGAGCAACAACTTCAATCCAAGCTGCTACGATTGCCTTAACGGTAAACAAGACCCAGAAGCAGACCATCACAGGCTTCGGAGGTGCTTGCTGCGATGGAGCCATGAACCCTTATGGTACAGACACTCGTCCTGTAACCCTCCTATATGGTTCTCCGTCAAAAATCGGACTGAATATCATGCGTATGGAGATATCGCCCAGCTTCAGGGGCGATGACAATGCGAGTTGGAGCAACTACAACTGGCAGGGCTGTGTTCCTTCTGCTAAGATTGTCAAGGCGCGTGGTGGTATCGTGTTCGGTACCCCTTGGTCACCACCAGGCGAATACAAGACAAACGGTACGGCGCAGGGTGGTAACTCTGATAAACAAGGCAATCAACGCGGCAAACTGCGTGAGGACTGCTACGAAAAGTTCTTCCCGTGGCTGAACTCATATCTGAAGTACATGAAGTCGAAGGGGGTGAAGGTAGATGCCGTTTCCATCCAGAATGAGCCCGACTGGTGGGTCGACTACTCTGGCTGTCTGTACGACCCTCAAGACCTCGTAAATCTGGTCAAGAACTGGGCATACATGCTTGATCGTGAGACCTATCCTGGCGTACGGCTTATCAGCGGTGAGAGTTTGGGATTTACCCAAAACTACACCGACCCGCTCATGAGAGATACTACCTGTCGCAAGCATATTGACATCGTTGCAGGCCACCTTTATGGTCATGCACCGCTTACTTACATGAAGCAGTCGGCTATTCTGGCTGCCAAGTACGGAAAGGAAGTTTGGATGACAGAGCATTCTGTGACCGACTACCTGAAAGACCGTCTCCCCAACTGGCATGAGCAGTTGCTCTTTGCCGAGGAAGTCAACGAGTGTATGCTGGCTGGCTGTACAGGTTACATCTATTGGTATCTGCGTGCTCATTGGGCATTTGTGGGTACAGGTGAGACAAAGTACGGAACAGCTAACAAGAAAAACGAGTTGTTGCCGCGTGCCTATGTGATGTCACATTTTGCTAAACATGTTACAGGATCTACCCGACTTGTGACCTCACGCGATATGACTTCCGGACAGGAAGCGCCTCAGGAGTATTCAGCATACATCAAGGGCGATTCAATCATCGTAATGGCCATCGATACCACGAAGGTTGACTACAGCCTCAAAATCCGACTTCCATACAACGTGGTAAGCGGCACACACCTGTTGTCAACAGGCAATGAGCGATCGAACCTCTGTCAGGAGAGTCCTATCACCATCGAAGAGCCTACGAATTACGTCACGGTCGATATGCCTGCCCGCAGTCTGAACACTTATATCTTTATGATTGAGAGGGAAGATACAGGTATTGAAGCAGTGAAGCAAACCGAGCAAGACACATCGAACGCCATCTACGACCTGAATGGTCGTCGCATAGACAACCAGCGAATGATGCGTCCAGGCATCTATATCATGAACGGAAAGAAGGTAATGGTTAAAAACGTGTAATCGAATGGCTATTTAGCTGGTGGATTAAATAACAAACGGGGACTTACCCCCGTTTGTTTTATTTTGTACCTTTTTCCAATTCTCTCAACTCTCCTTCCTCCCCCCTAGAGGGGGAGTTAGAGGGGGTCTTCTCAACTCTCAATTTTTCTTCAGGTACACCTTATTATTATTAATAAATAGGCCATTCATGGGTGTCGAAACAGAACGGCCTTGCAGGTCGTAAACGGCGTCATGCTTTCTCGGGCTCTTCGTTCCCTCGTCATTTTCCGTCTCTTCAATACCCTCTGCCACCTTGTCGCCCAAGCGGAAGAGTTTCACACCATGACTCGGAATGCTGACACTGAGTGTACCTGTAGCCCACCCTACATTCTCCTTTGCCCAAATATCATAAACAGGGACAGGCTTTTGAGCGAAAGTCGGATAGCCAATCAAGGAAAGGTCGAAGTCGAAACTGTTGTTTGCAACAACGTAGAACAAGAACTCCATCGTGGTGCCAGATGTTGATTTGTTATCAGTATCGCAGCTGGAGTCATAACCACATAGCGCACGGAACGTCTTGTAGTTGTGCCCGGAAGGAAGATTGTAGACAAGTGTACATTGTGCATTCATGCCAAGACCTGTCGTATATGTCTGTCCGTCCACCTTCAGCGTTCCGCCCTCCACATTCTTGTTCACATGTAGAGTTCCCCATTCCGATGTATATGAAGCCTGCTGCAATGAAGTGAGCGAGGTCTCGTTATCATCTGCATCAATGAGCACAGGATTGATGAGGTCGGCACGGTCGTACGAGAATCCGTCACCATAGTTGTTCACCACAATCTTCAGTTGCTCGGCACCCGTCACGTCACACTCCATCAACTTCGACTTCACACCTGTACGACTGATAAGTCCCGAACGAACAGCTGAGTCGTCCTGCTCATTAGTCAACGGATTCTGATTGAACACCATAAAACGTATAGAGGTAGTAGCACCCGTCTGCCCTATTCCCGAATCGTCAGCAGCAGCCTTTGCCTTGAAGCGCACCACATCCATCTCGTCGGGAATCTGGAAGAAGATGGCTGCGTTTGCATCCGTAGAGAAGCCACGATCGTATGCGACCCCCATCACCTTCATCTTGCCACCGTTATCCACATTCTTGTTCTCATACACGCGGTTGAAGTAATTAGCAGTAAAGTTGCGAGTCTTGTAAGCACCCGTAAGTGCCACCTCAGAACCGTCACGCAAGATGAGCGTAGGGTTGATCCAATCACCATGATCGTAGTTGTAGTTGTCACCTCCGTCATCGACAACAAGCACCAATGTCTTCGAACCTTCGGGCCACTCAATATCCACATCTACTGCATGTCCGTCGGTAGTGTAAGCAATAACATCCGACTTGTACAGCGCTTTGTTGCCTACCACCCAACGGGTGTTGTCGCGTTGAAAGAGAGCAAGGTAACGATTGCCGGTTGCAGGATCTTCGCTCGTCCACGCTACCTTTCCGTTATCCTCATCGTTAAGCACCTGGTGAGCATTCACACCATACTTATGCATCTGATGATATTCCTCGTTATTCAAGAGCGAGAGTGTGAAGGCATCGTTCTTGGTCATCTCGCCACCGAAGAACAACGGTGAATGGCAGATGCCCCACAGGGTCATCATCGTCAGTTGTTCGTTCTGCGACAGTTTGGTCCAACGCCCCTTATCTGCTGCCGTATAACCTTGGTCGCCGATAGTCATAGCAATCTGCCCCAATGGAAGCATATCGCAGTCGGCATAGTTGCCTGGGCGAGTGACGTTTTCCCATGCATGCGCTTCGTTAAACACAGCATCAACCGCACTCCAAGTGTCCCACAAGTCATCCATCATGCGCCACATATTGGCATTCTCCAAGCATTCGTCAGCATACTGATACTGCGTCTTTCCTGGCGAAAGCGACAGGACGATAGGTCGCCCTGTTTGGTCAATTGCCTTGCGTATCATGTGAATTTCGTCGGTATAGAACGGACGGCTCAAGTCGTCGATTTTCAGGAAGTCCACACCCCACTCAGCATAGAGGTCCATGATACTATTGTAGTAGAGTTGACCAGCCTCGTTGTTGCGCACCAGTAGGTTGTCCTTAAGCCAAGTGCAAGGAGATGAAGTGCCGTTATAGACCTGACTCCATGACGTTCCTTCGCTACCCTTCAACTTATAGTTGCTTCCCACCACAGACTTGGGCACACCACGCATGATGTGAATACCAAATTTCAGACCCATTGCATGAATTTTGTCGGCAAGCGCTTTGAACCCCTCATTCCGTCCATCTACCATACACGAAGGGAATCGTGTTGGCGAAGGCAAATAACGTCCATACTCGTCGAGCACATAACCCTGATCGCCACGCTGGTTGTAGTTGCCGCCACCCAGCGACGGATGGTTACAATACCAACGGATGTCAATAACGACATACTCCCATCCATAACGCACAAGGTCGTTATCCACCAAGTACTGCGCATTCTGCATTACCTCCTTCTCTGTGACACTGCTAAAGTAACAGTCCCATGAGTTCCACCCCATCGGCGGAGTCTGTGCCCACGAACGAAACTCTGCCATTTCATCTTGAGCCACAGCAATCCCTGTAGAAAGCAACAGGGAAAACACCAAAGAAATCGTTTTTTTCATATTGCCAATCGATAGTTTATAGTTGATAGAAAAGTATCACTTTTGCGACACAAAGATACAAAGATTCTATGAACCGACCAAAGGAAATAGTATAATGTTTCAAAACTATAAGGATTTGAACAATAATTGACATTCCTTATGTATTTTATATGGTATCTTTGCAGAAATTTATTTCATAGTGATGACAGACTTTTAATGCTTGAAATTATGAACGATTGTAAGTGTGTGTTTGCGGCTTTTGCCCTAATGCTGACTGCGAGCCTGACGGCTCAGAACCCTATCATTTGTGACAGATATACACCCGACCCTGCTCCGTATGTGCATGGCGACACGTTGTACTTGTTTGTGGATCATGATGAAGATGTGACAGAGAACGGATATTTCACGATGAAGGACTGGCTGCTCTACTGCACGGTCGATATGGTGAACTGGACGTATCTGGGTACCCCTATCTCATCGAAAACCTTCGCTGCATGGGCGAAACAGGATAACGACTGCTGGGCGAGTCAGTGTATAGAGCGGAACGGTAAGTGGTACTGGTATGTGACAGCTACCATCAAGGGACAGGCTTATCCGGGTATCGGGGTGGCATACGCAACGAATCCAGCTGGACCCTATCGTGCGTTGACGAAACCGCTTGCGCAGGGCTGGTTCATGATTGACCCGACGGTGTTTATCGACGACGACGGACAGGCGTACTTGTTCTGGGGTAACAACAACCTGTGGTATGCGAAGTTGTCGAGAAGCATGACTGCCCTTCAAGGAAACCCCATCAAAGTGGACCTGAACGACGAGAAGGCTTTTGGTCCGTTCAAAGGTAAGAACGACGACGGCAGTCCGAAGACCAACTTCGAGGAGGCTTCGTGGATTTACAAACGTGACGGGAAGTACTACTTGGAGTATGCTGCAGGAGGAGTTCCTGAGCATTGGGCTTATTCTACTGCAGACAAGGTGAGCGGGCCATGGACGTATCAGGGCAAGGTGATGGGGCTGGCAAAGAACAGCTTCACCATTCATGGCGGAAGTGTGGACTTCAAAGGTCACAGCTATATGTTCTACCACAATGGTGCTTTGCCTGGAGGGGGTGGATATAAACGCTCGACATGTATCGAGGAGTTCACCCGCAACGAGGACGGCAGCATCCCATTCATTGAATTCACGACGAAGGGTGTCAATCCGATTCAGACACTCAACCCTTACGCACTTCAACAGGCTGAGACCATCAATCAGAGTTCGGGCGTATTGTGTGTGGGGGATTACAACGGCTGCTGGGTGACCAACATCCATTCGGGCGATTATATCAAGGTGCGCAATGTGGACTTCGGTAGCACGGGGGCAGCAAGCATCAAGGTGCGTGTAGCTGGAGAGAAGACAGGTTCGCTCATCATACGTCTGAAGTCGCAAACGGGAACTATCGTGGGACGCGTAAGAATAGAACCGACAGGAGGATTGGATCAATGGACGGAAGTGAGTAGCGACCTAACACGTACAATAACAGGTGTTCAAGACCTTTACTTCACCTTTGCAGGTAGTGCAACAAACACGACTTCCATCTTCAATTTCGACACATGGCAGTTCAGCGAGTTGGGCAGTTCGGTTGAATTTATCAGTCGGGATGAAGGACAGAAAACGGAGCGCTATTACAACATAACGGGTCAAAAACTGGAGAATATTGATTCTGCACCCAAGAAATCGGTGATTATCACGCCAAAAGGAAAGATAATCAAAAAATAATCACTAAATTTGTACCGCAAATCTTTAACAATCACAAATATGAAACTGAAATCTACTTTTGTAGTCCTAGCACTACTCGCAGGCCTAAGCTTCAATACCGCTCAGGCACAAACGACCAAGATGGTTAATCCGCTTACTTACACGGACATTCCCGACAATGATGTGATTCGCGTGGGGGATGACTTCTATATGGTCAGCACAACCATGTTCTTCTGTCCTGGTGCTCCTATCATGCACTCAAAGGACTTAGTGCATTGGAGAATCATCAGCTATATCTATGATTACATCGCAGACGACGACATCTACAACCTGCGCAATGGTAAGGATGCCTACGGAAAAGGGCAATGGGCTACAACCCTACGCTATCACAACGGGGTGTATTATGCCCTGTTTATTGCAAACGATCAGCACAAGACATATGTGTATCGAACAACCGACATTACAAAGAGCAACTGGGAGCGAAACGAGATTGAGGGGGCGTTCTTCCACGATGCTTCGTTGCTGTTCGACAACGACGGTAAGGTGTATGTGGTGTATGGAAACGGAGAACTGCGCATCACTGAGCTGACTCCCGACCTCAAGGCTATCAAGCAAGGAGGGGTGAACCAGGTGCTCATCAATACCCCTCGACAGGGATTCGGGCTGAGAGCTGAAGGTGCTCACTTCTATCATATCGGAGACTACTACTATGTGCTCGTGATTGACTGGCCAAGCGGAAAACCACGTACTGAGCGTTGCTTCCGCAGCAAGACATTGCTCGGACAGTATGAAGAGAAGATTGTGCTGCAGGGTGCTTTCGACGGACGTGGCGACGGTGTGGCTCAAGGTGCTATCTTCGACACGCCAAAGGGTGACTGGTATGGTGTGATATTCCAAGACCACGGAGGTGTAGGACGCGTCCCTACCCTTCAACCAATGAAGTGGGTGGACGGATGGCCAATCCTCGGTGACAACACCATCCCTGTAAAGGAATTTGACGTAAACCTCGCTCCATACGGTGAAGATCATATCTGGGCAAGCGATGATTTCAACTATAAATCGAACGACGAACTCGACCTTGTATGGCAATGGAACCACAAACCAATCAACCAGTGCTGGTCGGTAACGGCTCGCAAAGGGTGGATGCGTCTGACAACCAGTCAGTTGGCTACAAACCTGTTCAATGCCCGCAATACCCTTTGTCAGCGTACCGTAGGTCCTCGTTGTATGAACGAAACCTTGCTCGACGCAACAAACATGAAACCAGGCGACAAAGCGGGATTGGCTGCCTTCCAAAGCAACTTCTGCTCTATCGGTGTTGAGGTTGACAATGCAGGCAAACGATTCGTAGTAGCCACAAGCGGCTCACGAAGGGATGCAAAGGAAGTGTTGCGCATGCCGCTCAAGGGAAAGAAAGTGTGGTTGCGTATGAGGTATGTCTTCACGCCTCAGGCTGACGACAACTGCGGTCCGGACAAAGCTTTCATGAGCTACTCAACCGACGGCAAGCATTGGGTGGATGTTGACAACCAGTTGCAGATGCGATTCACGCTTGATTTCTTTATCGGCTACAAGGCTGCTCTCTACAACTATGCTACCACAAAAGTGGGAGGATATGCCGACTTCGACTACTTCAAGCAATGGACGTACTAAGAGAGTTGAGAGTTTAGAGTGAAGAGTTTAGAGTTGAAGAAAAACAAAACGAAAACGAAAGAAAAATGAAAAGATCTATATTACTGACAGCAATGTTCTTATGTTTTATGGGCATTGCTGTTGCCAATAACATAGACGAGGCATACGGTTTTACCATTTTCACTAAAAACGGCAAAGTACGTATTATCCCATTGGCTGACAATGCTGTAAGAATTCGAGCATACAATACAGATGCACCTCAGTTGGATGAATTAATCTATACAGAGAACTTCAAACTACCTAAGTGGAAGACAGACGTAAACGCAACCTTCACAAAAGTGAAATTGAAAGGGATGAGTGTGGAGTACAACAAATGGACAGACCAACTCATCTTCTTCGACAATAAAGGGAAAAAGATTCTCGAAGAAGTGGCATATACAGGCAGGGAATTGAAACAGAGCGAATTGGTCGATGGTACAAACAAATGGGTGAAAGCAACGCAGTCGTTCGTATCGCCAGCCGATGAATTCATCTTCGGAACCGGACAGTTTCAGGATGGTTATCTCAATATCAAGGGACTGACACGACGACTGACACAGGTGAACACCCAGATTGCTGTTCCTTTCATCCTTTCGAGCAAAGGTTACGGACTGCTGTGGAATAACTATGGATTGACTGATTTCAACCCAGCCGCTAACTCTGTAAAACTGCAAGGTACAGACGAGCAAGGAAATGTTATTGAGGTAAATACAACAAGTACCATAGGTACTATTCGCGAACGCCGAGTATCAGACTCGTTCAAAGCCGACATCATGATTGACGAAGAAGGCGACTATTCATTCTTGCTTGATGTAGGACAGAAGATGGCTCGCAAACTCTATCTGGAAGTCGACGGAAAAGCTATCATCGACCTTAACAACACATGGTTGCCACCAACAGGTTCTACGATGTATCACCTCAGTAAAGGAAAGCACCAGTTGACTGTGAAAGGTGTGAGAGGCGACTCCCCTACTGTCTATTGGCGTAAGGATAACAACGAGACAACTTTCAGTTCACCTGTCGCAACTGGGGTAGATTATACTGTCTTTGCAGGAAATGCAGATCAGGTGATAAAAGCCTATCGCCAGCTGACAGGTAAAGCACCTCAGATTGCTGAATACATGCTGGGCTATGTTCATTGCCGTGAACGCTATGACACCCAGAAGGATTTGATGGAGAATGCACACAAGTTCCGCGATAAGAACATCCCTATTGACGTCATTGTGCAAGACTGGCAATGGTGGGGTAAGTATGGATGGAATGCAATGCAGTGGGACGAAGGAAAATACCCTGATGCAGCAGGAATGGTTCGTGAGTTGCACGACATGAACATCAAGTTCATGCTGTCTGTATGGTCGAAAGTCGATAAGAACTCGGCTCTTGGAAAAGAACTCCAACAACGTGGAGCTTATATCGAAGGAACCGACTGGATAGACTTCTTCAAACCAGCTGTGACTGAGTATTATTGGCAGCAGTTCAGTCAGAGAATCCTAAAGCCCTACGATATCGACATCTGGTGGTTTGATGCAACAGAACCTGAAAACGATGATATTCACGGCAGACGTGTGGGCGACCGTCAGATGCCTGGTGATATCTATCGTAACGTATATCCACTCAAAGTCATTCACACGATGTATAACGGTCTGCTGCGCGACGATGTAGGACGAATACCATCTATCCTCACCCGTTCTGCTTTCTCAGGCATGCAGCGCTATAATGCAGTTGTATGGAGTGGTGATGTAGGAAACGATATGGATTGTCTGCGTCGTCAGATAGCTGGTGGACTGAACTATGTAGCAACAGGTATGCCTTGGTGGACTTATGATGCAGGTGGTTTCTTCCGTCCAGGCAATCAATACTCAGATCGTGCTTACCAGCTTCGAATGCTACGATGGATCGAAACAAGTGTATTTTTGCCTATCATGCGTGTACATGGTTACCAAAGCCGTACTGAACCTTGGCAGTATCCGGCAGATATCGAGAAGATGTTTGTTGACTGCATTAAGGAACGTCAGGAACTGCTACCATACATCAAGGATTGTGCACGTCGCGTTGCCACAGAAGACTATACCCTGATGCGTCCGCTCGTATTCGACTTCTGTGATGACACAGAGGCGCTTCGCCAAGAAACTGAATACATGTTCGGACCTAAGTATCTAGTATGTCCCGTTACGGCAGACAACGTAACCGAATGGAAAGTCTATCTACCAAAGAACAAGAAAGGATGGACACATCGTTACACTCGTGAACACTATGCAGGAGGTCAGTATGTGACTGTAGCAGTTACTCCAGAACACATACCAGTATTCGAGAGAAACTGATTCCGTTTACGAAATAGACAAAAAGAATAAGGTGCAGCTCAACGAGCTACACCTTATTTATATATATAAGTACGCAGGAATTATTTTCCAAGCATACTAAGGAGGATTCCTGCTGCTACAGCAGAACCAATCACACCTGCTACGTTTGGTCCCATCGCATGCATGAGAAGGAAGTTGTGCGGATTGGCTTTCTGTCCTTCTGTCTGACTAACACGTGCTGCCATAGGAACAGCTGAAACACCTGCAGAACCGATAAGCGGATTGATTTTCTCCTTGAGGAAGAGGTTCATAATCTTAGCGAAGATGATACCGCCGGCAGATGCTACACCGAACGCAACAATACCCATGCAAAGGATGCTGATGGTACTGATATCGAGGAATGTGCTTGCTGTTGCAGTTGCACCAACAGTTGTTCCCAGGAAGATAACCACGATGTTCATCAGTTCGTTTTGAACGGTCTTTGCCAGACGATCAACTACACCCGACTCCTTCATGAGGTTACCCAACATGAGACAGCCGATAAGTGGAGCTGCATCGGGCAGAATAAATGCAACAACAATTGTGATAGCAATTGGGAAGATAATCTTCTCTGTCTTGCTCACCGTGCGAAGTTGCTTCATCTCAATCATACGCTCTTTCTTTGTAGTCAGCAGTCGCATAATTGGTGGCTGAATCACAGGAACGAGTGCCATGTAGCTATATGCTGCAATAGCGATTGGACCCAAGAGATGTGGAGCCAACTTCGTTGTAAGGAAGATTGATGTAGGTCCGTCTGCACCACCGATGATACCGATTGACGCAGCCTCCATGCTATTGAAACCAAGTGCATGAGCAGTGATGAATGTGATAAAGATACCCAGCTGAGCTGCAGCACCAAGGAGGAAACTCTTTGGATTAGCAATCAGCGGACCGAAGTCGGTCATAGCACCTACTCCGATAAAGATGAGACAAGGATAAACACCCGTCTTCACACCAATATAGAGCACATCGAGCAATCCACCTTCAGCCAACACGTGACGATAGCTGTGGTAGAATGGACTCTCAGGATTCAGGAACTCATCATTCCACATCTCTGTGTGGAACATGTTTGCTCCAGGCAAGTTAGTGAGGAGCATACCGAATGCAATCGGTAGCAGGAGCAGAGGCTCGTATTGTTTCTTGATGGCAAGGAAGAGCAGGAAACAAGCAAGGGCAATCATTACCAATGATTTCCATCCGTCGCCAGAGAACACCTGCACCAATCCCATGCTGTCTACGAATTTCGAGGTAGCCTCTCCGAAGTCGAAACTATCAGCGAAGCAACCTACCGATACGAGCAGCAGCATAACTATAAAACAAAATATTCTTTTCATGTCGTGTATTTAATTAGCAGTATTAAGCTATGCGATCTCAACCAAAGCATCGCCTACATTGACAGATGCACCTTGCTGAACGAATACATTCTTCACTGTTCCATCACACTCAGCGGTAATGTCGTTTGCCATCTTCATAGCTTCCATCACAACAAGCACATCACCCTTCTTAACAGCCTGTCCGTTTGAAACCTTCACAGCTGTGATGGTTCCAGGAAGTGGAGCATTGACTGTCTTTGCACCAGCTGCAGGCTTAGCAGCGGGAGCAGGAGCTGCTGCTGGAGCAGCTGCTTTTGGAGCGGGAGTTGCTGCAGGAGCTGCAGGAGCAGCTGCGCCTTCAAGCTCTACGAGTACATCACCCTGATTTACACTCTGACCTACTTGAGCTACGATTGCCTTAACAGTTCCGTCTGCTTCAGCAGTGATATTGTTCTCCATCTTCATAGCTTCCATCGTCATAACGACATCACCCTTCTGTACCTTCTGTCCAACAGATACAAGAATCTTTGTAATGTTGCCTGGCAGAGGAGCAGTAATCTTTGCGCTTGCAGCTGTTACAGGAGCTGAAGCAGCAGGAGCAGCAACAGCAGCCGGACGAGCCATAGGAGCGGCTGGAGCTTCGTGTTCAACCTCAACACTATAAGCATTGCCGTTTACAGTTACCTGAACCATATTGTCATCTTTCTCTTCTACAGATGCTGTGTATTCAGTACCGTTTATCTTAAATTTGAAATCTTTCATCTAATTATTTTCTTTATACGATTATTACTTAACTGAGTTATAACGTGGGTTCAACTCATGATGCCATGCAGAGTTTGCTTTGTGCTGAATCGTAATCACATTGCTTTCCTCGTCATGAACATTCTGGAAATATAAATACAGTGCTGTTGCAATGGCTGCCTTGTCTGCATCTGATGCAGATGCGGCTGGAGCTACAGCAGCTTGAGGGGCAGACTGCAGAGATGCAGGCTTGGGAGCCTGAGTCTGCTTCTTGCCCGACATACGTGAAAAGAGGCCAAATGCCACCAACACGAACACAAGGATGAGGAGCACTGCGAATACCACTCCGAATCCCATACCGGTTCTTGCCCATGCATCTGCCCAAACTACGTCTGCTAATATATTAATCATATCTTTTCGATTTTACAATTAATTACAATGGAATGTTTCCGTGTTTCTTAGCAGGGTTCGTCAGTTTCTTATCAGCGAGTTGAGCCAAAGCGCGAATGATGCGGAAACGAGTATTGCGTGGCTCGATCACATCATCGATATAACCGTACTTTGCTGCATTGTAAGGATTAGCGAAGAGTTTTGTGTACTCGTCTTCTTTCTCCTGAATGAATGCCTTTGCTTCCTCAACCTTACCTTCGTCCTTCAGTGCCTTTGCTTCCTTTGCATAGAGAACAGCTGCTGCACCGGCTGCACCCATCACAGCGATTTCTGCCGATGGCCATGCATAGTTCATATCGCCACGAAGTTGCTTACAACTCATCACGATGTGTGAACCACCGTAAGACTTACGTAATGTAACGGTTACCTTTGGAACGGTACATTCTCCGTATGCATAAAGCAACTTTGCTCCGTGGAGGATTACTGCATTGTACTCCTGACCTGTACCAGGAAGGAATCCAGGAACGTCAACGAGTGTTACGATTGGAATATTGAATGCATCGCAGAAACGAACGAAACGTGCACCCTTACGTGATGCGTTGCAATCGAGCACACCTGCAAGTGCCTTTGGCTGATTTGCCACGATACCTACAGATTCTCCGTTGAATCGAGCGAAACCTACGATGATGTTGCGCGCATAGTCTTTCTGAACCTCAAAGAACTCACCGTTATCCACGATAGCACCTATCACCTCATACATATCGTATGGCATGTTTGGATTGTCAGGAATGATTTCGTTGAGATAGTCGTCCTTACGATCGATTGGGTCTGTACACTCAACTCGTGGAGTCTTCTCGAGGTTGTTCTGTGGAATGTAGCTCAAGAGCTGCTTGATCATCGCCATAGCTTCCTCTTCAGTCTTTGCGGTAAAGTGAGTAACACCCGACTTCGTAGAGTGAACAGAAGCACCACCGAGTTCTTCCTGAGTAACTACTTCACCAAGAACGGTCTTTACAACAGCAGGACCTGTAAGGAACATATATGATGTGTTCTCCATCATCAAGGTAAAGTCGGTCAGGGCTGGAGAATAGACTGCACCACCTGCACAAGGACCTAAGATTCCTGAAATCTGTGGGATAACACCACTTGCAAGGATGTTACGTTCAAATATCTCAGAATAGCCTGCAAGCGCATTGATACCTTCCTGAATACGTGCACCGCCTGAGTCGTTCAGACCGATAACTGGAGCACCCATCTTCATGGCCATATCCATCACCTTACAGATCTTGAGAGACATGGTCTCTGAAAGCGAACCTGCGTTCACGGTGAAGTCCTGAGCGAACACATAGACGAGACGTCCGTTAATTGTACCGCAACCTGTTACGACACCATCGCCGTCAAATTGCTTTTTCTCCATTCCGAAGTTGTGACATCTGTGAGTGACAAACATGTCCATCTCTTCGAAACTACCTTCATCCAAAAGCAATGCGATACGCTCGCGAGCAGTATACTTACCCTTTTCATGTTGCTTCTGAATGGCTTTCTCACCACCACCCAAACGTGCTTTCTCACGTTTCTCAACAAGTTCTTTGATTTTCTGTGATTGAATACTCATTTTTATTTACGATTTTATCATTTACGATTCTACTTTTACTTCTTTGGCTCGCAGAGTTCTGTAAGAATACCTGCTGTACACTTTGGATGCAGGAATCCAATCATCATATTTTCTGCACCTGGACGTGGAGCCTTGTCGATAAGACGTATTTCCTTTCCTTCGCATTCTACGAGTGCTTCTGCAACTCCGTCTTCTACTGCGAATGCTACATGATGAACACCCTTACCACCCTTCTCTAGCCATTTTGCAACTGCAGACTCTGGAGATGTTGGTTCAAGAAGCTCTAGTTTTACTTCACCGACTTTCAGGAAAGCGGTCTTTACTTTCTGGTCAGCTACTTCTTCTACTGCATAACACTTGAGACCTAATACGTTCTCAAAATAAGGGAGCACTGCTTCGATGCTCTCAACACCTATTCCAAGGTGATCAATACGTGAAATTTTCATTTTGTTGTGAATTAACTAAGTTGATTTATATCTAAATTTCCTAACAATCATACAAAAAAATGCTTGACTTTTGTAACGGCTCCCAAAGGGAGGCACGCAAAAATCAAGCAAATTTAAGCTTTTTTTCTCACATGAGAAAACGATAAACGAAAAAAAAGTGCATAATTACAAAATTCCTTTACTTGAAGGAAGTTCATAATTGAAAATGTCACGTCGAATTGCCATTTTGATGGAACGCGCCACTGCTTTGAAGATGCCTTCAATCTTGTGGTGTTCGTTCTCGCCTTCTGCCTTGATGTTTAGGTTCATCTTCGCTGCATCGCTGAACGACTTGAAGAAATGGAGGAACATCTCTGTCGGCATATCGCCTATCTTCTCACGCTTGAACACTGCATCCCATACCAACCACGCTCGTCCTCCGAAGTCGAGTGCCACTTGACACAGACAATCGTCCATCGGCAGCGTATAGCCATAACGTTCTATGCCTCGCTTATCACCTAACGCTTTCAGCAGACACTCTCCGAGCACGATACCCGTATCTTCAATGGTGTGATGCTCGTCCACATTCAAGTCACCCGTTACCTTCACGTCCAGATCAATACCTCCATGTTTGGAAATCTGCTCCAACATGTGGTCGAAGAATCCTATTCCCGTATCTATCTGTCCTTTTCCATGTCCGTCGAGGTTCATACGCACATATACATCGGTCTCCTTGGTCTGTCGATGCATCTCTGCCACACGCTCACCTGCATAGATCAGTTCTGTAGCTTGCTGCCATGAATCCACAAGTACGACATAAGGTTCATCCAGATTCTCTGTAAACCTGCTTTTGAGAATAACGGCCTTACATCCCATATTCTTTGCCAACTGAGCATCTGTAGCTCTGTCACCTATCACATACGAGTGTTGTAAGTCGTACTCGCCTGTGAGATACTTTCCCATCATCCCGATACCGGGTTTGCGGGTTGGGAGATTGTCTTCCGGATAGGATTTATCGATGAGGATATCGTCAAATGTCACCCCTTCCGTACTTAGTGTATGGAGCATAAGGTTCTGAAACGCATCGAACACTTCCTGCGGATTGGCAGGCGTACCCAATCCGTCTTGGTTCGTCACCATCACAAACTCATAGTCGGTTTTGCTTCTAAGGAAGCTCAGACTACTGATCACCTGGGGCAGGAATCGGAATTTATCAACCGTATCGACCTGCTCGTCAGACGGTTCCTCAATAATCGTTCCGTCACGATCTATAAACAAGGCTCTCTTCATAGCTTGGTTGGGTTATGGTTTGTAAACCCTGAGTGCACTCAGGAGTTGGGTATTCTCTTCTTTCGTTCCTATCGTGATACGCAGACAGTTGCCACACATATTGACTGAGTTGCGATTACGCACAATGATTCCCTTATCTACCAAATAGTTATAGATGCTGTTTGCATCGGTCACTTTGGCGAGGAAGAAGTTGGCGTTCGATGGATAGACTCGCTCACACAGGGGCAACTGTGCAAAAGCCTCCATGACTGTTGCTCGTTCATCAATAATGAGGTTGATATGCTTGCAGGTCTTGCTCATCTCCGTACTCAGCACTTCGGTGGCTTTATGCTGGGTCAGCACATTCACGTTATAGGGATATTTCACCTTGTTGAAGTAACCGATGATTTCCGCAGACGCAAAAGCCATTCCGAGTCGGATAGCCGCACATCCGTATGCCTTCGAGAATGTGTTGTAAACGATCAGATTCTCATACTTATCCAAATCAAGTCGCAAAGGGCGCTGGGTAGAGAAGTCCGAGTAGGCTTCATCGACAATCACAATCCCCTTGAACCCTTCAATCACCTTCACGATTTCCTCACGGCTGAGGTCGTTGCCTGTAGGGTTGTTGGGCGAGCAGATGAATATCAACTTCGTATGGCTATCACAGGCAGCCAGCAGATCGTCGGCTTTCATCTGGAAATGTTCGTCGAGCGCCACCTTTCGGTATTCCACATCGTTGATATTGGCACACACCTCATACATTCCGTATGTAGGGTCAATCGCCACTACATTATCCACTCGCGGCTCACAGAACACTCGGTAGCTCAGGTCTATCGCCTCGTCCGAACCGTTTCCGAGGAAGATGCATTCAGCCGGAACTTGCTTCACCTCAGCTATCGCACGTTTCAGTTCCTCCTGCAATGGGTCAGGATAGCGATTCAGCAAAGTTCCAAAAGGATTTTCGTTGGCATCAATAAACACAGACGCCTTCTTCCCCTTGTATTCGTCGCGTGCCGAACTATAAGGTTTCAGCTGCTTTATGTTTTGTCGAACTAAAGATGAAATCATATCTTTTCCTTCATTGATTCTTCAATTATCCAATCTCTAAACTCTAAACTCTAAACTCTCAACTCTAAACTCTAAACTCTCAACTCTCACTCTCATCGCATTCTTGTGAGCATCGAGTTGTTCGTGCTGCGCCATCAGTTCCACCGTAGGTCCTATGTTGCGAATACCCTCTGCGGTCAGTTCCTGGAACGTGATTTTACGAATGAAACTATCGAGCGACACTCCGCTGTAAGCCTTTGCATAACCGCTGGTTGGCAAAGTGTGGTTCGTACCCGATGCATAATCGCCAGCACTCTCACACGAATAGTTTCCGAGGAACACAGAGCCTGCGTTCACGATTCTCTCAGCTACTTCCATATAGTCTTTCGTGGCAATAATCAAGTGTTCGGGAGCGTAGTCGTTGATGAGTTCAACCGCTTCATCTATCGTTTCAACAAAAATCATCTTACTGTTTGCGATTGAAGCACTTGCGATTTCTTTTCTTGGGAGCAACTCCAACTGACGTTTCACCTCCTTATCGGTTTCTTCCAGCAATGACCGACTCGTTGTGACAAGTACGGCTTGCGAATCCAATCCATGTTCGGCTTGCGACAGGAAGTCGGCTGCTACGAACGACGGATTGGCTGTCTCGTCCGCAATAATCGCTACCTCGCTTGGTCCGGCTGGCATATCGATAGCCACATCGTGCAGACTGACCATCTGCTTCGCTGCCATCACATACTGATTGCCTGGACCGAATATCTTATAAACCTTAGGAACCGATTCCGTTCCGTAAGCCATCGCGCCGATTGCCTGAACACCACCTATTTTATAAATATTGTTCACGCCTGCTATCTTCGCAGCTACGAGAATGGCGGGATGGAGCTTTCCTTCACGGTTGGGAGGCGAGCAGAGCACAATCTCCTTACAGCCTGCTATCTTCGCTGGGGTAGCCAGCATCAGCACGGTGGAGAACAGAGGTGCCGTTCCGCCCGGGACGTACAGCCCTACCCTCTCTATCGCGACTGCCTTTTGCCAGCATGTCACTCCTGGCTGCGTCTGAATCTTCTTGCCTTCAAACCGCTGAGCCTCATGGAAGGTCTTGATGTTCTGATGAGCCATCTCAAGTGCGGCTTTCAAATCGTCGCTCACCAACGACTCGGCCTCACGGATTTCTGCGTCGGTCACCTTCAGCGAATCCAGAGCAACCTTGTCGAACTTCAGCTCATATTCCTTCACGGCTACATCTCCTCGACGCCTTATGTCGTCAAGCACGCCACCCACTACGCTGTTCAGCTCGGCAGCTTCCTTATGTGGTCTGGTTATTTTTTCCATTCAAATGTATCTCCATTCCATACGAATACCCATTCACTATCATCGGCTGAGTCGCCCTCATCGTCCACGATGTAGGCATACACAACGATATCCTTACCTTCTCGAGGCAGTTCAATGGAATATTCGTCCTGATTCTTTATACGTTTTTCCAACCTCACATTCAGATCGGGTTCAGGTGTCATCACACCCGTAGCGGGATCATAGTCGTAGAACACCATCAAGTGCTCCGCGAATGCACCGTTCTCATGAAAGTGCTCCATATAGGCAGCAAACAGTTTGTGCCCGTTCTTGCGGTTCCAATAGCAGACCTGCGTATTGGGAGTGGTTTCAACCAGCATCTGACAACACATAAAGCCATTCGCTTGCAGATCTTCGATATTGTACGACATACCCTCCACATTGATGGTCTCGCCATTGCTGTCCGGGTCTTTCAGATACTCCGCCAATGCTTTGTTCGTCTCGCATCGGGTATATTCCTGACAGAATGCTTTGGCCAGCTGAGCGATACCCACCTGGCTGTCGCCTGCATCCACCTTGAGCGTCTTTTTTGCCCACGACTTCCGAATAGAGGCGATACCCGTTGGGTCATCAGACTTCAACTGATACACATCCTCCTCTATCTTGATTGCATTCGATGGTTGGTCGCTCGTGTCCCCCTTGTTGTCTGCCTGCTGATTGCCGTTACATGCTGACAGCATCAGACCTACAGCCGCTATTGCTAAAAAATTACCTTTCATAGCTTGCAATTCTTTTTTCTTCGTCATTCTGTGACCTACAAAATCATTTTCTCAATCGGCAACACAAGGATACCCTCGGCACCCAGACGTTTCAGCTGACCGATGATTTCCCAGAACCGCTTCTCGTCAAGCACCGTATGAATGCTGCTCCAACCCTCCGTAGCAAGAGGCATCACCGTAGGACTCTTGATGCCAGGCAGCACCTCGATAATTTCCTTCACCTTGTCTGTAGGAGCATTCATCAGCACATACTTCTTATCCTCGGCAGCACGAACAGCCTCGAAGCGGAACAACAGCTCCTTCAGCGTCTCCTGCTTGTCAGCATCCAGATGCTTGTTGCCGATCAGCAACGCCTCACTCTTCATCACCACCTCAACCTCCTTCAGGTTGTTGCTCACCAATGTAGAGCCGCTGCTCACGATGTCGAAGATACCGTCAGCCAATCCTATACCTGGAGCAATCTCCACCGAACCCTGAATCACATGAACATCGAGCTTGATGCCCTTCGCGTCCATGAACGTCTTCAAGATATTCGGATAGCTGGTCGCAATCTTCTTGCCGTTGAACCACTCCACACCATTATATTCAGAATGCTTAGGAATGGCGAGCGACAGACGACACTTGCTGAAGCCCAGACGCGACACGATGTCGGCATCCACCTGACGCTCCACAAACTCGTTCTCACCCACGATACCAATGTCAGCCACACCATTCGCAACCGTCTGAGGGATGTCGTCATCTCTCAGATACAACACCTCCAGAGGGAAGTTCGAAGCCTCCACCAGCAACGTACGTTTCACACTCGAAATCTTGATTCCCGCCTCCTGCAGGATATTCATCGTCTCCTCGTAGAGACGACCCTTAGACTGTATAGCTATTCGTAACATTTTCTAATATGCTTTTTTCAATATGCTTTTTCTAATATGCTTTTTTGTAAGCCGGAAGCTGTCAGCCATCAACCATCAGCCATCAGCCATCAGCCATCAGCCATCAACCATCAACCATCAGCCATCAACCATCAGCCATCAACCATCAGCCATCAACCATCAGCCATCAACCATCAGCCATCAACCGGCCTGCAAAGGTACGAAAATAATTTCAATTAGCACACAATAAGCATACGAAAAGTGATAAAATGAGAAGCAACTCACCCACCTCCTTCACTTTTTCGACTTGGGAGAAAATTTAAATGTGGCTATCGTGGATGGAAATGGCCGCATAAAATTTTGAAAGTGGCTATCGCAGATGGAAATGGCCGCATAAAATTTTAAAAGTGGTCGTAGCGGATGGAAATGGCCGCATAAAATTTGAAAAGTGGCGAAGCATTAGAACGAAGAATGCCCATTGACAAGCAAAGAGACTATGCAGTGGAATGCCAGGACTGAAGAGTGGAAAAAGCGGTTAGGAATGTTCGGCTACAAGCTGTCCTGTTACGTAGCAGCATGAGATTCGACAAAAGAAAGGGGATAAAAGAGAAAAAGCAAGAAGAGAGTCCAAATCCCATAAGCGGAAAATAGACTTCTCTGACTCTAAATGATGAAAACCTCGTCCTTATAGATTACCCTCATTCCTAACAATATTCTCAAAGTTTTGAGTAGCCCATTCCATCAAACCGATGACATGGGGCATGAGACTTTTGCCCAATTCAGTGATGGAGTATTCTACCCGTGGGGGAACCTCTGGATAGACTTGACGAGCTACAAGACCTATTTGCTCCAGATGTTTCAGTGTCTGTGACAACATTTTCTGCGAGCAGTCTGACATGTCACGCCCCAAATCATTGAAACGCATGGTGCCTCGTTCGTTGAGGTGATATAGCACCAACAAAGACCACTTGTCGCCGAACTTTTCTATTACGTTGCGTATGGGGCACGCTTTGTACTTCTCATCTATCGTTCGATTTATTTTACGCATATATTGACCATCTTTAAATCCGAGTGCAAAGGTACAAAACTTTCTGAAAGTTAGCAAATTTCCAAAGGGATAATTTGCAAATACGCAGCATTTTGCAACTTTTAACATTTTTTGTATTTTTGATAATTCCCTGTGTTTCAGTAATTCTAACAAAAAAGTAAGTAAGCCACTTTTTGGTGCCTTCTTGT
>CACZXN010000029.1 GCA_902785075.1 uncultured Bacteroidales bacterium | reverse complement strand
GTGCCCTATACCAGAGGCCGTGAGCGCAGCCGTGACCTGAACACTGCGATAGACGAGAATGAGTACGCAAACTCCGCTATGGAGCTAAAACTAATACCCTACATGACCATGCAGAGCTTCTGGCTGAAAGCAGTGGGCACACTCATAGTTATGGCGTCTGTACTGCTGCATATCGGCGGCAGGATGGATCTGCTGACCTGCATCATCATGATAATCTGACGGTAGAAGGTGTCGTCCTCGGGACGGAAATGAAGGTCCCATGTGTTGGTGATGGCTCGCGGACTGAGATAAACGGCACCCTGTGGGCGATACAGTCGCTTCTGGTTCTCCCATTGGCTATCGTTGAGTGCCGTGGGTGCATTACCACCTCCATGCATCGAAATCCACAGACTCCGACCATCGGCCGGTTTCTCTCCAAATATTTGAGCGGTGTATTTCATTTTCAGATTTCCCTGTATAATACAACTAGTCTCATTTGTGGATTTTAATTTGTCGGAAAGTCCTTTTTTCCATTGATCGATTGTTTCATTTCGTACCTTTTCCGCTGTTGTTTTATTCAGATTCTGGGCATGTGTAAAAGGTAGATAAAACATCATCAACAAACTGATGAAAGCAGATGAAAAAATATAGTTCTTCATTATTTTTGTTTTAATTTGTTCTTTCTTGGTGCAAAAATACAAAATAATAATCATTTACCCTTTACTAATTACCATATTTAATGAATAAATGATATTTTTTTTGTAACTTTGCGCGGTTTTTGTGAATGTGCAATTGAGGACAGTTCAATAATATTGATTTTTTTTAAGTTTTTTTAATGCCATCCACAATAAAAATCGGAATCATACGTTTATTAGTATGAATTGCGAAGAAAAAAGCATGCACTAACAAAATGCATCAGTAAAAAATGACAAGAGAATCGGAATATACTATAAAAGATGGCATGAGTTCGTTGGAAAAAACGTTGAAGCGAGTCTTTGACTTTGTTGGCTCTGTTTGTGGACTAATTGTCACTTCACCAATTTTTTTAGCGATTATTATTGCCCAGAAGATTGAAGGTGAAGGTCCTGTTTTCTATAAGCAGGAAAGAATAGGGCGCGATGGGAAGACATTTGAAATAGTGAAATTTAGAACAATGAAGACAACTGCGGAGGAGGAAGGACCCCAATTGGCTCATGAACAAGATGAACGATTAACAAAAGTAGGAAAGTTCCTTAGATTGCATCATTTGGATGAACTGCCGCAGTTGGTGAATGTGCTGAAAGGCGAAATGTCGTTCGTAGGCTACCGCCCTGAGCGTGAATATTTCATTAACCAGATAATTGAAATTCGTCCCGATTATGTGAACTTGTATATGAGCCGTCCTGGTGTTACATCGAACGCAACGCTTCATAATGGTTATACCGATACAATGGATAAGATGATTATCCGATTGGATATGGATTTGGAGTACTTGAAGCACCGTAGTCTGTGGGGTGATGCTAAGATTATCGGCGAAACATTGCTATCGGTTGCTGGTGGCAAGAAGTTCTAAAGAAATATATTTAATCCTCCTTTGGGAGGAATTTGTGTTTTGTAGAGTACCTTTAAATGATATCATTAAGCTATAGATAAACGAAATAATAATGAAGAATTCAATGATAAAGAAACTATTGCTTTGGGTCGTGCTGATAGTCATCGGCAACACTACTCTTAATGCTCAGTCAATGTCTGACAATCAGGTGATACAATATGTACTTGAGCAGCAGCAAGCAGGGAAAAACCAAGCAGAGATTGTTCAGAATCTGTTAAAGAGAGGGGTAACTTTGGAGCAACTTCAAAAGTTGAGGAAGAAAATAACTGCCCAGAAGGAACAATTGGGTGCTGTATCAATCGATGGTACAAGTGTGAAGGTTTCTGATAGTCGTATGCGTACAGACAAGCAATTGGAGGGAGAATCATACCAAAAGCAAAATAATTACATGGTGCGTAGTCAAGCACGTGGAGTTAATGGTAGAGATAATTACACCAAGGAGGAGGAAGAACGTTTGATGAACGATGCAGTAGAGTTCTTTGATCTTGATTCATTAGCATATTATCGCGGTTTGGAGGAAAAAACGGAAGATCAGGTGTTTGGACGAAACTTGTTCAACAATGCTCAGTTGTCCTTCCAACCTAATATGAATATCGCTACTCCTGCAAACTATCGGTTAGGTGCAGGTGATGCTGTCATTATTGATGTGTGGGGAGCTTCTCAGGAAACATTTGAAGGAACTATTTCTCCTGACGGAACAGTGACGATAGAGGGTATCGGTCCAATTAAGTTGGCTGGTCTAACAGTCGCTCAGGCAAATGGGACACTTAAATCTCGAATGGGAAAATTCTATCAAGGATCCTCTATCAATCTGACTGTAGGAGATACCCGTTCTATTATTGTTCAGGTGATGGGTGAAGTAAAGTTGCCTGGTACTTATACTTTAAGTTCTCTCTCTACAGCGTTTAATGCTCTTTATGCTGCAGGTGGTATCAGTGATATTGGAACATTGCGTGACATAAAAGTATATCGTACTGGTAGACAGATTGCTTCAATTGATGTTTATGACTATATCTTGAATGGCAATTCAAGTGGTGACATTCGTTTGCAAGATAATGACATCATCGTGGTTGGGTCATACGATTGTCTGGTTAGGATAAAAGGAAAAGTGAAGCGTCCGATGTATTATGAAATGAAAAGTTCGGAGAGTGTTTCTACCATTCTCAGCTATGCGGGAGGATTCACAGGTGATGCATATAAGAAGAATGTGCGACTGATTCGAAAGAGTGGGGCTGAATACTCTATTCATACTATTGGTGAATTTGACATGAATGGCTTCAACCTAAATGACGGAGATTCTATTTTTGTGGATTCAGTTGTTGCACGATATTCAAACATGGTGGAGATTCGTGGTGCCGTCTATCATCCAGGAATGTACCAGATTGGTGGTAGCATCAGTGGAGTACGTGATTTGATTAGAGCAGCAGAGGGAATAAGGGAGGATGCTTTCCTCAATAGAGCAGTCATGCACCGCCAGCGTGAAGATATGTCTCTTGAGGTGATTCCTGTTGATGTGAAAGGCCTTTTAGCAGGAAATGTGCCAGATATCCCTTTGAAAAAAAATGATGTTCTATACATTCATAGTCGCAAGGATGATATAACGAGCAAGACTATTACCATTTCTGGTGAGGTGTTGTATCCAGGAACCTATCAGTATGCTGATAACACAACACTTGAGGATATCGTTCTGCAAGCGGGAGGTCTGACTGATGCCGCTTCGTTGTCAAAGGTTGACGTTTTCCGCCGTCACTTTGATCCTACGTCTTTGGAATATATTGATGAAACATCAGAGACTTTTTCTTTTGCATTGCGTGAGGGTTTTGTTGTAGACGGAGAACAGGGCTTTGTCCTTCAACCATTTGATGTCGTAGTGGTTCGTAAAAGTCCAACTTATTCACCAATGGAGACGGTAACCGTAACGGGATGTGTGAACTTCGAAGGTAATTATTTAATTACAAATAGAGATTATAAACTGAGCGATTTGATCCGTGCTGCAGGAGGTCTATCAAAAATTGCTTATGCTAAAGGTGCCCATATCGAACGCGCTTTGACTGAGGAAGAGCGTAAGCAGCAAGAGGCATCTCTTCGCGCATCTCAAATAGAACTGTATGAAGAATCTATGAAAGACAATAAGCAGAACATAAGCATTGAACAGGGGGAGACGTTGATTGATATGAAGATGAACTTGAAAGGAATTGGTTCTATTCCAGTTGATTTGGAAGCCGCCATTAAATCCCCAGGATGTGATGAGGATATCATGTTGCGACCAGGTGATAAGTTAATAGTTCCTGAGTACTCTGCTTCTGTGAAGATAATTGGTGATGTGATGTTCCCTGTTACCATAAGCTATAAAAAAGGTGAATCGCTGGATTACTATATAAAACGAGCTGGTGGGTATGGTGATAACGCGCGAAAGAAACGAGTATATGCTATTTACATGAATGGGTCGGCAAAACTGCTTAGTCACCATTCTAAGTCAGCCATTCAGCCTGGTTGCCAAATTGTTGTTCCTTCAAAGAAGAACAAAAATAAGATGTCAACAGCAGAAATTCTCAGTATAGGATCTTCATCTGCTTCCATTGCTGCTGTTGTCGCAACGATTGCTAACATCTTAAAGTAATTGATAGAGATATTATGGGAGAAAATAAAAATCTACGAATCATTGATTTCGAGCGAATCATAAAGATTCTGAAGACAAAGAAAAAACAATATGCATGGGCAGGAGTCATTACTTTTGTGTTGGCAACTATTTGGATTCTGCCACAACCAAGATATTATGATTGTGAAGTTGAGTTGGCTCCAGAGGCGAATGATGTCTCATTAAGCGGAGGGCTTTCTTCTATTGCGTCTTCTTTTGGCTTCGATATAGGTAGCTTAAGTGGGGCAGATGCTATTTATCCATTATTGTATCCCGACCTATTTAAGTCGCCAGAGTTTATCGTGGGATTGTTTGATATTAGGATTCGGTCATTGGATGGAGAGATAGAAACCGATTATTATACGTATCTGAATCAATATCAGAAGCAAAATTTATTGCTGCTACCTTTCTCGAAGGCACTTGAATACGTGAAGCAATGGTTTGAAGATGAAGATAATCAAGGAAAAGATGAGGTTGGTAAAACTCTAAACTCTTTTATGCTATCAAAGACTGACTTCATGCTGATGGAAAAGGTGATGAATAAGGTAACTTGTTCTGTAGATAAGAAAACGAATGTCATTTCTATAGTTGTGAGGGATCAAGATCCTTTAGTTTGTGCCACAATTGCTGATTCAGTAAAAGAGCATCTTCAGAATTTTATTATACAATATCGAACAAGTAAGGCTCGTCAGGATTGTGCTTATTATCAACATTTAACGGATAGTGCGAAACTAGAATACGAGGAGGCATTAAGGCAGTATTCAGAGTATAGTGACACTCATAAGGATGTAATCCTGCAGGCTTTTATATCAGAAAGAGATAAATTAGAAAATGATATGTCTGAGAAATACAATGCCTATAATATGATGAATACCCAGCTACAGGCGATGCGTGCAAAAGTACAGGAACGGACACCTTCGTTTACAACATTGAAAAGTGCGACTGTCCCAATAAAACCAGCTGGACCTAAGAGAATGTTTTTTGTGATAGGAATGGTATTTCTTGTTTTTGTCGCAATGAGTATTTACTATCTTCGTGAATTAATTTTGATGCGATAATTATATGATTTCCAAAGAGATGCCTGCAGAAAATCAAGTAAACCATCAGGAATTTGAACATCGTACAAAGCGTATTGTTTCAAATTCCTTTATGCTATTTCTGCGCATCTTTTTTATAACGATCATAAATCTTTATTCTGTTAAATATGTTTTAAAGGGATTGGGAATCGATGATTATGGTGTGTATAATGCTGTATCAGGCATCGTCTTGACGAGTTCATTTGTTATTTTGGTATTATCAACGTCTATACAACGTTTTTATTCGTTTGCTTTTGGTAAAAAAGACCAGTCATTGATTGCGAATCTGTTTTCTGCAAGTTGTAATATTATTATCCTGTTGTCATTTGTGATTTTGCTTTTATTGGAGACAATAGGCTTGTGGTATGTAAATTGTAAGCTTAACGTTCCAATTGATAGAATTGATGCGGTTAATTATGTGTATCAATTTGCAACGCTTGCATTTATTTTCACTTTGTTATTAGTGCCATTTACCGCTCTCATCTTTTCTCATGAGGACATGGGCATTTATGCGGCCCTTTCATGCGTGGATTATGGCTTTAGGTTTATTGTCGCTGTTTTGATTGCAGTTTCGCCCATTGACAGACTTGTGTTCTATTCTGCAGGTTTGCTGGTGATTGCGGTTATTATGTTTTTATCATATGCATTAATAACTCCTCTTAAATATAAAGAATGTCGGTATAAGTTTATTAAGGATAAACAAATATACAAAGACTTATTGTCTTTCTCTGGTTGGACAATGTATGGCGCTTTGGCAGGTACAGGAATGATTCAAGGAAGTATTCTGATTCTAAATAGCTTTTTTGGTACATTTGCTAATGCGGCTTTTGCTGTTGCCAATCAGTTGTATAATGCTTTTAGTTCTTTGTCTAATAGCATTGTGCTGTCATTTAGACCTGCCATGATAAGAGCATATGCGGAAGATAACAGCAAATACTTACAAGGATTGTTTTATCTGAATAATAAAGTAATTCTGTACCTAACTGCATGTGTTGCTATTCCATTATTTTTTGAAATGGAGTTTATCCTCACCCATTGGTTGTCAGAAATTACTCCAGAGATGGTGATTTATTCTCAGTTGTTCATTGTATATGCAGTACTGATTGTCATGCATAACCCTATAACAACTATGGTACAGTCAACAGGTAAAATCAAAAAGTATCAACTTCTTGTACAAACAATAACTCTTCTCAGCTTGCCATTGGCAATCATTTTGTTTGAATTGAACTTTCCTTCATATTATATGTTCATATCGATTATCGTATGTTGTGTGGTAGCGCATGTTTTCCGATTATATTGCTTGAAAGGGTTGTTTGTGGATTTTTCCGTTTTAAAATATCTGAAAACGATTATTCTGCCAGGCATTATAATCGTCTCTTTGACATCTTTGGCCGTATGGCTTCAATATTGCAATATCTCTAATGAGATAGTAAGATTCTTTTCTATATGCATATCCTCTCCAATGCTTGTACTTCTATTGGCATTTGGACTTGGATTGTCTAATTATGAGCGTAAAACCCTTGTGAATTTTATCAAAAAGAAAACAAACGGTAGATGGCATACTTGATATTGGTCATATTTGTTCTTTCATGCTTGACGGCATTTGTTGAAGACTTGTTACCAAAGAAATATCAATATTCATTGTTTTGTTTCTTTGGACTGTGTCTGATACTCATGTGTGGTTTGAAGGAAGTCGGTCTTGATCCAGATTCTGATAATTATGCCCAAACGTATAGGACTTACTATGATGAAAAGTCTTCGTCGGAAGTGGAGAGTTCTTTCATTATTATTTCTGCTGTACTGAATTTATTTACGAATGACCCTCATGCGCTTTTCCTTTTTTACGCGTTGTTTGGTGTTGGCTTGAAGTTTTTTGCCTTCTATAGATATGATAATAAGCGTTTGTTCTTGTTTCTTGTATTATATCTTTCATATTTCTATGTAGTTCATGAAATGATGCAGATTCGTACAGGCATTCTTTCCGCTATGTATTTGTTGGCTATCCATGAAATCGTAGAAGGAAAAAGATGGTTGGCATTAATATATATACTCATAGGCTGTTTGTTCCATGTTTCTGGCTTGATCTTGTTACCCATTCTTTTTTTCAGGAACAAACCATTGTCTAGTTGGGAGAAATACATTTGGACAGGTATCGTTGTCATATCTTTGGTGATAAGTGCATCTGGCGGAACAATATTTGATTATCTCGTTGAAATTCCTTATGTGGGTGATAAGTTGACGCTTTATCAAAAGGCTGCAGATGTAGGTAAGTCGGCTAGCACAATAAATGGTTTTGGAGTGTTCCATCTCATTTCAATAGCATTGTTTGTTTACCTTGTCTTTTTTTCAGATACAATCAATGAAAAAGACCGTCATTATCCGATTCTTATTAAAACTTATGCTTGCGGTTTGATGTTTTATACAGTCTTGGGATTTGTACCAGATTTGGCAGCTCGCGTAAGCTTTTTGTACAGGACTGCGACTATTATTCTTCTTGCAGATGTTTTATTTACTATTAAACCAAGATGGACAGCTGTTGTAGTAACTGAATTAATTGCGTTATTTTATTTAAATTATGGGTTGCAGTTTATTCACTTCCCTTTGTTGTGGAAGACTGCAGGTGCTGAATAAAGAAACAAAGAAATGACTATATGATAAAAAAATGTATAAGAACACTTGCAGATTTAGTCCATGTGGTAATCAATGAAAGGGCTCTATCTGTTATTTCCCATGTGAAAGAAGTGTTTTATTCGCAATGGATAAAACATGAATTCGCTAAATGTGGAGATGATAATGTTTTTGGAGGCTTTTCTGTGTTAGTAGGGCAAAAGTACATTGCCTTAGGTTCCAATCTCTACATTGGCAAAGATGTTGTTTGGGAAGTATATGATAATTACAAGGGGCAAGTGTTTGCTCCCCATTTGTCGTTTGGAGATGGATGTTCGTTTGGTGATGGGGGACATATTACGTGTATTAACAAAATAGCTATAGGTAATGGGGTGCGTATGGGTCGTAAGGTGTTCATTACAGATAATTCTCATGGGAATTCAGATATGACCCTATTAGATACTCCAGCAAACTTGCGCCCAATGTACAGTAAAGGCCCTGTAATCATTGATGACAATGTTTGGATTGGTGAAATGACATGTATCCTACCTGGTGTTTCTATCGGAAAAGGTAGTATTATCGGGTCCAACTCAGTTGTTACTAAAGATATTCCTGCATATTGCATGGCAGCAGGAAATCCCGCAGTAGTTATTAAGAATTTAGCAGTAGACAAAGAACGATAAATATTGATGATGATGAAACCACGTATTTTAGCATTATATCTTCCTCAATTCCATCCAATACCCGAGAATGATGCATGGTGGGGACCTGGTTTTACAGAATGGACGAATGTTGTAAAAGCAAAGCCTTCTTTCCGTGGGCATGTTCAGCCAAAGATTCCTGCTGATTTGGGCTTTTATGACCTTCGCTTGCCAGAAACGAGGGAACAGCAGGCACAATTGGCGCGAGAGGCAGGGATTGAGGGGTTCTGTTATTATCATTATTGGTTCGGAGGCAAGCAATTGCTGGAACGTCCATTCAATGAAGTGCTTGCAAGTGGAAAACCCGACTATCCCTTTTGTATATGCTGGGCGAACCATTCATGGAGTAATAAAACCTGGAATCGTAAGTCCAATATGCAGAAAAACTCTATGCTGATTGAACAGACCTATCCGGGTGACCAAGATGATAGGGAGCATTTCCTTGCTTTGTTGCCAGCCTTCAACGATCCAAGATACATAACGATTGATGGGAAGCCTGTCTTTTTCTTGTATAGTCCTTGGACTCATTCTCGTCTGAAAGAATGGATTGCAAACTGGAGGCAATTGGCGAAGGAACATGGCTTGAAGGGGTTATATCTAGTTGGCATGTGTGACTCTGTCTTGACATTTAGATTAAATGCAGATGGTACTCGTTCTGTTACAATGCCCAACCTAAAGAGTAGCGCAGATATTTTCAAGTCGGTGTTGGATATGGGATTTGATGCCGTAAATTCGTTTGGAAGACGAAGGGGAGAATTGCTGAGTAAGGGAAAGTACACTGACTTGGCTAATACAGTATTGAGAAAGATGGGATTACCTATCGGTACCTATTATGACTATGCTAAAACAGTTAATGGGTTCTTTGCGCCAGAGGACAAATGGGAGAATGTGTTCCCCACGATTCTCTCACAATGGGATAGAAGTCCGCGTGCAGCGAGTTACGATGGTATTTATACTGGGGCAAGTCCACAGGCATTTGAAAAGCATATAAAGGATGCATTAGAGTTAATTAAAGACAAAACACCTGAACATCAGATTATCATGCTGAAATCGTGGAACGAATGGGGAGAAGGTAATTACGTTGAACCCGATCAACAATTCGGACATGGTTGGCTAGATGCTATTAATAAGGCTCTTAGGGAGTGTGAATAATAACATAGATTTGTGTTCATATTCAGTCAAGAAATAAAGATTACAATTAAGGGGAAAATTTGTTACCCCTAGGGGCTGCAAAAATTCCCCTTAAGGGAAACAAAAAAAGACGATAATTTTGAATGTCTTAAACTTCAAAATCAGTGGTGATGCATTTAATACAAAAACAGTCTTTCATCCACACCCATTTTTGATGTTGCTTTTCGTCTTCCTTGCTCTTCTTTTGAAAATTGGGAGTAAACAATTTGGAAAATTGTAAGTATTCATCCTTTTTTAGTGTCTTTCCTTTGCGATGTCATTTAATATTCGTACCTTTGTAATCGTTATGTGCTCATGCTGCTACAGCTTGTCTGTGATAATGTCATATGGGCATCTAAAGATGACTGCTAGTAGGTGTATCAATCATACGAATGAAAAAGATTGCATTTATATTGACAACATTGGACGCACATGCTGTGCATAGGGTGAACGACTTTGTTGCTCACGGATTTGATGTGCAAGTGAATACGTTTGTCCGTGTGAATGCTAAACAGACCATTCAGACGGATTGGAAGGTAAACGTGATTGGCGAGTTTCCGAATGCCTTGCCTTATCATAAACGTATTCAAAAGATTATTCAAGGCATCCGCTTGGTCTCGAAGCAATATAAGGGATGTAAGGATGTGGTGTTTTACTACCTTGGTCTTGATATAGCGATGTTTGCATGTCCGCTGATTCGCAGACCTTATATTTTTGAGGAGTGTGACTTGAATCATACATATATTGGCAACAAGATTGTTTGCAAGGTGATGGAAAAGATTGACTGTTATATTATCCGTCATTCACTTCAAACGATTTTTACTTCGGAGGGATTCTATACTTATCATCAGTTGAAGGACACAAGTAATGTCACGTTAATACCCAATAAGTTGCCTGCCTCTATCTGGGACGTGCCCGAAGTGAAAAAACATGCAATAGATGCCAATCATCTTTCGTTTGGATTTGCGGGTGATGTGCGTTATGAAAATATCGTGAATTTTGCGTCTGTTTTGGTGCGCAATTTCCCAATGCATGAGTTCCACTTTTTTGGAACGATTCAGGAGCGAGTGAAAAGCTTGACAAAAGAACTGGAACAATTCCCAAATTGTCACTTTCATGGAAGATTCCGCAGCCCAGATGATTTGCCAGAGATTTATTCTCAACTGGATTTCACCCTTGCAACATATGACACACGTTTTGAAAATGTCTGTTATGCGGAACCAAATAAAATATATGAGGCTATATTTTTTCGTACACCAATTATCGTTTCGAAAGGAACATTCCTTCAACAAAAGTGCGAGAAATTGGGGCTTGGCACAGCTGTAGATGCTTTGAGTGAGGATGATATCGTAAGTTTTGTCAAGGGACTGACGCATGAAAAAATAGATAAAATGTATGCAGATATTCTGTTGGTTCCACAGGAATCTGCCATTGACAATAATGATGCTTTTTTTGCAAAACTGAAAACGTTATGAAAAAGATTCTTTTGGTTTTTGGTACGCGTCCTGAAGCCATCAAGATGGCTCCATTGGTGAAAGCATTCGAACAAGAGAAAAATCAGTTCGATCCAATTGTCTGTGTGACAGGTCAGCATCGTGAAATGCTCGACCAAGTACTACAGATATTTGGAATCGTACCCGACTATGATCTTAACATCATGCAACAGGGACAGGATCTCTACGATATTACGTCGAGGGTCTTGATGGGAATGCGTGATGTGCTGAAAGCCTGTAAGCCAGATGTGGTTTTAGTACATGGAGACACCACTACATCAACAGCTGCAGCACTTGCTGCTTTTTATCAACAAATACCTGTAGGGCATGTAGAGGCAGGATTGCGAACATACGATATTCTTTCTCCTTGGCCAGAGGAAATGAACCGACAACTGACAGGACGAATTGCTACTTATCATTTTGCTCCGACTCATTTAGCTGCCCAACACCTGAAGGATGAAAAAATTCATGGTGAGATACTGGTTACAGGCAATACGGTTATAGATGCACTCCACATTGTTGTGGAAAGACTTCAAAACGATACAGCTTTGAGAAAGAATCTTCAGAAGATGTTGATTAGCGCAGGTTACGATGATTCCCGCATAGACGGAAACAGACGTTTGATTCTCATTACAGGGCATCGTCGTGAAAATTTTGGAGAGGGATTCATTCAAATGCTTACTGCAATTAAGGATTTAGCCGTAAAATATCCTGCTGTGGATTTTGTCTATCCAATGCATTTAAACCCAAATGTCCGAATTCCGATAGCAAAGGTATTTGGCGAAGAAGTTGTACACCATTCTGTTTATGGTTCATCTATAATAGGGTGGGGTGAGAATCATAACATGTTTTTTATCGAACCGCTGCAATACTTAGAATTTGTACACCTCATGGAGAAATCGACAATCGTCCTTACAGACTCCGGAGGGATTCAAGAGGAGGCTCCTGGACTTGGAAAACCTGTTCTGGTGATGCGAGATACAACAGAACGACCAGAAGCTTTAGAGAGTGGAACTGTTCATCTTGTTGGTACAAACTACTCCAAGATTATGTCGGAAGTTTCGGCACTATTGGATGATCCGAGCGCATATGCCCTTATGGCTAATGCTGTAAATCCTTATGGTGATGGAAAGGCGTGTGCACGAATCGTTCATTATTTCCAGACAAGTCTTTTAACATGACAGTTCAGAGGGCATATAAGTTGCTATTATTGATTAGCTTGATATCATTCTTTTCTTGCGAAAAGGAAGAAATTGAGATAACTGACTATGATATCGTTTCAATGATAGAAAAGCGTAAGTCAGTAACTCCATATTTCCAGAATTGTTCTTTACCCGACAGCGTAGATACTTTGCGAATTTTGGCAATAGGTAACAGCTATACAGATGATGGCACAGCTTATATTCAAGAGATAATGGACGGTTTGGATGTGAATCCTAATAAGTATTGTGTTTATTCCTTAGTTCATAGTGCTGCCACTTTGAAGTATTGGTGGGCAGAAATGGAGGGTAATGCATTTTGTATACCCAATAGAGTGGCTGGCAATATCAAAATGGATTTGGGTGATAGTACATTATGTTCTGTCATCTATCAACCTTGGGATGTGATAGTTGTGCAGCAATATAGTGGAGACGCCATTTACTATGATTCATTCAATCCCTATCTGCGACAAATTATAGAGTTTGTTCGGCATTATTGTTCGAATCCTCAAGTAGCGCTTGCTTGGCAGATGGTTCATTCGTATAAAAGTGGTTTTGCCGCATTATATTCTGATTCTATGAAGCGTTGGAGGATGTTAGCCTTTGCAACGGCCCAGATGATGGTGTATGATGGAATAGATATTATCATACCTACGGGAACAGCTATTCAGAATGCTCGTAATACGGCATTAAATAATCCGTCAGAACTGACACGTGACGGAACGCATCTTGGATATGGTGTGGCTAGGTATATTGCTGCTTGTGCATGGGTGCAGACATTAATGGCTCGTGTATTTGGCATCGATATTCGAAGGAGTAAACAGTTGCATCCGCTAAAAGAATATGAAAAGGATGAAAACCAAACCCAAAACGGGTTTATCAAAGATTCGTCACAACCTGTTAACGAGCAAAACCAATCAGTTTGTGTAGAGTGTGCATATAGAGCTTGTCAGTCACCATTTGAAATTTACGAGTAAACGGTTTGTATAATTGCACGAATCAGTTCATTTTTACTATCTTTCCTTTGTGGTTTCGGTAATTATTCGTATCTTTGCGCAAATAAATAGACATAATGACGGAAAAACAAAAGGCTCTAGTCTCAATTATTATGCCAATGTATAATAGCGAGGCCTTTATTAAGGACGCTATAAAGTCGGTAATAGCCCAGACTTATAAAAACTGGGAACTACTTGTTGTTGATGATGGTAGTACTGACAATAGTCGTGCGATTGTGGAGAAGTTTATGGCATGGGATTCTCGAATTCATTTATTGCAAAATCCCTGCCCAATTGGAATGCCGAGTGAACCGCGCAATTATGGAATTCAAGCGGCTCATGGACACTTTATTGCATTTTTGGATAGTGACGATATGTGGTTACCTTCCAAATTAGCTCAACAGTTGCCGATGTTTCAAGATAATCGTACAGCGGTTGTCTATAGTAATTATGAAAAAATTGACGAAAAAGGTAAGCGCTCTGCCCGAATTGTGATAGCCCCTCCACAAGTCGACTATAATAAGATGCTTTATTCCAATTATATAGGTAATTTGACGGGTATTTTTGATGTTCGTAAAGTAGGAAAAAATTATTTCCGTCAGATACGCCATGAGGATTACGCGTTTTGGCTTTCTGTATTGAAGAGCGGGTATATCGCTCGTTCAACACAGACAATTACTGCGCTTTATCGTGTGCGCTCCTCTTCTCTTTCTGCAAATAAGTTACGCCTGCTTTCTTGGCAGTGGAATATACTGCGTAATGTAGAGCATATTAGTTTTTTTCGTGCTATTGGCTTTTATATTACTTATGCGTACAATGCTTTTTTTAAGAATATGATATGATGCGATTCTTGTTTTCCCTCACATTATTATTATGTAGCCTGACCGCTTGTACACAAAAAATCTCTCAACGGGATGGTCAGTACGAATTAGTGTGGTTGGACGATTTTAATGGTAGGGAAATTGATACCGCTTCATGGAGTAAAATCGCAAGAGTGCCATACCCGTGGGGACGACACATGTCTGCAAATTCTAGTCTTTATCGCGTAAAGAGTGGTTATCTTCGACTTTATGCCCGTAGAAATAACAAACTTGAGCCTGCAGATACCGCGAAGTATATCACAGGTGGAATAAGTAGTCAGGGCAAACGTCATATCAATTTTGGCAAGGTGGAGGTGCGTGCCCGCATCAAGGGAGCGCAAGGCACATGGCCTGCAATTTGGTTGTTGGTAAATCAACCATGTAGTACGGAAGATCTACGATATTCGGAAATTGATATTATTGAATATCTCAACCGAGATGATTTTGTTTATCAAACAGTACACTCTTCATATACACTACATCGTAACCGCAATACCAAGCATTCGACAACGGCAAAAATCCATTTTGAGAAATGGAATACCTATGCTGTAGAAGTTCGTCCGAATGAAGTGATACTTAGTGTTAATGGGATTGAAACATTCCGATACCCCCGACGTGAGGGTGAGGAAGGTCAATTCCCGTTTGGTATAGAATCATATTTGATGATTGATATGCAAGTCGGAGGCGATTGGGTTAAAACAGTTGATCCTAAAACATTCCCGGCTTATATAGACGTAGATTGGGTAAAGATGTATAGACTAAAGCAATAATAACTCATAACATAGCAAGTAACACAAATAACTATAAACTATTATGAAACGTTCTTTTTTTTATATGCTTCTGCTGTTGGCCATTTGTACAACGGCCAAGGCTCAGACTTTCAAGGGGCACTTCTTGAACGATGAGTATAAGATTCAGATGGAATTGAATTTGTACAATGATTCTATTCCCGTTCCAGGTATAGATGACGAGAAATGCTATGGATATTTGCGTGGTAATACAAATGGAATGTGGGTCATCTTGAAGGTAATCTCGGTAGAAAAAAACAAGGCGGTATTCCGTGCTTCGTGCGATAACGGTAGCGATTCACAGAATGTAGAGCTGACGATTGGTGAGGACGGTAAGTTGGTGATGCGTCAACTTAAAGATGCTTATATCAAGACCATTTCAAATAAAAAGTATGTAAAACTGCCGAAGACGGTAGAATTCCATCAATAAGTATGGACCTTGAATTGATGCAATCTTTCAATGAACCACAACGTGCCGCAATTGAGTATTGTGATGGTGCGTCACTAGTGGTTGCTGGTGCAGGATCGGGCAAGACTCGTGTCCTTACCTATAAGATTGCATACCTGTTGGAGCAAGGATATGAGCCTTGGAGTATTCTTGCGCTTACCTTCACTAACAAGGCAGCTAACGAGATGAAGACACGTATTGCACAAATCGTTGGTGAGGAACGTGCACGCTATCTCTGGATGGGAACGTTTCATAGTGTCTTTTTGCGTATTTTGCGTTTGGAGTACGATAAGATTGGATTCCCATCTCCAAACTTTACGATTTATGATGCTGCAGATAGCAAGAGTTTAGTGAAGGCCATTATTAAGGAGATGCAACTTGACGACAATATTTATAAACCTTCTACTGTGTTAGGGCGTATTAGTGATGCGAAGAACGTATTGAAAGGGCCAGACGACTATGCTCGTGATTCCTATTGTTATCAGCGCGACCTAAATGCACGCATACCTGCAGTTCGTGACATCTACAAACGCTATGTTCAACGTTGCCGTCAGTCGGAGGCGATGGATTTCGATGATATTCTGTTGTTTACCTACCAGTTGTTTGAGAATCACCCCGATGTGTTGAGTAAGTACGAGGAGCGTTTCCGTTACGTCTTGGTTGATGAGTATCAGGATACTAACTATGCTCAACATCAGATTGTTTTACAACTCACACGTCGCAATCAGCATGTTTGTGTGGTTGGTGACGATGCTCAAAGCATCTATTCGTTTCGAGGAGCCAACATCGATAATATCCTATCGTTTCGTGACATCTATCCCAATACCCGTCTCTTCAAACTAGAACAGAATTACCGTTCTACCCAGACGATTGTTAATGCAGCAAACAGCTTGATCCATAAGAATCATGACCAGATTCATAAAAATGTTTTCTCGAAGAAAGAGGTAGGGGAGCGGCTACCCATCATTGAAGCCTATTCAGATGTAGAAGAGGCACAGATTATCGTGCGAAAGATTCAAGAGTTGCGCAGTCGTGAACATTTGGAGTATGCCGATTTTGCTGTGCTTTATCGGACGAATGCTCAAAGTCGTTTGTTTGAGGAACACCTGCGTAAGAATGGGATGCCATACCGTATCTTTGGAGGTCTTTCGTTCTATCAGCGTAAGGAGATAAAGGACATCATCGCTTATTTCCGTTTGGCAGTCAATCCGAATGATGAGGAAGCATTGAAACGTGTTATCAACTATCCTGCTCGTGGAATTGGCGATACGACTATTAGTAAAGTGATTACCGCAGCAACGTCGAATAGCGTCAGTTTATGGAACGTACTCCTTGAACCTGGCCGCTATCAACTCAACGTATCGAATGCTACGTTTACCAAACTTGCAGGCTTTGCCCAACTCATTCAATCATTTATCGCAAAAGCAGAAGAGGCAAATGCGGATGAGGCAGGCGAATATATCATTAAGGAATGTGGTATTCTGAGTGATATCTATCAAGATGCAACGCCCGAGAACCTATCTCGTCAGGAGAATGTAGAGGAACTAATCAATGGTCTTCACGATTTCTGTACTTCGCGCCTTGAGGAAGGTAATGAACGTGTGGGAATTAGCGACTATCTGGCAGAAGTGTCACTTCTTAGCGATGTAGATACTGACAAGTCTGCCGACGACTCTAAAGTAACCTTGATGACGATTCACTCTGCCAAAGGATTGGAGTTTCCTACAGTTTTCGTAGTGGGACTCGAAGAAAACCTCTTCCCCAATCAGATGTCAATGTCCAATCCTCGTGAGATTGAAGAAGAGCGACGTCTGTTCTATGTCGCCATCACTCGTGCGAAGATACATTGTTTTATCACTTATGCAAAAAGTAGGTTCCGTTTTGGAAAGATGGAGTATGCTAATCCAAGCAGGTTCTTGCACGACATTGATGATGCATTTGTCGTTTATCACACATCGCAGCGTTTTGGACGGAATAGGTCGAACGAGGTCGAGTTGCCTTGGAATCGTCGCCAATCGTCGTCATTACACTTTACCGAACGGGACTCTTATCAACCCCGTACTACACCCATAGTTAAACCTGTTGTCCCCGAAGGGAAGTTCCGTCGAGTCACTACGACACAATCATCAACTTCTCGTCCAACATCTCTATCTGCTCCTCGTCCAAATGGCCTACAACCAGGTGATCATATTCAGCACGAACGATTTGGTGAGGGTGTCGTGTTGAGCGTCGAAGGGGTGGGAGATAATCAGAAAGCGACCGTCCATTTTGTTAATGCAGGCACCAAACAACTCCTATTAAAATTTGCCCGATTCACCGTTTTGTAGAGTGAATCAGGCAGAATTCATGATTAATGGTTCCTTATTCGTAAATAATGGTTCCTTATTCATGATTAAGGATCCCTTATTCAACAGTTCGGGGCAGTTTTACTTTACCAATATCTTTTCCCCTGATATGATGTAGAGTCCTTTTTTCATAGGGATGTTATTGACTATTCGTCCCAGTGAGTCGAACCAAACACCAGTATGCGAATTCTGTTCTTTCACTGTTCGAACACTTGTGGTCTCTGATCCAGCCTTGTAAAGCAAGCGGTTGAAAACGTAATAGCCACCATTTTCGAACGGTAAAGATTCTGTGAGCATGTCGTTGTTGGTAAAGATAATTTCCACAGGAGCCTTCTCGCTTACAGACGTACCCGTCCATTTCCATATTTTACGACCGTTAGCCGTAGTTCCTACCAATTCACATAAGTCTCCATCCTTAGGATTAAACAGATCGGTCGTAGTGTCATCGGAGGTGCGAACTTTGCAATAAATCGGATCGTCCCAACAAAAACGAGGCTCTTCGAAGTAAGCGTAATAGACGCCATCAAGTTCTGAAACACATTGAGGGGCATCTGAGGGACGAGTGTAGTCGGGAGTCGTTGGATTGGGCAGAGGTTTTGCATCAACATCGGGGAAGACTGTCAGTCGCAATTCAGTACAACCATAAGGCACTAGGTCAATATACTGAATGTTATTCGTCAACAACGTTAATTTCCCTTGTTCAGGCAGAGCTGGGGTAAAGCGACCATCCTTCATGTCCCATTCAATCTGCTTTACAGGAACGCGTAGGTTGACTACAGCGTAGTTGCGATCGAATGGAATGGTGCCGTCAATCTCCTCAATAGTAGGGTAGTTCACGCTCACGCCTTGACCATCATCGCAGAATGCATAGTTAAAACTGCCTGTAGGAGTGATGTTCCAGCATTTGAAATCAGGGTTTTCTGGTTTCTTTCCGTGCATGTTGGCATGTTCCTCTGTGTCCTCACTCATTAGCTGTGGAATGGCGTAGGAATATAGCAGCGGTCCACGTTGGAAATAGACACCTTGTCCTTCGAGCATCTTCTTCTCAACTTCCATCGACAGGGTCAGTGAAATGACATCACCATTCTTCACCATAGTGGGCAGTTTGTAGAATGTGCCAGGTTTAGGGCTGAAACCTTCGTTTGTTCCGTTAATCGTGATAATAGCGTCATTGCTCCATGTTGGGATACGAAGTGTTAGGGGCAGACTTGCTTCTTCGGCACCACTAACATAGAAGGTCAAAGTCTCGGAGAACGGATAATCTGTTTCGCATTTGATGGTTACATTACCCTTGTCTGTTGTGAACGTAGCCTGGCTTGGACCATAGATGGCTGCCACAGCTCCCCCTTCGCTATCTGTCATCCACATGCGGCCTACGAAGTTGGGTAACATTCGGTTAACATTACCGGAACAGCATTCTGTCTCATGGGTGGGACGGTAAGCCATCCATGTTGAACCGTGTTTATAGAGATTGTGATTGGAGTTTCCTGTTGCTATGAACTGATTGACAGATGAGAAATATTGTAATGAGCGGAAGTCCTTTGTGATAGCTCCCATACCAGCGTTGTAGATGGCCTGCTCAATTTTATCTGCCCACTCAACTTGGCCTGTAACTTGTAAGAAGTGGCTTAATGTCCAAGTGTAGTCAACAATCACGCAAGTTTCGTGACTTGTCATGATATTGTTTCCGTAGAGGAATTCGGCACTTGATGGCACTCCGTCAGGCAGCATTGATTCGCGTTCTACTTTTCGGATTGCAGTCATAGCCAAGTCTAAGTAGCGTTGTTTGCCTGTATAGGAATAGAGTAGCAGGGGGAGCTTCAACATTTCCGAAAAGGTCACAGCATGCATATAAAAAGGTTCATCACTTGTTATAGCCGTCTCGTCAACAGCAAACTTATTCTGTATGGCCCATGCTTCTTCTGCCAATTGTAGTAACTTTTCATTACCAGTCTTTCCGTATGTCCAAAGAATACCTTCGATAGACATTATATTGCGTCCACCCACAATGCCGCCAGCTAGATCTACTGGGGTGAAATTCAGGTAGTGCTTCTCTAACGCTTTGGGTATACGCTCATCACCGTCATGCTCATATTTCGCTTGTAACACACGGAAGAATACTGACATTGGCCATGTAATACCCACAAGTGTTTTATTTCCCAATACTCCATTTTCGTCAGGATGAGCCAGAGTGTATTCAATACCTTCCATTGCTTTATTTACCATGGCTTCATCGTTAAGTTCGTAGCCCAGTTTCAGTAGCCCTTCAGTATAATAGGCTGTTTGTTCATAGCGCCACCAATTGTCTCCATAACTCTCGTCTGGACGGGATATCTCACCAGCCCAAAGACACGAATTATAGGGGTATGATAGTGCTTCGGGATGTCCGGTAAGCCCATCATGTTGACGTTGCAGCATGGTTTGTAACCAACTTTTCGGATGGATTTCGTTCACTTCACCTGTGACGAAAATACTTTTGTTCGTCACAACTCTCTTCACGGGTTCATGATCGTTGTCTATAGCGACACGAGGATTATCCGATAGGGAAGGGGTAATAATGAAAGCACAAGATGCAATAACAGAAATGAATCTTGTCGTAAACATACATTATTTATTTTAAAAGATTAGAGTTTGAGTAATTGATATAGAAACTCTTGATGATTGTTCGTTTTATTTATTTATATTAAAGCAGACGGTGTATTGCACCAATTTTTTTATAGAGAAGATATAGGATTACTTGTTATACAAAGTCATTCTTTTTAATTCTCAATCTTCATAGGGTTTGTGAATGAATACACCGTGTTGGTTGAATACTGGTAGTATTTCAGCGTAAAGGTTTCAGAACGATTCCGTGCATAGATGGTCATTATTGATGAAGAAAGGGGCAATTGGCTGTTGTACGTATAGCAGCCTCGGCATTCTTCGCCCACGAAAGCTGCCACCAAGTCACCTGTTTGAGGTGCAAAACTTGGGGAGATGGTTGTAAGTTGCTGATATAGAGGTGCGAGACCAAAGTTGAAGACCACTGGATACTTCGAAGAGCCGAGTGTGAATTGCGGAATAACATCCTCATCTATACCAAACACGGCACCAGCCTTTAGCTGAAACTGTGAGGAACGTGTGAATATCTGCTTCAGACGACTATTATAATAACGTATCGTTACATTGATAGCTTTTGCATCGGTTTCGTTACCATATGCTTTAATTAAAAAGAATGCAGATATTTCATCCTCATTATCTCCGATAAAAATGGCTGGCTGTGACAATCCACGCAATTCGTTACCTACAAAGACAGCTAACATGTCATCCTCTGATACATAGGGCTTCAATTCATCCTCTAGTTGCACTAGTATCACAGCCCAGTTCTCGTAGATACTGGGATCGGGATCCTCCCAATCAGGACAGGCATCGTTACCTTCCCAGTTTATCTGCCACAACGGGGCGTTACTCACAGTGGTTAATGTGTAGGCCGCTGTTTTTTCTTCGTCATCATCGCTGCTGCAAGCCCCAAATGTGAGGCTTGTCAACAGGATGGCAGTTGATAATAAAAAGCTATGTTTCATGATTATTTTATGATTATCTTTTTGCCATTATAGATATAAATACCTTTGTTCGTAGGTTTGCTAGGAAGTTGCACACCACTTACTGTGTACCACTTACCGTCTTCATTGTCTGTATGTACGAAACTGATGATGGTAGGTTCGTCTGGACTACCCACAACAGCATTAGTACTGAAGGTCATCAATTCGCTTGTTGAGGCGATTATCTCACCATTCCGCTCGATCGCAAACCAGATTTTCTTGTGGGTTTCGCCGCCAATGCTTAGATAGAACAGAGGGGAGAGGTCTGAGGTGAGGTAAGCATCTCCGCAACATTCGCCGTCTGAATATGCCACTAGATGGTCGCCTTCCTCCAGTTCTACACCTTCGACTGTAGCCGATACCGTCATGGTGCTCTTAGCTGAACGGCGCAGTGGAGTACGGTTCGATACATACGACCACTCATCGATGAAGGTGCTGTTTGGTTCGTAGAAAGGATAGACGAATGATGCATCACTCGAGCTCTTTCGCAATAGCATGTAGCCTTCGCCTGGTTTCATGTATGCTAGGTTTCCACGCCAACGTCCTACACCACCTGTAACGATGAAATATGCAAACTCTTCTTGACTCTTTATCACATCGCCTGGCTGAGCTTTATCATAATAGTCGCTCAGAGCCGTTTCAACTGTGAGGTTCATCATCGGTGTATATCCGATACCGTTCCAACCTTGCTTCAAATCTATGGTGCGCTCGTTCTCCTGCTTGATGATTGCTCCATAAATTGGGAACTTGACATCTTCCTGCACCATGATGGCGTATGCCTTCTTTGGTGAAATCCGAACCTTAGACAGATTCTCAGATGCTAGCCAATGACCATTGAGATACATCAGTGTCACATCGCTGTTCATGTCGGTCAGCACATCGTTCTCTTTCCACGGCATGCGGTCAAGCAGTTTGTTCGGATCGAGGAGATCCTCACTTGCTACGTTGAATGAAACCCAGTTCCAACCCTTCTTAAGGTCGAAGGTCTGGTAGTAGTTCTCTCCACCCACAAGACGTATTGGCTTCTCTGTTCCCAAGACAGCCGATTTCTCGAACTTGATAGTTGGTGTAGTAGTTAGCTCCAACTCACGTCCTGTAGAGTATTGCCATAACTTGAAGAACAATTCGCGTCCGCTCTTCATGTTGTCGTAAACTGTCAGGTAGAGGTTGCTCTCACCCGTTTGTTCCGAGTGGACGATGTTGGCATATCCATGACAAATGTTTTCGGCGTCGAATACACCTACGATGTCATGCGAATCGATATCAATTTCGTTGTTAATAACTACCTGTCCAACGATGTTCATCGAATACTGGAGCAACTCGCGGTTAACGCTCTCAGCCCATTCGGGGGTTTTACCCTCTACTCTCAAGTTTAAGTAGAACGGTTCGGATACTCCATTTTCGTCAGTCAAGTAGATGATTTCATCATAGGTACCTACGTTCAAATCTTTGTTCACCACACATGGGATGATTGCAAGATCTTCCGGGCCAATTACATCGGTGGTTTTATTTAACAATAGCCACTTCGGACAGTTCTCGATTGTGTAAGTATGGGTTTGAGAACTAACGTTCACGATTGACAAGAATAACTCCTCGCCTTGACCATACATTACAGTCTCTGTCGAACGATTGACGAGCCATTGTAGCGTGCTATTTGTAACATAGTAGCAAGCTGTAGCAGGCGAAGCCATTGCGTTACCATTCTTGTCCTCAATACCGCGGACAGTTACATAGATGTTACGACGGTTGATACGAGAAGTCAGTTCGTCAATACCAACCAACACTTGGTTGTCTTTACCTACGAAGCTGAAGCTTAGGTTCTTCAGTTCTTCGTATGGCACAACTGGTGCGGCCATTGAACCGTCGATATGGTTCATAATAACATTTATAGAATCGTCGAATAAATAATCGCGTACAGGTGTTGATGTATATTCTTTTGATATAGGATCTAACTCGTATCTGACGTTACCCTTGTCATCAAGATAAATCTTCTTGCTGTAAACATAAGGTACCAGTTCGAGGTTATTATCCTTCTGCCGCTCTTGTCGGTCGAAGCTCAGGTAAGTCAGCAGACCAGCCTCGTCACCGTTAGGGCTCTTTGTCGAGTAGCTCTTGATGAGCGTTAAAGGCAGGGCTTGAGCAAATAGGCACAACTCGTCGATGTTACCACGCAGCCATTTGCGTGTGTCGATGGTAGCCACCTTACCGTCTTCCTGCTTCTCACTATAGAGGGCTGCTCCGATAAGAGGATGACCGCCACTGATACCGCCCAGACTATCTGCCGAGAAGGTCGTTCGCAGTGTCTGGTCGACATAGATGTTGACCTGTCCTCGTGAGCGGTTTACGGTCATCACATAGTGATGCCATTGATTGTCACTCCAGTTGCCTGGTACCTCAAATGCCATTCCATTTGTGCGGTACATCAGTTTCTCCGATTCGAAACCCAGACAGAAATGATTCTTTGCACCGATTTCTTCTTTTCTACCTGCACCGTTTGAAATGAGCACACCTCGACCTTCCGAGTCGGTCTTAAACCAGAACATCAGTGTATAGTCTTGTTCCGGTGTGCGGTTCAGGGCATTCTGGCTCAGAGCCAAACCCTTATCTTCTTTCTCGAGATGTAGCGAGAATCCTCGTGGCATAGCCCAGTTCGCATAGATAAGTTTGGCATTTGCTCCCTGTGTTTTGTCGAGTGCGTATTCGCCCGATCCTTCATTCATCGGATAATAGTCCACAAGTCCCATTTCGTAGCCAGTTAGTCGTTTGCTGCCATAAGTGGTGCCAATCTGACCACCCGTCATTGCACGATACCACAGACGTGCTTCCATCATACGGCCTTGATAGAACTGGCTCTTATTGCGGTTCGTCTCGTTGGTTCGACCGAAGATAAGTGGACCTGCTCCGACGTATGGGGCCTTCAGAACGTACCGTCCTATCTGTACTCCACCATTGTAGAACGTAAGCGAGTCACATTCTGTCGTATCTTTTGGATGACTCAATACCATCGCTATCTGTGTGAATGCAGCAGGGTCGATAACACTGTCTGTTGTAAATGTCTGTTCGTCTACTACTGCCTTCAGGTGATAGTCCTTGGTCAGCCATAGTTGCAAGGTCTTGTTGTTTGTACCGTGTGAGAAGATTGGCATATCGCGACCCGTGGAGTCTGGCTGAATCATCACATCGATGGTGACGTCCTTTCCGCTGAAGTTGCGTTGAGCATCACTCTCCACACTGCTTTGACCTGTGAACTGAATGCTTACTTTATCTGATACTCTATCATTGTTTACTTCACCCTTCACCTCGAAATTCGTGATGTCGTTCAGGTAGTTGTATTCGATATCCTCTGAGAAGTTGAAGATGATGTTATTACCAAATGTGAGTACACCATCCTTTGGTTCAGGTGTTCCGAACAACTGCGGTCGACGAGTATCTTTCACACCGCTCATCACCTTCGAAGGTGTAGTCAGGAAGCTGTTACCATCGCGGCAGTAGAGCACGGCACGCAGGTCGTACGCTTTCTCCATCACCGTACCTTCTCCGTAGAACTCCGTGTGGATGTTACCGTTCTCAGGTATCATCTCGCACACACCGTTAGCCTGAGCCATCAAGGTCGAGTCGGCATAATAAGAACAGAGGTTCGTCCAGTATTCGTCGCCACGCTGCGATTCCTTGTACTGGAACTCTATATGGTCGAAGTTGTGCTGGTATTTGTCGAAGCCATCAATGGTGACAGGCAGGAACCAGCCTCGTTTCTCGTTATATTCGGCATCGGTATTCATCACCCACTTGTCGCCTGGTAAGGAGATGTTGACAGGTCCTGCTTGTCGCAGGTAATGTACGTCAAGCTTCACCTTATCCTGAGTAAGCGCAAAGTCTGAACTGGAAGCAATACCGATTGTAAGTCCCTCGTAGTCGAACTCGCTGCCTGCATACACTTCCACGGTTTTCTCGACAATCTTACCTGGGTTGAGTATTACGCTTACGCCGTTCCCGTTCAATGCTGAGCCGTCCACATAGATCTTGGCTCCGTTTGGATTGGTGGCTTCGTCCACGAAGAGGGTGAATACCGTCAGGCCACCCGTTGCTACCTCGGGCTGTTCGCTCTCGTTAGTGAGATACACCTTGAAGCGGGCTGGGTCGCCTACGGCTACTCCGCTCACACTCTGCCGGTCGAGGGTGATCTTCGGATTCGTGATTTTCTTCGTTCGTTCATCTATCAACGTACCAGGCTTGTAGACCTGTGTGTAGCGAGCATCCTCCCACGTGTTGCAGGTAGCACCACCACGGGTGCGATAGACGAAGCCACGTGGATAGCGTGCCTTAGTGAGGTTGAAGTCATCACGCAGACGACTCATCACGTTTTTCAGTGCATCATCGTAGTTAGCATTGGTGAACACATCGAACGTACCTTTGGCTTTTACGGCTTCGGAAAGGGTCACGGTGCGATACACGTCGAAGTTCAAGTGGCTCTTCGCATCCATTGAGATGCTGAAACTCTCCTTACGGCTGAAATTCTTCGTCTCGGTATCCGTGTTCTTACAGCTGTAATCAAGCGAAGGCATGATGCTGAACTGGAAGGTTGTTCCCATAAACGCCACCTTTGCAACAAGTCCACCTTGGTCGGTTCCCTCACTGCCGACTGCTTCGGGCTTCTTTTTGAGCTTGTCCCACAGACTCTTGATGAAGTTTTTCGTGAGGGTGTTCGAAAGTATCATCGATGCCCCCTCGAAGGCGCGATCGCCAAGACCATTGGTGTCCCAGTAATCGCTTTCTACAACGAACGGTATGTGCATATAGTTCGACTGGCTGTATTCGCTCTCGAACGTCTCGCTGTAGTTCAGTTTCATGGCTCCGTCGACATCGTAGTTGGTGACGTATTCCACAGCGTTCAGCTTCTCGTATTCGTTCTCACCGATCATCTGTACCCAAGCCATGACGATTTCGCTCTTCTCGGCTACCTCGTCGGCGAATTTCGTCGTACTGCCATTTGGCAGGTGGATGACATAGTTCATACCTTTCTCAGTTGCCATCGTAGAGGTGTAGTAGTACGGCTTGCCGTCCTTCATGTTAGCCACAGCGAATCGCTCGTCATTTTCGCTTACAAGCGAGCGGTAGACAGGTTTGTTGGTAGCATTCGCCTGAGCCTGAGCCTCATCAGCTGAGCCTGTAAATATCATACTCCGACATTCGTTAATCAGTTTCGGAATCAACTCGCTGACGATATGCTTCTGGGAATGGATGAACTGAGAGCTAACTTGCGGACCATAACCCAGCGACTCGTCGCGTATGAGATGGAACAGTTTGCCGTTTCCGTCCGTTCCCTTAGCAATGTGAACCAGCGTTCCGTACTTCACGTTGCCATCTATTGGCATTGTGCCTCCGCTTGTGCGACCCAGCATGTGCTGATAGATGCTGTCGGGGATGGCACGGATGGTGCTCATCGGAGTCACCACGATATTCTGTACCGTACCGATATACAGGTCGGCTTCTGCTCCCACCATCGTTGATGATCCGCTCGTGGTGATGTCCTGACCGATACTCATGGTGTAACTGTAGGCTTTTTTGCCCTCACCGTTCACGATGTATGCGAAGTCGAACTTATGATGAGTGTCAGCAGAATTGATGATTCCGTATTCTGCGGGACCAGCCACGACTCCCGAGTAGTTGTCGACCGTGGTTCCCGTAATCCAAGACAACGAGAGTCCTGCCGAAAATTTCATGTCGAGCGTGTAATTGTACTTCAGCTTTGAGCCTTTCGACAAGGTTGCACTACTGCCGCTTCCTGGTGGGTCACGCAAGATATCGATCAGCAGCGGTCTGTTCTTCGAGATGATATCCCTTGTATTTCCTGTAGCAAACATATTGAGGATATAACCTTTCAAAGGAGTGGCTTCATAGGTCGTACCATCCTGCTCCAAGGTCATGGTCACCGTATGCAGGGCATTCTCGCCTGTCAGCAGACGGGTCGTCTGGTCGGCCTCGAGGTTGAAGTAACCCTCTCCCAGGCTGTCCAACTCTACTTCCTCTTGGTGCAATCCACTCTTCATGCCGTTATGGATGGTCACCTTTCCGCCTCCGATCTTCACCAAATCCACTATCTTACTGTAAGGATCGTTGTTCCACGGATAGCGCTCCACAACTGCGAGCTTCACCGGATACTTGTGCTCAACACTGAACACAGGATGTCCGAACGTGTAGTGTGCAGGATATCCCTTACCTAAGCTGTCGGGATATACCAACGGTACTTGTACGTTTGCGCCTCCAGCTGTCTGACACTGATAGAAGCGGTCGCCGAAGTATGAGATGCTGTCATAACCCACCTGCTCGTAGGTAATCTCCACAGGGGCATGATAGATACGGTTATACCGTGCGTTATAGGTTTCCTGAGGTTGATAGACAGTACGTCCATCCGGATTGACGAAGGTACCCTTGTAGGTCTCTGTTCTGGGTTTCAGACATTCGGTCAGGTCAATCACCTCGCTCACCATTCCGTCCTGGAACAGGGTTGGATAACCCTCACAATAGACCTGCATCACCTTCCAGCGTACAGGAGGCAGCATCAGTACATACTCACCCGTCACAGAGTCGGGCTTCACAATCATACGCTTGCGCTGAAGTTCCACTGTAGTCTTGTGGCCATCACCTGCAGGATGATCGAAGGTGAGATTGCGCTTCGACAGCTGCGGGTTCTGGTTGTCATATACCAACCATGAGGTATTGTCGCCCTCGAGGGTCATCACCATCGTCAGGTCATCTCCCAGGTTGTTCTTCGACAGGTTGTTGTCTAACGGCAGGTCGCCTTGGTCCTTACCTCCCACGATACGACCCGTCAGCTTCACCTTCGTGTCATCATAGAAGTAGACCTGTGACACCTTATCGGTAAGCACCACACCGTCCTTACTCTTATAGTAGCCGTCGTTCGTAAACTTGTGGTCGTCCATCACCACCTGAATGGTGTTCGAGATGTCGCCCAATACCGTGAATTGTACACGGCCTTCGAAGTCGGTCTCCAACAAGCCGTTCTGTGCGTTGTGCATCAGGTTGCCGTTCACCTTGAAGTGTGCACCCTTCACAGGGATGCTCGTACCTTCGTACATCACATAGGCGCTGAAACTTATACCGTTTGTGATGATGAATTCCTTCACCTTCTCGAAGTTCGATTGATCGTTGAATTCAACGGAATAGCTACCACTTTCCAGCTTCATGCTACCCTTGCTGACAGGAGTCAGGATGTAGGTGACACTCGGTTCACCCTGATACGACAGTTCGTCAGCCATGAAGTAGCCGGTACTGTCGGTCGTGACAACCGTCTTGTTCTTTTGGTTTTCCGACACGATTTCCACCTGGATGCCCGGAGCGCCCGTACCGTCGTTGAAGCGCACATAGCCCTCCACCATACCTGAGTGCTTGCAGGCACCCTCTTTGATTTCGGTCTCTGTGTAGCTCACACCTTCGCAGTCGTTCGTAGCACGCACCTTATATTCATAGTCCAACAAAGGCGAAACCGTCTTGTCCTCATAGCCCAGCTGATCGAGATCGGAAGCGATGATTTCCCAGTCTCCTTTATCATCTTTCACGCGACGCATCACCGTGAAGAAGTCTATCGGATTATCATCGGTTCTCCATGTCAGCACTACGCTGCTCTGGCGTGGCTCCACCTTCAGGGTCTTTTCAATCTTACCGATGCTCTCGTGATGGAAATTAGGAAGATCCGGATTCACGTCCATATCGAGCGGCTGCCAAACCTCACATTGAGGAACAATCGTTACGCTGTCGCCTACAATCTTCCAGGTACCATCGAGCAAGTAATGTGCGTAACCCACTTCTGCTTTGCTCTTCAGGCCAATCAGGTCGTTCGATGTCAACACAGGCACAGCCTCATCATGCAGCAGCACCCAACTGCCATCCTTTTCTGTGTTCATCATCTTCAGCACCTTGTTCGGGTCTTGCACGTTTCTGTGGTCGGCAGATGCCATCTCGCCCCAGTTCTGAGCAGAGATACAGTTTGTACTCCTGCCGTTATAACCCCAGTTGTTGGTTGACTTGTCTCCGTTATTATTATACCAATAGCAGAGGCTTGCGTGTTTGATGTCGATATAGGTACCGCATTCATACACACGATTCATGGTCCAACTTCCATTGTGTCCCCATCCGCAGATAGCACCTCCATACGATTCGCCTGTTGCTTTGAGGGTACCATCGAACAGACAGTCCGTCACGGTCAGCTGCACATCGTTCGTGTGACCGAAGAATCCGCCCACATGGTCCGCGGTTGAAGTAACGCTGACCGACACGCGCACATTCTCTATTTTCACTGTAGGGTTGCCGTCAACCAATCCAATCAGTCCGGAAGCGTGTTGGCCGCCATCAACGGTTCCCGTCACATGCAGGTTCCTGATTGTAACATTTGTCACACGGCCAAACGGAGCAGTATAAGTATTCGCTCCTCCGTCGAGGTCCACATAGAGCGTATGACCGCCACCATCGAAGGTTCCTCTGTATTTGATGTTTGTAGGAGTTCCCTTTTCGACCGAGATGTCAGTTCCTAAGATGGCATCCACGTTTGAGTTAGCGTTTGCATCCGTCACTTTCTTGATGAATGTATTCCAGTCGTCAGCCGAATTGATGACGAAAAAGCCTTTGTGTTCTGACCGATAATCTGTGGTGTAATAGCTGTTGATTACTTTCAACGTCGTGGTACTTGGGCTCATGCGTGCCCAAGTTTCACAACCGTCGTATTTCGTAGTGATTTTTCGAGGATTGAACATACAGCCCTCAATCGTCAGTGTGTTATTGGGATTCAAAAAACCAACAAAACCACCATTGTTAGAACACGACTCTCCTTCTAAACTTCCGTCGAACAGGCTGTTGCGTATGAGTATGTTGACGTTGTTGCTCGTTTGAGCCACAAAGCCACCTATGGAAGCTTCACCGTTGTATGAGCAATTGATAGCTGCCGAAGACCGACACCCATTGATGTTCACGGTAGAGTTTGCAAGCACAAAGCCTATCAGTCCCGAACAATACTTTGATCTCGACGTAACACTGCCTGCTATATGCAGGTTACGGAACGTAGCATTCCCAACCCTTCGGAATGGAGCGGCGAAGAAGGTACCATCGTTGATTTTGCACTCGAGTGTGTGACCATTACCGTCGAACGTACCAACATAAGGCGAATCATCCGTTCCGACCATTTCGCTGATTGTAATATCAGCCGTCAGCATAGCATTCACTTCCTTCCCATTGGCAGCTGTTACCATATTTTTAAATGTAACCCAATCGGCATTCGAACTGATTCTGAAAAAGTCCATATAGTCCAGAGTTCCAATCGGAGACGTTCCCTGTTCCACGAACATCTCAATTTTGTAGTCCACACAAGGACGTGAAAGGGTCACAATCTTAAACCGAGCTTGTTGCTCTTCCTGAGTGAGTGTATATAAGGTCGTATCGACAGGTGCGCCAGCACTGTTGGTCGATGTGACACGCAGCTTCATCTCCGACCGGTCGTCCAACACAGCACCATGCTCATCAGCATAGTTCCACGACACACGAACCGTGAAGGCCCGCTCATCCTCCCACTTCGCCGTGTAGTTGGCGATACGTATCAGGTGCAGGTTATCCACCATACAAGTAGATGTGGCAGCCGTGCTGTTTCCTTCCCATCCCCACGTCTGAGTCACAGCACGACGAATGCGATAGGTTAGCTTATCGAGCGAGTTGCCGTCCTTCAGGTGCGCCTGATTGATTGCCGGGATAAGGAGACTGTCGATATATTCATAATTCAGACTTCCCGCATTAAACGGTTCAGCACCGATTGACACGAAGTCAGCTTCCTCGCCAGTCAGCGAGCGCTGTATCTCGAAAACATCCGAACTGGATATGTCTTTACATGTTGGATACTCCGTCTGCCAAACCAACTTCACAGCCGCCTTGTTGCCACCGATCGGCACAGCCCGGAAGTTGATGGGCGCATGAACCATTTCAAGGTTCTGCACAGCCGACGGTATGTTCGGAACCAGATAGTCATCCTTGTCCTTGTAGTCCACGATTACATTGAAGTCATTGTGAGGCACCGTAGCATCCAGATAGATCGTTCCGCCACTTTGGTCAGCCGACAGCGAATGAGTGACGTACCGTCCGTCGTCAGACCTATATTGATACTGAGCTTTCACCAATTTGTTTGTAGCGATGAACCATGGAATCTCCAACTTACCCTGCTCGCTGAACGAGATGGTAGCCATCGTCAGCTGAGGATAGTTTATGTTCTCAGCCGCAGGAAGCGTAATGGTCACATCATTCAGTCCCGAAACATTTTCTTCCGACCTAGCAGTACCATCACGGAGCACATCCCATTTGAACCTCAACGTCTTGCCCAGAAGATTGTAAGGCACAGTCCACACCGCATAGATGGTGTAAGTCTCGGCACTCTCGTAAATGAGTCGTCGCATTTCGCCGCTCGAACTGGTCAACGTGAAGTGGTTACCCGAGTTGCCTTGCGTCACATCGAAGCTACCACCTGCATTCGTCGAGTGTTTACACCACAAGTCCTTGTCGTCGTTGTCATGACTTTTTTCGTCCTGATACCACCGAAACACCAGCACCTCACTGCCGTAACTGCCATCAGCGTTCTTTACCTGGTAGTACAACTTACCGTTCTTCACCCAACAGTCGGCACCACGTTCGTCATACACTGGTACCTGAATTCGAATTTTGTTCGAACCATACAGAGTTACTGTGTAGTTGTGCGTCTCGTCCACATACGTGGCAGACGCCTGCTGAGGCACGAACCAAGTCAGCAAGCCTATCACCATGACAATTGTGAAAGTCAATCGGAAGTTGACAACTGAAATAATAGAGTCATAAATAGATTGTTTTCTCATATTGGTTGATTATTATATGTTTTCTATAGAAAATGACACTGCAAAGATAATAATACTTAACAGAAAAACAATAATGAATACCCTTATTTTTGTTCGTTTTGCCGAAAAAAGTGCCTAAAAACAGTCAAAATACGACAAATCTTTTATCCTGCCAAACAATTCAAAATACTTTCCATGAACTTATAACTTATAACTTTGGACATCTTGATTTTTCATTTTTACAGTAAAAACTGAAATTTAATACTTCTCCCATCCCACCATCTTCAATGGCACCCTCTATGTGAGGCGCGGTCCAGCCCTCATTGCCTACAACGTGAAGAAATAACCCGAAAACACGGAGAAACAGAAGAAAGGAGAGCTTTTGGCCCTCCTTTCTTTTGATTCAGGTTCTTAGCTCTAACTCCCCTCCATCTTAGAGGGGAAGCTTATTCGGCTATTTCCCCCGCAGTTCCTCCCCTTAGCTAGGGGAGGGGGACCGCTTGCGGTGGAGGAGTGTGTTTTGAACTTTTGAACCATTGAACTCTTGAACTGTTCTACAGTTCTACAGCTCTTAGCTCTTAGTTCCCACTCCCCTCCCTAAAGGGAGGGGTACGGGGGTGGGTCCTTAGTTCCCACCATCGAACGGTTCGTCGTCGCCACCTTCGTCACCACCCGATGTGTTGGTGTCACCACCCTGGCTGGTGTTGCCGCCTTGGTTCTGAGAGTCACCACCTGAAGGAGTGTTACCACCGTCGTTCTCGCCAGTAGTGTCCTCACCGCTGTTGTCCTCGATAGTGCCATCATCGGTTGATGTGACACGCTTCACGATGTCGCCGTTGCGGTCGTAACAGGTGATGATGACGCTGGTGGACTTCAGCTCTTCCTTCAGCTCCACAGATGGAGTGAAGACGATGCGGCGGGTTTTGATGAGCGATGACTTCACATCGTTCACATCTGCCACCGACTTCGCGCTCAAGCTGAAGCGCATGGTGCCA